>CAZLJT010000265.1:0-5026 GCA_964559905.1 uncultured Aquiflexum sp.
TACCACCGTAGAAGTTTCAAATGGTACCCTGACCACCTATTCCGGAAATTACTCCTTTTACAAAGAGGAAAAAAAGGAGAGAATGGAAATTCAACAGAATGCTTTTGAAAATCAACAACAGATGATCAAGCAAACGGAGAGGTTTATTGAGCGTTTCCGGGCCAAAGCAACTAAATCCAATCAGGAACAGTCCAGAATCAAAGCCTTGGACAGGTTGGACAGGGTCAATGAAGTGGTTGATGATAACATTTCCGTTAATTTCAAATTCAGATTTTCCCAAAAATCAGGAAGAGATGTGGTGACCTTGGACCATGTGTCCAAAGCCTACGGTGATTTGGTGATTTTGAGAGATACTTCTGCAAGGATTGAACGAGGAGATAAAATAGCCCTGATCGGTGCAAATGGAAAGGGTAAATCCACTTTGTTGAGGATCATCGATGGTACCGAACCGATCAAAGGTAAAAGAGAACAGGGGCACAATGTGATCAAATCCTTTTATGCACAGCATCAGTTGGAAGCCTTGAATGTGGACAATGAGATACTTCAGGAAATGGTGCAGGCAGGTTCCAAAAAGACCGAAACCGAGTTGAGGAATGTGTTGGGTTGTTTCCTATTCACCAACGAGGATGTTTTCAAGAAAATCAAAGTCCTATCAGGTGGGGAAAAATCAAGGGTAGCTTTGGCCAAAACCATGATTTCTGAAGCCAATTTCCTGCTTTTGGATGAACCTACCAATCACTTGGACATGCAGTCGGTCAATATCCTGATCCAGGCCATGGAACAGTATGAAGGTACTTTCATTACCGTGTCCCACGACAGGCATTTTATTAGGGGAGTTGCTAATAAAATCTGGTATATCGAGAACAATCAGATCAAGGAATATCCGGGAACCTACGATGAGTTTGTCTTTTGGAAATCCCAACAAGAGCTGATACCGGCAGAATCCAAAAAAACTGATAATAGCCCAAAGCCTGAGGTTAAAAAAAGGGAGTTCAACAATACTGAAAACTTACAGGCGAAAAAAGATCTGAAAAAAAAGGAAGAGCTATTGGCATTGATTGAGGGGAAAATCATTCAATTTGAAGAAAAAAAGAAAGCTTTGGAAGCTAAAATGGCAGATCCTGAAATCTACTCCGATGGCCAAAAACTGGATCAGCTGAATCAGGAATACCAAAAACTTAAAATTGAAGAGGAGAAAGTCAATGCGGAGTGGGAGGTTTTGGTGGAAGAAATAGGTCAACTTCAGGAAGCCATTTCCTGATTTTGGCATAGTTTTTTATATTGAAGCCAATTAAAGCTAAATAATAATGAAGATCAGCATATTATTACTTCTTACTCTCTTAACTTTTTCATTTTCCGTTTCAGCCCAAAAGGTGTATGAAGATCGTGTTTTTGAGGAGAATATCCAGTCCGTAAGGTTATTCCCTCGTTCAGTTGAATTTGCAGCCCAAATGAACTCCCCTGTTGTTGAGTTGAACAGTGGTGTCCTTAACCTTACTTTTGATGATTTGGCTTATGACCCGGATATGTATTCTGCTAAGGTGATTCACTGTAATTTTGATTGGACTCCTTCCGATCTCAAAGAACCCGAATACCTCAATGAGTACAATGAATTCAATATTCTGGATTATAGCTATTCAATTGATACCAGAGTACCCTATATTCATTATAATTTTATTACTCCTAGAGTCACTAAATCAGGAAATTATGCTATAGTGGTGTACAGGGGCAGGGATAAAAACCAGGTAATTCTTACCAAAAGATTTATGGTTTTTGAGAAAATTGTTTCTTTGGCGGCTAGGGTAGTCCCTCCTGCGCAGATCGAAAACCGTAGAAAAGTACAGCAGATCAATGTCAATTTGAATTATAAAGCAAGGGAGTTATTTGATCCCAAAAACAACCTTAGAGTTCTGGTTCGCCAAAACCAAAGGTGGGATAATGCAAGGATATTGGGAACTCCGACAATGATAAGAGAAAATACCAAATTGATTGAATACCAGCTTTTTGATGGCAGTAATGTCTTTTTGGCCGGAAATGAATTCAGGTTTGTGGATTTACGCTTTGTTAGGGCAAAAGGGTTAAATATTGCTTGGACAAGAATGGAGGAAGATATTGTTTTTGCGGAAACAGTGGTCGATGTGCCCAGACCCCAATCGGTTTATTCTGAGTATCTTGATATGAACGGACAATACGCCATCATGAATCTTGAGAGAAAAAACCATGAATTGGAAAGTGAATATATGTTGACCACTTTCAACTTGAGAGCCGATGGGCTTAAAGAATCGCCCTATATCATAGGTTCATTTACAAAATGGGGAAATGATCCCACTTCCAAAATGATCCTGAATAAAGAAACAAATACCTATCAGGCCACTTTGCTGCTCAAACAAGGTTGGTATGATTATCAATATGCTTTCAAGTCTCCTGAAGGTTGGGATACCGCTTTTTTTGAGGGAAATTATTTTGAAACAGAAAACGAATATGAAGTATTTGTTTATTACCGGGACATGGGATCAAGGTATGATGAATTGATCAGTTATATTAATTTGAACCCAAATAAAAGAAGGCTGTAGTTATTTAAAAGTTGAAAGTTTAGGAAAATTTCTAAATCCGACCAGTTGTCCTTTATTTGATTGGCAGAGAATCTTTTAATTTTACTTACCTCGAAACATTCAAACTTAGGAATCAAACAACCATTTGATATTCAGTCTTTATTTTTTACCGCTATTGTGATTTGATATTGGGTTTTGGAAGTGCTGCCTTTGTATTTTTAAGCCAATTCATAAGTTTAGCTTTTAAGTAATCCGCTTTTTCGGTTTCCACCAAAATCAGGTTGTTTCGCTCTCCTATATCTGTTTTCAGGTTATAAAGTTCCGATCTGTTATCTTCATAAAAATATATCAGCTTCCAGCCATCTTCCTGAATCACAGAACTGGGATTCCCACCTTGATTGCCATAATGCGGGTAATGCCAATACAACGCATCTCTGTTGATTATCCCGGATTGATTTTGAAGCAAAGGCTTTAAACTTACACCATCTATTTCTCCGTTCCCTTTGAAGCTGTCTTTTAATCCGGACAATTCAATAAGTGTTGGATAAAAATCCATGCTGATGACAGGACTGTTATTTTCGATTCCTTCTGGGATTTGACCTTTCCAGGAAATGATCAAAGGAACTCTGATTCCTCCTTCATAAAGCCATCCTTTACCGGCTCTGAGTGGGAGGTTTGATGTTGGACTTCCTTCTGCAGTAGAAAGACCCCCATTATCAGAGAAAAAAACAATAATGGTGTTTTCCAATAAATTGTTCCTTTCCAGACTTTCCAATACCATCCCGACGGCAGTATCCATAGCTTCCACCATTCCCGCATAAACGGCATGTGCCTGAGTAGTCCGGTTCTTATTGGCATATTCAGGTTCAAACTCGTCTGTTAGATTTAACCTGGATCTCTTCCTAAGGTATTTGAGTTCCAGCTCCTTCGTTGTCATTAAAGGAGTATGTACCGAATAAAAAGATAGATATGCCAAAAATGGATCATTTTTATGGCTATCAATAAAAGAAGCGGTTTCCTGTGCCAGTCTCATGGGCAGGTATTCTCCTTCAGGGCCATTTTCCATTCTTGGGTTGTCATAAGGTGAAAAATATTTTTTCCCTGTAGATGGTGCACCTCGGTCGTGACCGCCAATGTTGCTATCAAATCCCTGATGTTCGGGCCAGTATTCTTCAGTTTCCCCCAAATGCCACTTGCCGGCAAAGAAAGTTTGGTAACCGGCATCTTGAAATGCCTCGGCTAATGTATATTCTTCCAAAGCCATATTAGGACTGTACTCGGCTGGGATCAAGGGTTTGTTTTTTGTCCAGTGATTTTGATAGTTCCAGGGCTGCGGAGCGCCAAACCAGTCTGTATTGTAAGTTTTGGAAGGATATTTTCCGGTCATGATACTTGCCCGGGTAGGAGAACAAACGGGAGAGGCGGTATAGGCATTTGTAAATTTAACACCCATTTTTGATAACCGATCAATGTTCGGAGTTTCGTAAAATTCACTTCCATAAGCACCCACATCCATCCAACCATAATCATCAACGATAATGAATAATACATTTGGCTTTTCCTGTCGCTGTGCGAATCCGGTGGATTTAATACCAATTAGTATGGCAGCAAGAATCAAGAAACTGTATAATTTGGGTTTTGTCATCATTATTGGTCATTGAATTGATCAATATTAATTTAATTTTTCTTTCTTACCAATAAATTGTGCAAACTCTAATTGGCATTTGGATTTATCACTTCTCTATCCGTTCTTTTATGGAGAAGTCGTGGAGAGAATTGCAAAATGATTTAAAAAATACTCAATTCGAAATCACCCAACCTTAAAATAAATAAAAAGAAGACCGAAGACGGAAGACGGAAGTAACTTGTTTCATGAAGAAAATTTATAAAAGCTAATAATGAACCCATTTAAATACTGAACTATGATGATAAACTCGAGATATATTAATTGTTTGGCAAGTTTTGCCATCATCCTACTTTGGAGCAGCTGCCAAAATAATGAGAGTACTAAAGAGACCGGAGAAAATCTTCCCAATATAGTCATCATCTACATGGATGATTTGGGCTATGGTGAATTGGGTGCTTATGGTGCGACTGAATTGCAGACCCCAAATATGGATAGACTTGCCAATGAAGGTATAAAATTCACGAATGCCTATGCTACATCTGCTACCTGTACACCAAGCCGGTATGCTTTGCTGACGGGTATATATCCATGGAGAAATGAAAAAGCCAAGGTATTACCAGGTACTGCGCCGCTGATTATAGGGGTCGATCAAATGACAATCCCAAAAATGCTGAAAACCAGAGGTTATCATACCGGTATTGTCGGTAAATGGCATTTGGGTTTAGGGGATGGAACTGTGGATTGGAACCAAAGAGTGTCTCCCGGACCTAATGAAGTGGGGTTTGATTATGCCTATATCCTTGCAGCGACGCAGGATAGGGTCCCTACTGTTTATATTGAAGATGGC
>CAZLJT010000266.1:0-4967 GCA_964559905.1 uncultured Aquiflexum sp.
ATTCCCCATTCATCCATTTTGACCACCTTCATTTTATGGAATAAGTCTTTATTCTCAGCCATGCCGGCATACATCCCTGTGGGAGAATTTCCTGTGGCGGCACAAAAAAGTAAATCAGGCTTGGTAGAAACCTCATCCAGCACTATTTGAGCAGCTTTTTGGCTCATGTTTTGGTAATCATTGCAGTAGGTAATTTTCATGTATTTAAAATTGGTTTTGAGAATTAATCGGATGTTATTCAAAATATAACATTTAATTACTACCTGAAAAAGGAGAATTAAAGAGAGGGACGTATGAGATGAGCAACGGATTTTAAATAAATACTTTATTTTTAACCAAATTTCTTGATCTATGTCTTATACCGTTAAATTTCTCGGCTCATTACTTCTATTTCTATTTGCAGCATTCGTAAGTAATGCCCAGGAAACCATAGTATTCGAAGGCGGCAAAGAAGGCCATGCCATTTATAGGATTCCTGCCATCATTTCATTGCCCAATAGCGAACTCATGGCTTTTGCTGAGGGCAGGGTTCATGGGACAGATGATTTTGGAGATATCAATCTGGTGATGAAAAGAAGCACGGACCATGGAAAGACTTGGTCTTCTTTAAAGATGCTGGTAGATTATGACTCCCTTCAAGCCGGTAATCCGGCCCCGGTGGTGGATCTCCATGACCCCAAATACCCCCAAGGTGTGATCTACCTGTTTTTCAATACCGGAAACAACCACGAGTATGAAGTAAGAATGAATCAGGGTGTCAGAGAAGTTTGGATGATGAAATCATTGGATTTGGGAAAAACTTGGGAAGAACCTATTAACATCACCTTGCAAACACACAGACCAAACAATCCTCAATTCAACCCAAACTATAATTTCAAGGATGATTGGAGGCATTATGCCAATACACCCGGACATGCTTTTCAGTTTCAGGAAGGAAAATTTAAGGGTAGGATATTCGTGGCAGCCAATCATTCTGTCGGTCCTCCAAAGGATAATTTCGAGGAATATCAGGCCCATGGATTTTTCACTGATGACCATGGTAAAACTTTTCAACTTTCAGAATCCATCAGTTTCCCAGGCTCCAATGAATCCATTGCCGCCGAATTGTCTGACAATAGGATGATTATGAGTATCCGTAATCAAAGAGGTGATATCCGAAATAGGATATTGGCTTATTCCAGCGATGGTGGTACTTCTTGGGATACAGCATATTTTGAAGAATCCCTTCCTGACCCCGTTTGTCAGGCCTCTATTTTACCGATTGGGATGAGGAATGGGAAGACGGTACTTGCACATTCCAATGCTGCGGACCCAAATCACAGGAATAACCTGACCATCAAAATCAGCTACGATGAAGGAAAGACCTGGTCGAAATCCATTTTGGTATATAGAACAGCTGATCCAAAAAAATCTTCCTGGACTGCTTACAGTGATTTGGTAAACCTTGACCAAAATACGGTTGGCATTCTGTACGAACGAGACAATTATACGGAGATTGTTTTCAAACCAATTACTTGGGATAAATAATGATCAAGATTTAGTCTTTCCTGATCAAAGTAAGCTCTCTCAAATCCAAGATCGCCCCATCCTCTTCAAAAGTTTCATTGGATTTAAAGATTACTTTTCCATATCCTTTTTTCAATGGTATCGTTCCTATGGATTTTTTTTGGAAAGTCTCCCATGAACCCGATTTCTCAACTATCCCCAACAGTTTTTCTTTTCCGGCAGTCAAAACAAATTTTTTGCCGGCTTCTTCATCAGAAACTGACCAATCCAGCCAGACTTCATAGTTTCCATCCATAGGTACATCTACTTCCCACACCACGCTATCATTGGAGGTGAACCAGCCAAAAGCTTTCCAATCAGGCATGTATTGAATGGCTGGGCCAATCCCTCTGCCGTTTTCAGCGGTCAATCGGAGTTTGCCATCTTTGTATGGTCTGACCAGTTGGGGTATATTCATGGTGTCGGCTATTGCAAGCCTGGTTTCATTTACATACTTGGCGATAGTACCAATTGGAGCTATCCAGATTCCGTTGGAAGGGTCATTGGCATAAGCTGCCAGTTTTTTCAGCATACTCAGGCGAGTTGTTTGATTTCCTGAATGATCCGTTTCATGTCCTGCAAGTACCAGCCATTGGCCGTTTTTGGAAGCTGATTCGATCAAAGGCAATATTTCCTCAAATTCTTTTTGATCCATTTCCATACCGGTCAATTGCGCCAAGTCAGCATAAATCGGGTCAGAGGGGGCTTCATCCATCCAACCTCTTCCTGCCAAGAACATTTCCGAAATCAAGGGGACTAAACTTTCGGTATGTATTCCTTTTCCAACAAATTTCTGTCCACAGGGATAGGCATACACTTGGGGAAAAACGCCTAGGAGTTTTTCGATTTCTCCACTTGCCTGTACCAACTCCACCCTCATTTTATCTAAGGTATAATTTTCCAAAGCCCGCTCTCGTGACCAGGCAAAATTTCCGCTGCATGGATGCAAAATGGAATGGTTTCCAATTTCATGGCCGCTAGCTACAGCCTTTTTCCAATTGTTAAGGTCTTTTTCCACACTGGCAGGAATAACAAAAAAAGTCGCTTTGATGCCGTATTCATCCAAAAGTGGAATCCCTAAACTCGTATTGCTGGCCCTGGCATCGTCAAAACTCAAACTAAGCGCCATCTTCTTCCCCTCAGGCCAAGGAAATTTTTGGCTTTGAGCTAAAGTCTGATTTACAAAGGCCAAAAGAATTAAGATCTGAATGAGAATATGTTTAGGTTTCATGTCAATCGTGTTGGAGTTAAAGATTTGGGTCAATTGAATTTAAGAATGAAGGCCAATAAATCAGCCATTTCCTGAGGATTGATATTGTTTTCAAGACCCGAGGGCATGCCTGACATTTCCATCACCTTCAATGACCGGATATCCTGTCGTGAGATACTCCTTTCCTGACCCCCGGCATTTCTCAGCAGAATGGTATTCGGGGTTTCAGATGCAATCAAGCCCTGTAAATTTTCCCCATTTTGCATTTCCACCGACCACATGTCATAGCCATCTGCAATGGAAAGATTGGGAAGAAGGATGTCACTGAGGAGGTTTTCAGGTCTTCTGTTTTTCATGGTTGCCAGGTCAGGACCTAATGCCATCCCCAAATCCTGACCCATTTTATGGCATATGGCACAATTCTCCTGATATACAGTTTGTCCTTTTAATTGGCTTCCAGTTAAAGTCAGACTGGTCTGATATTGCTGCAGGATTTCTTCACTGCTTTTTTCTTCTTTGTTGATCAGTAATCTTGCACGGGTACGGAGTGGGATGTTGGAATTGTTCATAAGTCTGACACTCCTTGGCCATCCAAGGTTGTTGGGTTGGATGATTCCATTTTCCATAGCATCCAACAAAATGCTGATCCGGTCATTGTTGACCATAAAAGTATTCAAACCTTCTTCCCGGATTACGGGAGTAAATGAAGGCCATAATTCCACCACCAATTCAGCTGCTGAGGTATCCGGAATGCGACTTAGTGCCTTAAGTGCTGCCAACTGAACTTCATTTGGTTCTATGGGCTGTAGCAGACTTTTGAAAAAAGTTTTGTTATCCTCTGAATCAAATAAGGAAAGGAAATTGATACCAATGACTCTTTCCTGCTCAGACAAATTTTTATTTGCCGCGATGGTTTTGGCTTTTTGCTTTAAGATTATTGACCGGGAAGATTCAGTTACACCTAATACTTTTAAAAGTTCTACAGATGAATGTCTGACCTGAATGGAGGGACTCTCAAAACAAGCAGTCAAAAGCATGTTTTCAGCGTGGCGCAATGTTGATCCCTCAATTTTTTTACTTTGAAGCCCTTGGGCCAAACCAGCAAGAAGGGGGGCCTGCCAAGTACTTACTTGTCCTGAGTTGTTATTTGTACCTTTCCTGATTAAATCCAAAATCGCATCTTTATCCAAACTGGATGCTGTCATAGCACTCAACCGCCGCACCAATGTGCCATAAGCAGGAATGTCTTCCTTATAGTTTGTTAAGGTAGCCTGCATCAATGTTTTGTTATCTTCAAATGTTGTTGATAAGGCCGCTACCTGCATCCATTCATCTTCTATATTTGCAAAAAGCAATTTTTCCCTGGCCAAAGAAGCGGCTTCACTTTTCAAAAATCCCAATGTACATAGCAGTTGAAAGCGAACTTTAGGGTTGTTGTCCGAAACCAATTGGAGCAGGGCAGATTCCATTTCCGGGTATTGGGACAGATGAAGTTCTGCTATCTGAAGGGCATTCTTTCTTACCCCGGCCTCTTTGTCCTGAAGTGCTTTGATAATGAGTTCCGGATTTGTTTTATCAAGACCTTCCAATGTCCACAATGCATGAACCCTACCTTCAGGATTATTTTCATTTTTTGCCATTTCAAACAACCCATCTGGAATATTTGAAATTTTTCGGTCCACGAGGAGCCTTTGGGCATTTCTTCTCCACCAGATATTTGGATCTGCTAGCTTTTCCACCAGTTCCTGATCAGTAAAATCTCCCAATTTCAATTTGTTGGACCAGTCCAATGGCTTGGTTCCTTTTGAGGTAATTCTGTAAATTCTTCCTTTGTCTGTACCATTGTAAAGTGCCCCGGAATTCACCACATCCTCAGCCATCCACTCAGGGTGCTCGATAAACTGTCTGTAATAATCAAGGAGGTAAAGTGCACCATCAGGACCTATATACATATTAACTGGTCTGAACCAGGAATCGGTGGAAGCAAGAAATTCCTTGTCAGGATGTTGGCGACTGGCTTTGAAAAGTGTCCCGTCGTCAGAAAGCAGATCTATGTGTAGGATATTACTGACAGGTTCGGCAATAAAAACAGCTTTATCATATTCGGAGGAAAAAGCTCCGCCAAGATAGGCTGTGATGCCACAGGCGGATGTCATTACTCCCAAATCAGTCAGGAGTTGATGCTCGGGATTTTTGGTGATGGGGAAAACTT
>CAZLJT010000267.1:0-4960 GCA_964559905.1 uncultured Aquiflexum sp.
GTTCGATTCCCGCTCCTGGTACAGAAACCTCGTAGAAATACGGGGTTTTTTGTTTGTATAGAGGATTAACTTTAGATCCTTTGACAAAAGCATAATGAACAGTGTTCATACAACTATTTAAAAAAGATAGAAATTCACTTCTTCTTGTATTATTTCTCCTTCCATAAAATCCTACTTTGTAAGCCTTTTCAAATCTCATATATTTCACCATGAAATTAATCGTTTGGATATTTATCCTTTTGCTTCCATTTGTTACTTATGGACAAAATCAACTGGTAGTTGTAGATAAGATTACCAAAAAACCAATTCCTGGTACAGTTGTAAAAATAGATGGCCAGAATAATCAGGTTTCTGATTTCAGTGGGGAAATATCCCTAAACATAAGTAATCCCACGTTGCTTGTTTTTTCACATATTTCCTATGAAAGTCTTTCAATTCTAGTTCAACCTGATGAAATTCTTACTGTAGAATTGGTGCCGGCTCTCAGTGCGCTCAATGAAGTGGTAGTGCAGGGATTTGAATCAGAACGCAGTCTTGTTTACCAAGCCGGGTCAATCAGTAAAATCTTTGAACATGAATTATATAGGTTCAATGAAAATTCAATATTGAGTGCTTATAACACCAAACCAGGCGTCAGGGTAGAAGAAAGGGCGCCGGGTAGTTATAGGGTCTCTATACGGGGAAGCTCTTTAAGGTCTCCATTTGGGGTTCGGAATGTAAAAGTTTATTGGAACGACATCCCTTTTACTTCACCTGATGGTACCACCCCATTGAATATTTTGGATCTCTCCAATATCCAAAATACAGAAATAATCAAAGGGCCTGCTGGAAGTATTTATGGAGCGGGAAACGGGGGCGTAATTAGCCTGGAGAGTAGAAAAACTGTTTCTGAAAATTATTTTTCCTCCGATGTGGGCATAGGAGATTTTGGATTATTAAGATACAGATTTGGAATAGATCAAAAAATTGGGAAAGGCGGGGTCAATGCCTCCTATGTGCATCAAAAATCTGATGGCTATAGAGAACACAACGCCTTGGACAGGAAAGTTTTCCAACTTGCATTACATAGCAGCCCAAGTGAAAAGCAATCGCTATCGACCCAGATACTCTATTCAGACCTGTTTTATCAGATTCCGGGAGCACTTAACCAAGCACAGGGGGAGGCGGACAGAACACAAGCAAGACCGGGATCTGTTGCACAAAACAGTTCTATTGCACAAAAAAGCCTATATGGGACCCTTTCACATAAAATAGATCTTGGTGAAAAATGGAAAAATTCCACAGCGGTCTATATTAATACTACGGACTTTGAAAACCCTTTTATATTGGATTATAAGAAAGAAACAGCATTCAGCTATGGGGGACGTTCCAAATTCTCCTATAAAGATACATGGGGTAAAATTCCTGTTCAGATAGTCGCAGGCGGGGAATATCAATTTGGAAAAACATTGGCCCAAAATTTCGGTAATCGTCAGGGGCAGGCAGATACCATAAGGTTCAGTGATGATTTGGTAACCACTCAGGCATTTTTGTTTCAACAAATCGAAATAGAATGGACACAAAAAGTCTTAATGACGCTAGGGCTAAGTCAAAATTTTGGAAGGTACGATATCGATAGAACAGTGGATGCTTCAAGAAACGACCCCTCTTCCAATTCCAAGGTTTTTGACCCCAACATTATTCCAAGATTGGCAATGGTATACAAAATAAATAATAGTTCAGGAGTTCACGGTAGTATCAGTTCAGGTTTTTCCCCTCCTACCATAGCTGAGGTAAGGACCAATGAGGGAAGTATTAATCTGGATCTGGAAGCTGAAAGAGGGATCAATTATGAATTAGGATACAGAGGTACATTCGGAATGTTCAATATTGATGCAGCTGCATTTTATTTTAAACTGGACCAGACGATCACCACATTTACCAATCCAGATGGTGTGGTGCTTTTTAGAAATGCCGGACAAACTGACCAAAAAGGTCTTGAACTCAGTTTGGATTACGCTCTTTTCAGAAACCAACGTACCTTGGTTCAGGAAGTCAAACTTAATCATGCATTTACCGGGCATTATTTTCGCTTTTCAGATTTTGAAAGTGGAGGGAATGATTTCTCAGGAAATCAACTTACCGGAGTTTCACCAAATATTCTGGTCAACCTACTTGATGTTAAAACCAAATTGGGCTTGTACTTCAATGTTACCCATCAATTTGTGGATAAGCTACCGCTGAATGATGCCAACACGGTATTTCAAGATTCATACAATCTTGTAGGGGGCCGATTTGGTTGGAGAAGTACAGTGGGGATCAAATGGGATTTTGAGGCCTATAGTGGAGTTGACAATCTTCTTGATGAAGATTATAGTCTGGGAAATGACCTAAACGCATTTGGCAATAGATTTTTCCAACCTGCACCCGGGATTAACTGGTATGGTGGCGTAAAAGTAGGATTCAGGTATTGACAAAAAAATTGGGGATAAAAAATGAAATTTATTATCCCCTATATTTTATCAAAAAACCGTGAAAAAAATACCTTATTATTTATTCAAATTTACGCCATAGGGAATTACCAAAAAATACCCTGTTTACGGTATTTTTTGGTTAAAATGAGTATATTTTTATCAAATATTGGACAATGCTTAAACCTAAAGACCATATTTAGCTCATAGTCACTTAAAATATAAAGTGCAAATTAAGAGAAAGTTGATGTCGGGTTTTCAAAAAGTATAGGTTCAATGAACTCAAATTCCTTTAACAAAATTAAATTGGCTTTAGTTTTGAGCCAAGACCAATTGCTGTTCAAGCAATCTTCTGAGTAGAATTATCCGCTCGGAAGGATATAAAATTTCGGCTGCCTTGGCTTTTTCATAAGCTAAATTGTAAGCAGATTGATTGTTAAAAAAAATCGCACTATTAAAATATTCAAGTCCCTTTAACTGCCGAATATTTATTGCCCTGTAAATTGATGGCTGAATCAAGCTTTTTATTGAAATATCTTTTGGATCAAGGTATAAATTGGACTGCTTAGAATCTTTCTCCACATTTTCCAGATAAGCCATTACTTCTTCTTCATTCGTGAGATAACCGTTTTCATCCGTAGATTCTAGAACAATCAATTGATTAGCTAATTTGACTTTTATAAAAACATGGTACGATGTTTCGATAATTTCATAATCAAATTCATAATAGTCTAAAAAAGATGCTATAAGCAGAGATCCACTAACACAATCAAATTTACCTGTTTCAATTAGTTCATTTACAGAAGCATATTGGTTATATTCGTATAAAAGGTGCAATTGACTCCTATAAAAGAGCCTCCTTAAAAATTCCTCACTTTTCTCAAATCTTTGAAAATCCTTTTCAATTTTCTTCTTCAATTTTTGGAATTTAGGACTGACAGTTCCCCAATGAGCTATAAATTCTCTAGATGAAAAATCCAAATCTTCCTGTGAATCCAATGCCAATACATATCCGGGAATGGATAATTGTAGCATCAAAAAAAAGAAAATTAACCGCTTCATGTCTCAATGTTAATAAATTGTTAAGCTAAATTAACATTTAATTAATATTAAAACAAAAAAAACCTCCGCTTTCTCTGCGGAGGTTAAAATTTAAATGTTTTGCTAAAGAGGTTATTACCAAATGGTATATCTAAAACGAAGGGCTATTCTTCTTCCTGGTCTGAAACTGGTAAATATTTCATCTTCTGCACCATACATTCTAAAGGTCTCTTGTCTTAAATCATCCAATAGATTGGTAACATTAAAAGTGGTTTGGATCCTATCACTTTTTCCCCAGGTTTTATTAATATTCAGATTAAGAGAATGGAATGGAACTGTGTAAGTATCCGTTCTATTGCCAAATCCTACAAAAGTAAGGGTTGGTCCCTGTACATTATAAAATACTCCTGCCTCCAAACCGGATATCATACTATTGTATGAAAAGCCAAAATTGATAATATAGGGGGCTTGACCTGCCATTTGCCTAGTCCTTCCTACAACTTCTCCTTCTCTGGCTGTCAACTCTCTTGACCTGAATTCTGACTCAGCCATATCAATGGATGACTCTACAAAAGTCAGGTTTGTATTGAAAAAGAAGTTCTCCAACTTTGGTGAAAACATGGAAAGTGATTTTCTAACTTCCAATTCAACCCCAAGAACAGTTCCGTCTCCAACATTTCTAGGCTGAAAAGCTCCAGGGTCTGACAGGAATTGGACCATTTCAATAGGATTATCAAAAGTTTTATAAAAAACACTTCCTGATATAATCTCGCTACGTTGTAGGAATTTTTCCCATCTCAAATCAAGATTATTGATTCTTGTTGCTTGAAGGTTTCCATCCCAAAGAATCTCAGTCCCTCCATTCGTTGTTTCAGGAAAAAGCGATCCAACAAATGACCTTCCGGTAAGGGGATCCAAAATCTCAGCAAATGAAAGCTCTTTAAAAGATGGTCTGGCGATTGTCCTGGATGCAGCTAAACGGATGTTTTGATTGGTTCCAACAGATTGAACCAAATTTACAGTTGGGAAGAAGTCCAAGTCATCCAAGACTTTCTCATTATCAAATACGATTGTATTTGTTTGGTTGGTTCCGGTATAAAACTGCTCATATTTCTCAACTCTCAGACCTACAATCGCCCTTAAATTGGTGAATGGGTTGAACTCGGTGGAAACATAGCCTGCTTTATTATTCAGATTGGCATTGAATTGATTTGGATTGATCGGAATAAATGTGGGATCATATCTGATACCGTTTCTATTGGTTGATGAAAAGAGGTTTTCCTCGAGCAAAACACGGTTGGGGTCACCATCAAAAACAGTATTTCCGGTATTGAATTGAAAATCCTCTATCAAAAAATCCCTGTTTTTATATACATAGGCAGCTCCAAATCTTATTTTTGCTGCTCTTCCTGCCATCAGGTAATCCTTTGAGATATCAAAATTTCCAAAAAGATTTTCTTCTTCCAAAT
>CAZLJT010000268.1:0-1445 GCA_964559905.1 uncultured Aquiflexum sp.
GGTCAGCGCGACGAGTGTCATCCCGATGTGGTGCGCCATATGGCAACGCACGATGGCGAATGGTTGGTCGACCGCCGGGCGGGTGTAGTCGAGCGCATCGTAGAACCCGAACTCAGTGAATGCGCCCAGCTGCTCAATTGCGCGGAGGTTGGCGAGCGCCCGCTCCGGATCCACCATCGTTGCGAGCCCCGATGCATACGGGGCAATCACGTGGTCGCGCCCGAGTCCGCGCTGCAACGCCAGATCGGGCACACCGAACGCGCGATACTGATACGTGAGATGTCGGTCGCGCAGGTTATACGCGCTCTCGCTCACTCCCCACGGCGAGCCCCGCTCCGCCCCGTAGCGAATCTGCCGCTCAAGCGACGAGCCATAGGTCTGGCCCAGCAGCGTCTCGCGGAAGGCGCGCATCACGAGGATCGGCATCAGGTACTCGAACATCGAGCCGCTCCACGACACCAGCGCCGGCTCGCCCTGCGCCCACGTCAACGTGCGTCCCAAGTGGAACCAGTGTTCCGGCGGCACCTCATCCTTGGCCACCGCCACGAAGCTCGCCAGCCGCGCTTCCGAGGCCAGCAGGTCGTACGACGCCTGATCGGCCTGGTGCGTGGTGGCGTTGTAGCCAATCATGAAGAGCTTGCGATCGCGGTCGTAGAGGAACCCGAACTCCATCTCGTGGACGTAGCGATCGGCCATCGCGGCAACCCGTTCGAGCCGCGGCACGAGCATCGGCTCACGGGACGCCAGCGACTCGGCGAGTTCCAGGCAGGCCTGCCGCAAGGCAATGAGGTGCCCAGCAAGATTTCCGCTGTCCACCGTGGACACGTACGCAGGCTCGAGAATGCTCAAATCCGGCAGTGCGTACCAGTTCAGGAAGTGCCCGCGGTGCCGCGGAAGCCGCTCCAGCGAGACGAAGGCGCGCTCGAGTCGGTCCACCATCGCGCTCGCCTCGATGAATCCCAGGTCGTGCGCACTCACCGTCGCCAGCAACTGCAGCCCGATGTTGGTCGGCGAGGTCCGGAGTGCCACGACTTGCTCCGGGTCCTCCTGCACGTTGTCGGGAGCGAGCCACGCCGTGTCGTCGTTCACGAAGCGCGCAAAGAACTCCCAATGGGCGCGCGCGTATCGGAGTGCCTGCTCGCGCGACTCCGCCGTGAGCGGGGCAACGCGCCGCTCGAAGGGCAGACTCATCGCATACGCCACGAACGGGGCGGCCAGCCAGATCCCGACGAGCGGGAGCACGGGGAACAGCAGGCGCCAGAGCCCGTCGAGGGCAGTGACCGGACCGGTGATACCGAGCCAGAGGCTCCATCCACCAACCAGCAGCGGCACAACCGCGGCCGGCCACATCGCCTGCCACGCGCGCGCCGCCGATCCAGACGTCGCCCGCTCCGTCAGCGCGGCGGACTGCCACTCCAACAGCATGCGCTTGGAGACGGTCAGCC
>CAZLJT010000268.1:1455-4941 GCA_964559905.1 uncultured Aquiflexum sp.
AGAGCCAGGCGTGGTGCGGCAGGAAGACGAGGGCCAGTCCCACCTGCTGCGCGCTCGTGATCGCGTCCCGCCAGACCGCGCCATAGTAGGCACGCAGCGACTTGTTCGTGGACGGAGCAATCAGGGCGAGCAGCAGCGAGACAATCCAGGGCGCGGCGACCGCGAGGACGCCGAGCAGGGTCCACTGCAGCGGTGACCCGGGCAACACGGTCCAGCCCGCAAGAATAAAGATGAACTGCGCCAGCTCCGTCGTGCTGCGACGGAGATTGTCGAGAATCTTCCAGCGAGCGAGCATCCCAAGCGTGTTGCGATCATCGCCCTGCGGACCCGGCACCCAGCGCGTCAGCCACCGCAACAACTGCCAGTCGCCGCGAATCCACCGATGCTTGCGACGCGCATGCGAGAGATACCGCGCCGGATAGTCGTCAAAGACCGTGAGGTCGGTGACCAGTCCCGCACGCGCATAGTTCCCCTCGATCAAATCGTGCGAGAGCAACGTGTTCTCGGGGAACCGCCCGTGCGTCGCCGTCTCGAAGGCGTCCACGTCGTAGATCCCCTTCCCCGTGAAACTCCCTTCCCCGTACAGGTCCTGATAGACATCCGACACCGCCGTCGTGTAGGGATCGACGCCAGGATGCCCCGAGTGCACGACGGCAAAGCGCGACTGATGTGCACTGAGCAGCGAAACACCTACCCGCGGCTGCAGGATCCCGTAGCCAGCCACGACCCGACCGCGGACAGCATCGTAGACCGCCCGATTGAGCGGATGGGCAATCGCACCGACGAGCGCCGGTGCGGTATCCGGCGGAAGCACCGTATCGGAATCGAGCGTGATGACATAGCGCACGCCCCGCAGCGGCGTCACATCCCCCTCGATGGCCGAGAAGGCTTCTGCGGCGCCGCCGCGCAGGTAGCGATTGAACTCCGCCAGCTTGCCACGCTTCCGCTCCCATCCCATCCACACGCCCTGCGCCGCATTCCAGCGCCGCGGACGATGAAACAGGTAGAAGGCATCGCCGCGCGTGGGCGCGTGCCGGGCATTCAGGGCACGAATGCCCGCGACGGCGGCGGCCACAATGGCATCGTCACCGGCGAGCGTGGCTGACGGGGCATCCGTGAAGTCGCTGAGCACCGCGAAGTGCAGGTTCGGCCCCTTGTTGGCCAGGAACTGCACCTCAAGGTTGGTCAGCGCCTCATCGACCGACTCCACCGACGGGAAGAGCGTCGGGATGACCACCGCCGTGCGATACGGTTCGGGCACCCCGCTCACGCTGAAGTCCAGCTTGGGGAGTACACGCGGCGGCAACAACCACGTGACCAGTTGGCTCATCACGTTGACGGCAATGTCTAGCGCGGGCAGGAACGCCACCAGAAACACCAACACCCACCCGGCGGCGCGGGGCGGTTCCAACGAGAGCGCCACCACGATGACCGGGAACAGCGCCAACGCGCCGCCGGCAATGATGCCGCCGACATAGCAGAAGTTCGGATGACGAAGGACCCAGCGATGGATGCGCAGCGGCACTGGCGCCTCGTACCCAATCGCCGCCTCCAACTCGGCGACTCCGCGATCGACCAGCCAGTAGCCCACGTGCGAGCGGCGCGCGTCGGCACTGTGCGACTCGGCGAGGGCGATTGCTGCACGCGCCACCTCGCGCTCGTTCGCGTCCGAATGCTTGGCCATCCGCTCCACGGCGTGGCGATAGCTGTCGCGCGTGGCAAAGGTCATCTGCGCGTGCTCACCCGCGGGATCGCGCAGGAGGATGCCCTCCACCGCGCTCAGACGCTCCACGAAGTCGCGCCAGTCGCGTTGCGCAATGCTCCGCATGCTCATGATGCTGTTCGCCATCACGAGCGTCGTCAGGGCCAGCCGCTCGGCCGCGCGCGTGGCCGCTTCCGTGGGGCCAATGCCCTCCTCGGCGAACCATCGCTCGAGCCCCACGAGGGGCGCGGTGGCGCCGGCGGTGGCGCGCAGTTGTTGCAGGAGTCGCGACACGAACGCCGGCTGTACCGGTGGGTGCGCCTCTACAAAGCTCGCGAGCGCCGCGCGCATTCCCGCCTCGCTGCCGTCGGAGGCACGGAGAATCTGCGACGCCCATCGGTCGGCCCGCTCGATCTCCTCCAAGCGTTGCACCGTGCGGAGCGCCATCCGCCGGACGCTCTCGATCAAGCCGAGGCGCAACATCGACGGCACGGCCCAGAGTTCGCCGAGTGAGAGCGGCGTGGACTCCTGGAAGGCCGCCACGAATCGCTCGACGTCTGCCGGATCGATTCGCCCTTCCGTGTGCGAGATCAGCGTGATGGCAATCTCGTACACACGCGGATACTCAGCCAACGGACCGCTCACGAGGAGCGGCAGCTCGCGGAAGTACGATTCCGGCAGGCTCTCCTCCACGTGACTCGCGTGTTCGCGCACCACGTGGAAGTTGTCGAGCAACCAGTCGCCCGCCGGTCCGATGTCGGTCCCGCGCGCAGCCGCCGCGGAGAGCTGCGTGTAGGCACTCTCAAGGATGCGCCGCGACTGTGCGAGACGAATGAGTAGGCGCGCGGGGCGCGGACGCATCCGGCGCTGCCGCCGCTCACGCACGGTCGTCTGCTCCGCGGCGAGGCGGCGGGCGCGCTCGGCGAGATGCTCGGCTCCAAGCAGTTCGCCGCGGATTGGGCCCGCGTAGACATCCTCCGCCGTCGGCGGTGGCCTACGAATGGTGGCGCGTCGGAACCAGCCGGGAAGTCGAAACGGCAGCATGCGGGACGGTGGGGGAGTGCGTGTCAGTTCGCGCGGGCTTCGCGCGCGTCCCCGAACAATAAGTCAGGGACCCCGTAGCGGGGCACGTTCAGACGAGATCGAGTTGTCCGCCGAGGGCGGTGCGGCAAAATCCAATACGGTGGTGCGGCGTGAGCCCAACAGTGCGAAGGGCAGCGATGTGAGCGGGCGTGCCGTACCCGGCATTGGACTCCCACGCGAAGGCGGGATACCGCAACGCGAGGCGACGCATCAAGCGGTCACGCACGACCTTCGCCACGATGCTTGCGCACGCGATGCTGTAGCAGATGGCATCGCCCCCGACGATCGCTTGGTGCGGGACCGGAAGAGTCTTGATCGGCTTGCCGTCAACGAGTACGTGGTCGGGGGGGACCGGCAGCTTGGCGAGCGCCCGGGTCATTGCGCGTGCGGTGGCCTGGTAAATATTCCAGCGACCAATCTCCGACACGCTCGACGCCGCGAGCGAGAGAGCGACGGCCTGCGCCATGATGCGCTCGGCGAGTCGTTCACGGTCGGCAGCCTTGAGCGCCTTGGAGTCGGTGACGCCGGCAATGGCGCGTCGGTCGAGCGGCATCACGATGGCGCAAACGACAACGGGGCCCGCGAGGGGGCCCCGTCCGACTTCATCGACTCCAGCGATCAACGACCCGTAGCGCTCCCGGGCCTCGCGCTCGACGCGCGACCAGCGAGGCGAGCGACGCACGTGCCCGCGGCGCACCGGG
>CAZLJT010000269.1:0-4930 GCA_964559905.1 uncultured Aquiflexum sp.
TCAAACTTAGAAGTAAAGTGCTCAAACGGTTTTTCGGACACTTCAGCTCCTTCAATTTCGAATTTGGCATCCGGAACGTTCTGTAAAACAAAAAGAACTTGGAAAATAGGGTTTCTACTCAAGTCTCTTTCCTGGCCTAAATTCCCGACAATAGTTTCAAATGGTACTTGCTGAATTTCAAATGCTTCCAGCGTGGTTGTTTTAACACGATCTAAAAATTCATCAAATCCCAAAGAATTTTGGATTTGCGTTCTAAGGGCCAGTGTATTTACAAAAAAACCAATCAAATCTTCTGTTTCTTTGTTTTCCCTTCCGGCAATTGGTGTTCCGACACAAATATCCTCCTGACCACAATATCTGTAAAGCAGGATTTTATAGGCCGCTAGCAATGTCATGAAAAGTGTAGCTTTCTGACCTTTTCCCAATTCTTTTAATTGGTTGACTACAGTAGAGTCAATTTTGAATCTATGAATATCTCCTTTGGTGCTAAGAATGGAAGGTCTGGTATAGTCTGTTGGAAGTTGAAGTGGTGTTGTATCCGTAAGTCTTTTTTTCCATAGGTTTATTTTGGATTGGAAAGAATCCTGGGCGATAAGATTTCTTTGCCATAATGCATAATCTGCGTATTGATGGTGGAGCTCGGGTAAATCAGGGGAGTTTTCATTTGAAAAAGCCCTATAGAGTTCCTTAAGCTCTCTTTTTAGTAGAGAAGCGGACCATCCATCAGAGGCAATATGATGCATGGTAATTACCAAACAATATTCATCTGTTCCCAACGCGATTAGACATGCCCTGATCATGTGATCATTATTCAGGTCAAAGGGCAATCTGACCAACTTGGTTATTTCATTATCAATTTCTGCCTTGCTTACTTCTTTTTTATCAATTCGGAATTGATTCTTTTCAAGTATTTTTTGAAATTCAATACCATCCTTTTCCGCGATGACTGTGCGTAAGATTTCATGCCTGTTGACAATTTCTTTTAGAGCATGTTCCAATGCCTGGTTGTCCAGTTTTCCTTTTATATTGAAAATGACTGGAATGTGGTACTGTATGCTCCCTTCTAATTGATGGATAAACCAAAGGCTCAGTTGATTATGAGAAAGGGGAAGAGTTTCCTGTCTTTCATTAAGAATTTTGAGACCAAATTCCTTTTCATCTATTTCTTTGGTAGAAAGGGTTTCTGTCAACTGTTTGACAGTGGGATTTGAAAATAGATCCCTGATAGAAAGTACCTGTCCTGTTTCCTGCCTCAAAGCTACTATAACTCTCATGGCCATAAGAGAGTGTCCCCCGAGTGCAAAAAAATCATCATTGAGCCCCACTTTCTCCACTCCTAATATTTTACTCCAAACTTCCGTTACTATTTTTTGTAGTTCTGTTTTTGGCGCTTCATATTTTATGGATTCAGATGATTCCAATACAGGTTCAGGAAGGGCTTTTCTATTTATTTTCCCATTGAAAGTCAAAGGGAAAGCATCCAACTCCATCCAAGTGTGTGGGACCATATAGTCGGGAAGTTTTGCACTTAGGAAAGAAATGACCTCATCCTTTTCAAAAGGACTTTTGCAAATCACATAGCCAATCAGTCTATTAATCCCAAAGTTATCTTGCTTCACTGCGACAACTGCCTGTTTAATCCCCCTGTGCTGCTGAAGCACAGTTTCAATCTCCCCAAGTTCGATTCGGTGACCTCTGATTTTGACCTGATCATCTATTCTGCCCAAATATTCAATATTTCCATCAGGCAACCATTTGGCAAGGTCTCCGGTCCGATAAAACCTTGCTTCTTTATTTTCGCTGAAAGGATCGGAAACAAACTTTTCAGAAGTGAGTTCTGATCTATTAAGGTATCCTCTTCCGACGCCATCCCCGCCTATACAGAGCTCACCGGGAATGCCTATAGGATTTGGCTGATCTCCTGAACCAAGAATATAGATAGAGGTATTGGCAATAGGCTTACCGATATTCACTTTTCGACTTGGGTCCATTTTCTTTAAAGTAGACCAAATAGTGGTTTCCGTAGGACCATACAAATTCCAAAGCGTTCCTAGAGAAGACAAAGCATTTTTTGTATCCTCCTTGAGGGCTTCCCCGCCCACAAGCATTTTTATCCCGGTTGGGTTTTTCCATCCACTTTCCAGAAGCAACTGCCACCCTGATGGTGTGGCCTGCATATGAGTGGGTGCTTTTTCTTCAATTTCCCGTGCAAGCCTATAGCCATCGAGGGTAGTTTCTTTATCTGCTAAGAAAACGCAAGCTCCTTGGAAAAGTGGAAGAAACAGCTCTAAATAAAAAATATCGAAACTGTAAGTCGTGACAGATAAAATACTGGAAGAAGGATCGAATTCTACTTCTTTGGACATGCTGGAAAGGAAGTTGACCAGGTTTCTGTGTTCAACCATTACACCTTTGGGCTTTCCTGTGGATCCAGAGGTATAGATGATATCAAAGAGATTTTCAGGATTGGGTGATGTTGGTAGCTTGATGGAGGACATGGAGTTGATTTCCTCGCTTTCTTGATCAAATATCAGTTTTTTATGATTTGCTACCCTATCTGCAGTACTGGAAATGCAGATGACAAAATCCGCCCCAGTATCTTCCAACATGTAATCAATCCTTTCAACAGGAAGCGAAGGGTCGATCGGAACCAATGCACCCCCGGCTTTCAGAATTCCCAGAATCCCAATTACCATATCAATGGATCGGTCAATACAAAGTGGAACCGGATTTTCTAATTTTACACCTTTAAAGATCAGGAAATTGGCAAATTGATTGGATCTTTGGTCAAGTTCTTTGTAATTAATACTTTGACCTCCAGCGACCACAGCAAGCTTATTTGGTGAATGATTCGCAGCTTTCTCAAATAGACTTACAACTGTTTCACTTTTCGGGTAATTGGATTTTGTATTATTGAATTGCCTTAAGATCAGGTTCTCTTCCTCAAGACCTAACAATTTCAATTTATCAATCCTGCCCGTTGGATTATCAGCAATTGAATGCAATAAGTTTTTATAGTGACCAATCATCCTTTCTATGGATTCTTTCGCAAAGAGATTTGTGCTGAATTCCACCATTCCATCAAGGCCATTCTCTGTTTCGGTTAATTCAAAAGCAAAGTCAAATCTTGATGTGGAATGATTGTAATCAATTGATGTCCATTTGGTGTTTTCTGTTTGAAAACTATTTTCAGAAGCGCTATGGAGCACAAAAAACACTTGAAACAGTGGATTTCTACTTAGATCACTTTTGATTTCAAGTGATTCAACAATAAGTTCAAACGGGATTTGACCATTGTCGAAGGCATTGATAGTATTTGACCTTACTTGTGCCAAAAGCTGGTCGAAGGATATATTCCCGGTAAACTGATTCCTGATCGGAATGCTGTTTACAAATAATCCGATTATATCCTCAAACTCTTGTCTTTCTCTACCTGACACAGGAGTACCAACACAAATATCCTCTTGTTGGGAGTACCTGTGCAGCAATACATTGAATGCAGTGAATAGTGTCGTGAAAAGAGTGGCATTTTGCACCAGACCAATGGCATGTACTATATCAATCAGTTCTCTATCAATTGTAAACCTTAATAAATCTCCATTTGGAGAAAGAACAGCTGGTCTTACGAAATCTGTTGGCAGTTGGATTGGGGTGATTCCCTGGAGTCTTTTCTTCCAAAAATTTAATTTTTCCTGGTAAGCAGGCTGGCCAATGATTTTTCTCTGCCAAACTGCGTAATCAGCATATTGGAATTGTAGGATGCCAAGGTTTGGAACTTCCTCATTTGAAAACATTTGGTAAAGTTTCCACAATTCATTTTTCAGAATTCCAGAAGATGATCTATCAAATGCTATATGGTGTAATACAATAACCAAGACATGATCTTCATTGTCCAAATCTAAAAGACATGCCCGGATCATGAGGTCCTTATTCAGGTCGAAAGGATTCTTGATGATATTATCGATTTCACTTTCAAGGTGGAGTAATTTGATTTCTTTGAATTGAAGCTCAAAAAGATTCTTATCTAATATTTTTTGGTATTCGATTCCATCTTTTTCAGAAAAGACCGTACGGAGGATTTCATGTCTGTTTACAATTTCTGTCAATGCTTTTTTTAAAGCCTTTTTGCCCAAATCCCCTTCAATTCTAAAAATAATAGGGATATGATATTGAAGGCTTCCTGACAATTGGTGTATAAACCATAGGCTTTGCTGATTGTAGGAAAGAGGAATGATTTTTGGTATTTCTCGATTATTAATCCTAATCAAGTTGTTTTCTCCATCATCTCTTTTGGAGAATTGATTCTTTGGGTTATTAAGAATTGACATAATTAAGAGCTATAAAAAGATACTTAATTTTTAATCTTTGCGGTTTAGAATTGTTTCTATTCCAAAGGATTACTAGTTTAAACAGGTAGTTAATAGGTGAGTGTTTCAAACGAAATGAAAGGTAATTATTTTATAAATGAAAAGAAAAGAAAACAATTTTCTTTCCTTATTGTATCTTCACACATCAAAAACTCAAAAAACATTAAAATGATGAAAAATCTTAAATTTTGTTCCATTGCTATAATGGTTCTTTTCTTTGCAGCCACAGAATTGACCTTTGCGCAATTACAAGCCCCAGCAGCCAGTCCTGCGGCCTTTGTTTCCCAAAATGTTGGTTTCACTAAAATCAGTATTGATTATTCTTCACCGGCATTGAAGGGGAGACAAATATTCGGTGGAATCGAGAAATATGGTGTCACTTGGAGAGCAGGTGCCAATGCTGCCACCACTATCGAATTCAGCACAGGAGTAAGTATTGGAGGGAAAAACATCCGTCCCGGAAAGTACACGATGTTCATCACTCCCCAAGCTTCAGGTGATTGGACGGTACATTTGAACGGAAAAGGAAATTCTGTTTTCACCTACATGAAAGACGGTAAAAT
>CAZLJT010000270.1:0-4907 GCA_964559905.1 uncultured Aquiflexum sp.
CAAATTGCATACCAAAGGCAATGCCTCATGGCAATACGGCTACATGGAAATCAAGGCCAAACTTCCTAAGGGTGTGGGGACATGGCCTGCTGTATGGATGATGCCAGAGGAAAATAAATACGGAGGATGGCCAAAAAGTGGGGAAATCGACATCATGGAACATGTCGGGTATGATCAAGGTGTCATTCATGGTACGGTCCATACAGAGGCTTTTAACCATAGGAAAGGAACACAAAAAGGTGCACAGATTCAAGTTCTGACCTGCTCAGAAGAATTTCATGTATATGCCATTGATTGGTCAGAAGACAGAATTGATTTTTATTTGGATGAAGAAAAGTACCATACTTTTGAGAATACCGGGAAGGGTTTTGCAGAATGGCCTTTTGACCATCCCTTTTACCTGATCCTGAATATTGCAGTTGGCGGAGATTGGGGTGGCTCCCAAGGTGTAGATCCTGATATATGGCCACAAAGGATGGAAGTGGATTATGTGAGAGTTTACAGTGAAAAACCGGATTAATCTGAAGCAGGTAAATTATCCGTTTAATTTTCTTATCAATTTTTATACAAAAGACTGTTTTCCTAAATTAGTTCTGTCAACTTTTGCAGCACTAAATTCTTTGTTTTATGAACCCTTCCACCACTCTTTCAGCCAACGAAGTTCTTCAGCAATATTTTGGATACAGTGATTTTAGAGGAAATCAACAGGCTATCATCCAATCTGTCCTGGACAAAAACGATACGATAGTCCTTATGCCGACGGGTGGCGGAAAGTCTGTGTGTTATCAGGTTCCGGCAATGGTCCTTATTGGTTTGACTGTGGTGATTTCGCCTCTGATTTCCCTGATGAAAGATCAGGTGGATGCTCTGAACAGTAATGGCATCCCTGCTGCTTTTCTCAATTCATCGCAGGGAATCAGTGAGCAAAGACATATTTCATCTGAGATACAAGACGGGAAAATCAAGCTCTTGTATATTGCCCCGGAGCGGCTTTTCAGAGGTGCTTATCCCTTGGTCGATTTTCTGAAGTCCATCAACTTATCACTCATTGCAGTGGATGAAGCTCATTGTATTTCCCAATGGGGGCATGATTTCCGACCGGAATATCTCAAAGTAGGGGATTTGAGAAAAGAGCTTCCTGACGTTCCATTCATTGCCCTTACCGCTACAGCAGATAAACTCACCCGCCAGGATATTGCCGAAAAGCTTTTTTTCAAGTCTCCAAAATGGTTTGTTTCATCCTTTGACAGAAGCAATATTACTTATCGTGTCACGGCCAAACGGCAGGCAATGGAAAAACTTTTGGAATTTTTGGATTTTCATCAAAAGGATTCTGGAATCATTTACTGTCTTTCACGCAAAAATGTAGAAGAGACTGCCCTCAAATTACAGGAGGCAGGACTTTCTGCACTTCCCTACCATGCCGGACTATCTAGAGAAAAGCGGGAAAAGAACCAAGAACTCTTTATCAAAGACGAAGTCAAAATCATGGTGGCCACTATTGCATTTGGAATGGGCATAGACAAATCCAATGTGCGCTACGTGGTCCATATGAACATGCCGCAGAATATAGAAGGCTATTATCAGGAAACGGGACGGGCAGGCCGGGACGGGCTTCCCAGTGACGCGCTGCTTTTTTTCAGCAGCGGTGATGCCATTACTCTGGGCAGAATGTTGGAGCAATCAGAAAATCATGAGTTTTCTGAAATCATGCAGCAGAAGTTGGACAAAATGAAGGATTATTGTCAAAGCCGAATTTGCAGAAGAAAATATCTCCTCAACTATTTTGGTGAAAACCATGCGGGAAATTGCGGGAACTGCGACATCTGTTTTCAAAAAGGCAATCTTCAGGACATGACCATTCCTGCACAAATGCTGCTTTCTTCGGTAGCCCGATTGGGAGAAAATTTTGGATTGGGGTATGTAATATTGGTTTTACGGGGTTCCAAATCTACCAAAGTCCAAGAGGCCCATCAGGAGCTTTCTGTATATGGAATCGGTAAAGACAGACCTGAGGATTTTTGGAAAAGGCTGGGAGATAAACTACTTCAGGAAGGCTATCTTGCAGAATCTGGAACACAGTTCCCCACACTTAAATTAACTTCTTTCGCCTGGGAAAAACTAAAAACCAAAGAAAAAATCCTCTTGCCCATGGAAGAGGTTTCTCTACCTGTTTCGGCAACCTTGGCAACCCACAATGAATCTTTGTTGGATGAGTTGAAAAGATTGCGGTTTCAGATTGCACAAAAACAGAACGTACCGCCTTATGTCGTTTTTGCAGACAATAGTCTGGTTGAAATGGCGACTTATTTTCCGATTGATGATTCATCTTTTTTAACCATCACAGGAGTAGGTAGAGTCAAAGCCAATAGCTATGGTGAAGATTTTATGACAGTGATCAGGGAATTTGTCAAAGAAAACAATATTGAGCCTGTTCAAAAAAAGAACTATTCCAAACCAAAATCAGATAAAGACAATCAGTCCGAAAACCTTACTTTCAAACTTTTTCAGGAAGGTAAAAATATCTATCAGATCGCACAGGAGAGAAATATGAGTCCCAATACGGTGGAAGAACATCTGAGCAAGTTGGTTCGTAAAGGAGCAGTTGCAGCAGAAGTTTTTCTTCCCAAAGATGATGTGCTCAATATCAGATTGGCCTACAGAAGACAGGGATCAAATTTTCTAAAACCCCTTAAAGAACATTTTGGAGACCGCTATTCCTATTTCCAATTAAAAGTCGCCTTGGCGGAAGAAAGGGAAGGCTGAATAGATAAACCAAAGTGATTTTTAAAATTTGAATTGCTATGAATCAAATTTTTGAACTTATGTATAGCATTTTGTCGTAATATTGATCTACGAATTCCAAACCTATGCCAAAATCATTCTCCATATGGAGTGTACTGAAAATCAGTAGGCCTGTCAACCTCGTGATTTTGGCATTTGCCCAATTGATGACAGCCTATTTTTTGGTAGAAACTTCGAGAAAAGGGCTCCCTGTATTACAGGATATCAACCTGTATTTCATCATTCTTTCTACAGTCATCATTGCTGCGGCAGGCTACATGATCAATGATTACTATGATGTGAAGATTGATTATGTCAACAAGCCTGATGAGGTCATCATTGGAAAGGGCATGAAAAGAAGGGTGGTGTTGTTTTTCCACAGCATCTTGAATATTTCAGGAATCACCATTGGATGGTTAGCCAGTCCAAGAATTGCAGTCATCAATTTCATAGCTGCCTTTTTATTGTGGTGGTACAGCAACTCACTCAAAAGACTGCCCTTCGTCGGGAATTTTACCGTGGCCCTACTGACGGCTGTTTCCATTTGGGTAATCGGGTACTACTATCAAAAGTCGGAACTTTTAGTACTTACCTATGCTATTTTTGCTTTTTTCCTGAACCTTATCAGGGAAATCATCAAAGATATTGAAGACCGTCAGGGAGACCGGAAACACGGCTGCCGGACATTGCCCATTGTCATCGGCTTCAGAAATACCAAAAGAGTTATCTTTTTGATTGCCATTTGTTTTGTCTGCGCCATCGTCGTGGTCACTTTCAAAATCAATAACCCGCATCTGTTCATATACTTTGGGGGATTGAGTATTTTGTTTTTTGTATTTATGTACAAAATCTATGTCGCAGATCGGAAAGCCCATTTTTCCCAACTAAGCATACTCTCGAAATTATTGATGCTGACAGGGATTATCAGCATGGGGTTTTTGTGATTCACTAAAAACCAAAAAAATAAATCCCTGAAAATTGCAAAATCTTTATTTTTGCTGATTTAGGCTCAATGGTTTACCTTTTAATTCTCCGGTAAAAACACCTTCATTTATGGCTAATTTACCATTGACAAAAACATAAGAAATTCCTTCTGCTTCTACATGTGGGTTTTCAAAAGTTGCTTTATCAATAAATTTATCGGGATCAAAAACAGCAATATCAGCATAATACCCCTCCTTTATAACACCTCTTTTTTCAAGTCCCAAAACACGGGCAGTCTTTGCCGTGGACTGATGGATAGCAAAAGATAAATCAATCCAATTCTGATCCATGGCAAAATATCCGATTTTGCGTGCAAACGAACCGAATTTTCTGGGATGTCCGAATCCACCGTCTGAGCCTGTTACTACCCAATCCTTACGCATAAAATTAATCAAATCCTCTTCGATCATATTATAAGAAATCACTCCTATCCCTGGTTCTTCAAAAAGGATGGCAACAGCGGCATCGGGCTCAGAAAGATTTCTTCTTTCAGCAAATTCCTTGAGACTTATTCCTTCATAAGCAGGGTTTTGAGTTTGTGAAAAAACCAAAGCCTCTGCCCCTCCTCTTTTTCTAATATTTTCAGCAATTTCACTAAAGAGTCTCTCCCTAAGTTCATTTGCCTTAAAACGTTCCAACATTGCTTCATTTCCCCCATCCTCCACCCACCTTGGAATTACCGTTGCTCTAAAACTGGTTTTGGAGGCAAGATATGGATATTGGTTTGCAGTTACGACTACACCTTTCTTTTGGGCTTCCTCGATGGTCTTTATCACTTCATCGCTTTTTCCCCAAACATCCGTCCCTAAGGCCTTGATATGTGAAATATGCACTGGAATTCCTGTCTTTTCACCGATATTGATTGCTTCTTGAATAGAGGCCAATAGTCCAATGGAGTAGGAACTCTCATCTCTGATATGCGAATCATAAATCCCACCATATTCCTTGGCTATTTTGGCCAGAGCGATTACCTCATCTTCCCTTGCAAAACTTCCCGGAGCATAAAAAAGACCTGTTGACAATCCAAATGCACCTTCCTCCATTGATTTTAAAACCAATGATTGCATTTCTTTTAATTCATCTTCAGTGGGTTGTTTATCCTTCAACCCTAAAACAATTCTTCTAACCGTACCATGCCC
>CAZLJT010000271.1:0-4892 GCA_964559905.1 uncultured Aquiflexum sp.
CACAACTCTCAGTTAAAGAATAGATCTTATCCACCAATAAAAATGGAGCTCTGTGCGGCAAAATATCCATGATGTCGTTAACATCCATTAAAGGAGGCTTACTGTAATCGATCTTTGGCATATTATTGCGTCTTTCAGCCTTGATATGCTTTGCAAGTTTTTTCGCAAATTCTGTATTCACCTGGTGACCGGGTTTATTAGCGATCACCTTTCCCTTTAGTCTTGTTCCAACTAGCGCAAGATCTCCTATTACATCTAGTAATTTGTGCCTTGCAGCTTCATTTGGATAGTGCAAGGTAAGGTTATCCAGAATTCCATTAGGCTTAACCGATATGTTATCTTTCTTAAACGCATTCCTCAACTTTTCCATAGTTTCAGGATTTAACTCCTTATCTACATAAACGATGGCATTGTTTAAATCACCACCTTTTATCAGATTCTGACTATATAGCATTTCCAATTCATGCAGGAAGCAGAAAGTCCTGCAGGAAGCTATTTCAGTTTTAAACTGACTTATATTGGTAATTGAAGCATGTTGACTTCCAAGTACCGGAGAGTTGTAATCTACCATTACTGTTACCCTGTAATCATCCAAAGGCAAAGCCGCCATTTCCACTTCCCGGGAAGGTTCCCTATAGGTAATGCTTTCTGGAACTTCAAAAAACCTTCTCAAGGCATTTTGTTCTTCAAAACCAGCTTCTTCTAAAGCATTTATGAATTGAATAGATGAACCATCCAAAATCGGAGGCTCCGGACCATCAATCTGAATCAGCACATTGTCAATTTCCAAACCCACCAATGAGGCAAGAACATGTTCTACTGTAAAAACTCTGGCACCACTTTGCTCCAAAGTAGTGCCCCGTGAAACGTCTACTACATTGTCAACATCTGCATCTATAGTAGGTAAGCCTTCTAAATCAATCCTTTGGAATTTATACCCATGATTTGGAGGAGCTGGCATAAATGTCATATTTGATATGACTCCTGTATGCAATCCCACTCCTGATACGGTGACCTGTTTTTTAATTGTATGCTGTTTGACTTTCATCAGTTCAAATAATGCCCTTTAAAATATTGAAGTGCAAATTTATGGTTTTTTTTCCAGTTCTTTGATTCTATCCTGAAGTTCAGGTAGTTTTTTGAAAATGGAGTAAGATTTCAGGAAATCTTTCAAGTCGAAACCTATATAGCCAAATAGGGTCTGACCGGGTTTGGTTATATTTTTTGTGATTCCGGTATTGGCACCGATCATTGTTCCATCAACAATTTTTAAGTGTCCAACAATGCCGGACTGCCCTGCAATAACACAATTTTTTCCGATCTCAGTAGATCCTGATATTCCTGTTTGCGACGCAATTACTGTATTTTCACCTATAGTGACGTTATGCGCAATCTGAACAAGATTATCAATTTTCACACCGTTTTTTATAACTGTAGAACCCATAGTCGCACAGTCTATTGTTGTATTAGAACCAATGCTTACTTTATCTCCTATAATTACATTTCCCAATTGTGGGATAGCTTTGTATGTTCCATCTTCAACACGCGCAAAGCCAAATCCATCTCCCCCGATTACTGCTCCGGCATGGATTTCACATTTTTTACCTATTATGGTATTTTTATAAATTTTAACACCGGTATGGATTATTGTTCCGTCTCCTATTTTGACGTTGTCACCTATAAAGGTGTTTGGGTAGATTTTTACTGAATTTCCTATTTCACAATTCTTGCCCACGTAAGAAAATGCTCCTCTGTAAAACTTATCGCCGATAGTACTCGATTCATCGAAATATGAAGGGTCTTCTATTCCTGTTTTTTCAGATTTAACGATTGAAGCATAGCTTTCAAGTAAAAGCGTGAAACCCTCATAGGCATTTTTCACTATTATTAAATTGGTTTTTAATGGTTTTGTAGGTTTAAAAGTCTCGGATACAATTACTGCCGTGGCTTCAGTGCTGTATATATAAGTTTCATATTTTTCATTTGAAAGAAAACTGATCCCACCAGGTAAGCCTTCTTGAATTTTGTCTAGGTGACTTACTTTTAGGGAACCATCGCCTTTCACTTTTCCTCCAATTAAGCTTGCTATTTGATTAAGAGTGAATTCCATAAATTGTATTTATAACTTACAAAGTTAAATTTTTAGCCTGACAGATATAATGTTTTTTCACTATTTTGCTCATAGCTTTGATATTTGGCAAATCCGCAGCTTGGGCCACATCTATTATTTCACCTTTTTTGGTGAGGATTAGAATCTGCTCTTTATTGAGGTAAGCGTGATTGCTTATAGTTCCATGAGTGAAGAAATAGTGGTGGTCATCTTCTTGTATTTTGAGTTTTTTTAAACTTTTTACTCTTTCACTGTTCAATTCCTGTTCTGTAAAAGCCTCGTTTCTCAAATTAATTTTGAACAGATTTCTTGTAAGAAACATATTGGAGATATTCCTGATAACATAATCCTTTTCATTTTTCCACATTTTGATTGCTCCCCAAATGTCCAAATCATCAATTGCCATGAATTTTTGAAGTAAACCTTTATCGTTTTGAAGATCCGCTAAGGAAAACTGATTGCTGAGAAAAAGCAGTAATTCCTCTGTACCGAAAAGTTGGTTTCCACTTTTGATTAAATCCTTTGCCCTCGCTACAAGATTTATCATCATTTTTTCTGCACTAACTGTAGTTTTATGAAGGTAAACCTGCCAATACATCAATCTTCTGGCACTGAGAAAATTTTCGATACTGTATAGACCTTTTTCTTCTACTACCAACTGATCGTCTTTGATATACATCATTTTGATGATTCTGTCCGCACCAATAGTTCCTTCAGATACCCCTGTAAAAAAACAGTCCCGCTGAAGATAATCCAACCTGTCAATATCTAATTGACTGGAAACCAATTGATTGAAAAAATTCCTTTCGTATGCTCCTTTGAAAATTTTTATAGCTAAATTGAGAGAACCGTTCAGCTCTTTATTTAAAGTTTCAATAACCAACAGGGACAATGTTTCATGGGGGGTGTTATCAAGTAAACTGAATTCAAGTGCATGGGAAAAAGGCCCATGTCCTATGTCATGTAGCAAAATGGCAATTAATGCCGCTTCATATTCCTCGTCACTGATATCAATTCCTCTATGACGAAGGTTGTCCAAAGTAATGCGCATGAGGTGCATAGCTCCGATGGCATGATGAAATCGGGTGTGAAGTGCTCCCGGGTAAACAAAATCTGTCAAACCCAATTGTTTGATTCGACGTAACCTTTGGAAATAAGGATGGTCAATAATGGTAAAAATCAAATCACTCGGAATGGTGATAAACCCGTAAACAGGATCATTAAATATTTTATGGCTTTTCAATGTCCTTGACATTTTATAGGTTCAAAAGTAATTATAAATTTAAAAGAATTAAACCAAATTTTATGCAAAGGTTCAAAATCCTATGGGCAGATGATGAGATTGATCTTCTGAAACCCCATATATTGTTTTTAAATCAGAGAGGTTATGAAGTTTCAACAGTGAACAGCGGGGTCGATGCCATCGAATTAGTTGAAAAGCACAACTATGATGTAATTTTTCTTGATGAGATGATGCCAGGGATGACAGGCCTTGAAACCCTTCAGCAGATTAAAATGATAAAGCCTCAGATACCTGTTGTTATGATTACAAAGAGTGAGGAAGAACATTTAATGGATGACGCCATTGGGGGTAAAATTGCCGATTATCTTATAAAGCCGATAAATCCCAATCAAATATTACTTTCTGTAAAAAAAATCCTGCAAAATAAACAATTGATTACGGAGAAAACCAATCTTTCTTACAGACAGGATTTTATGAATATCAATATGGCTTGCGATGAGGCTTCGACCCATCAGGAGTGGACTGAAATCTACAAGAGATTGACCTATTGGGAACTGGAAATAGAAAAAACTGAAAACAAAAGTATGCAGGACGTTTTGGACACCCAGAAAACAGAGGCCAATGCTTCTTTTGCCAAATTCATAAAAAATAATTATCTAGATTGGATTAGTGATCCGAAAATTGAAAAGCCGATTTTATCACATAGACTAATGAATGAAAAGGTTTTTCCATTTCTTGAGCCCAATAAGCCACTTTTTTTCATTGTAATAGACAATCTTCGGTTGGATCAATGGGAGGTTATAAAACCATTGGTGATTGATTATTTTAATGTGGCGGATGAAAGTACCTATTACAGTATTTTGCCGACAACCACAGCGTTTTCAAGGAATGCACTCTTCAGTGGCATGATGCCTTCTGATATGGCGAGATTTCATCCCGATCTTTGGGAAGGAGAGGATACTGATGAAGGGAAAAATAATCATGAGGAAGAGTTTCTTGCTGAAAACCTGCACAAGAACCGTCTGAATATCAAATTCAGTTACAACAAAATTTTGCAGGCTTATCAGGGAAAAACAGTTCTTGAAAATTTCCACCAAATGCTCAATAATGACTTGAATGTTCTGGTGTATAATTTTGTCGACATGATGTCCCATGCAAGGACCGACATGAAAATGATCAGAGAATTGGCACCGGACGAATCAGCATACAGGTCTATCACCAAAAGTTGGTTTGAGCATTCATCCTTATTTGAGTTATTTAAGAAAATACAAAGTATCAAAGCAAATGTTGTAGTCACCACAGATCATGGAACAAAAAGAGTAAATAAGCCATATAAAATCATCGGTGATAAAAATATCACAACTAATCTGAGATATAAACAAGGTAAAAACTTGAATTTTGAAAGCGGAAAGGTTTTTGAGATTTCAAAACCTGAAGACGCCAAACTACCCAGGTTTAATGTTTCAACAAGTTATGTATTTACAGTAGAAGATTATTTCTTTGCATATCCCAATAATTACAATTATTATGTAAATTACT
>CAZLJT010000272.1:0-4869 GCA_964559905.1 uncultured Aquiflexum sp.
CCTTTGGGTACGCTCATCCCAAGTCGGGAAAATATCACAATAATGACTTCCCCTTACGTCTTTGATACCAGGAGGAGAGTTTCTTAATCTCACAAAGGATTTTTCTGCATAAAACCATCGGTACAAATCATCCAATTCTTTTTGACTCATGGTTTTTTTGGGTTTGGCATAAGCCGTCACAAGGATCCCCCTGTCTACAGGAAGCAGATGCGGAGTAAACTGTATGGTCGAATTGAAATGACCCAATGCTGAGAGTTGCTCTTCAATCTCGATGGTATGTCTGTGAACACCAATTCCGTAAGCCCTGAAATTTTCATTGACATTGGAAAAATGAGTGGTTTCACTGGCTTTGATGCCAGCACCGGTCAACCCCGATTTGGCATCAATAATGACCGAATCTGGTTCGACAATGCCCTCTGCAAACAAAGGAGCCAATGCCAAAATTGATGCGGTTGGATAACATCCTGGATTGGCTACCAATGATGCTTTAGCTATTCGGTCAGCAAATAATTCCGGCAAACCATATACTGCATTTTTGAAGCCTTCAGGAAAAGTATGTTCCTTTTGATACCAGTCTTTAAAAACTTTAGGAGTTGATAACCTGAAATCTCCGGACAAGTCGATGATTTTGGCTGGAAGGTTTTTCCATTTTGCCACATATTCCATAGATATTTTGTGCGGTAGGGCCAAGAAGATGATATCAACTTCGGAATTGGAAACGGATTCCGCACTGACCAAGGGCAAATCCAATATTCCAAAGAATTGTGGATGCAGGTCTGAAAATAATTTGCCTGTATGGGTCTCCGATGTAATGACAGTAATCTCTGCTTGGGGATGTCTTACTAGCAAGCGGGCCAATTCGGAACCTGTAAATCCCGAAGCGCCGACAATCGCTATTTTATATTTTTTCATTGTTGTTTTTTTGCTGAGTAATCTGACTTTTTAAATGATTCAAATGGTTTTCTTTGATTATAACCTTTGAGGTCTTGAAACATTATTATTATGGTTCAGAATTCATTTTTAAGACCTCAAAGGTTTTACCACACTTTTAGGCAGAAACACGTTCCATCTCGAGGACCTTTTTGAATGTCTTCAAGAAATCTTCCAGATCTTTCCTTGGGATATTCAGTGGCGGGACCAATCTCAGTACATTGACAGCAGTAGCATAAGTAATGAAGCCCATTTCTAGGAATTTCTGAACATAAGGTGCCGCAGGTTTGTCCAAGACCACTCCGATCATCAGGCCCATGCCTCTAATTTCTTTGATTTCAGAAAATTCATTTTTCATGCTTTCCAAATTCATTATCAACCAATCGCCCTTATCTTTTGCTTCCTTACAAAGTTTTTCTTCAGCTATAACTTTAAGTGTAGCCATAGCAGCCGACATGGCTAATGGGTTGCCTCCAAAAGTCGTCCCATGGTCACCAAATTGGATAGCACTGCTTACACGGTCATTGCATAAAAATGCACCGACAGGAAATCCTCCCCCAAGCCCCTTGGCTAGAGTGATGATGTCAGGCTGTACGCCGAAATGATCTTTGGCAAACCAATTCCCTGTTCTTCCCACTCCACATTGGATCTCATCAAAAATCAAAAGAATATCATGCTGATCGCATAATTCCCTGACTGACTTGAGGTATTCTTGATTTGCAGGAATGATGCCTCCTTCACCCTGAATTGGCTCCAGAATAATAGCTGCTATATCCTCACTGAGTTTCGATTGCAAAGCTGCCAAATCATTGAATGGTACCTGAACAAACCCTGATGGAATGGGCTCAAATCCCTTTTGGTATTTTGCCTGTCCGGTCGCTATTGTACCCAAAGTCCGGCCATGGAAGGAATTTTCCATAGAGATAATTGTACCACCCCTTTGTTTGGCATGTGCATAGCGCCTTGCAATTTTAATCGCCCCTTCTACTGATTCTGCTCCACTATTGGTAAAAAACACACGGTCCAATCCTGATAGCCTTACCAGAAATTCACTCAGTGCTACCTGAGGAGGACTGATAAAAAAATTACTGATATGCATCAATTCTGAAGCCTGTTCCTGAATAGCCTTCACTACTTGGGGATGACAGTGGCCTACATTGTTGACCGCAATACCTGCTAGAAGATCAGTGTATTCCTTGCCTTCAATATCCCAAACCTTACTTCCTTTAGCTCTCACGAAGGTGAGTGGAATCCTTTTGAAAGTAGGTAAGTAGTATTTTTGATCTAAAAGATGTAAATCTATGTTTTCCATAATTCTCATTTGTTAGTGAATGATAGTGGTTCCGATTTTTTTGTTTTCTTCAAAAAACTGATACAATTGCTCCGGCTTGGTTCCATTCAAGATCAGTGCATTTGACAATCCGCCATTCAAGGCCGCCTCAATAGCCTGGATTTTGGGAATCATCCCTCCCTTGATAACTGTTCCGTAAAGTTCTTGTAGCTGCTTGATGGAGACCTGATCCAAAATGCTTGATGGGTCAGGAAAATCCAGATATAAGCCATCTACATCAGTAAGCGTAATGTAAAAATCAGCTTTAATAGCTGCTGCTAAGGCCCCTGCAAAATTATCTGCATTGACGTTTAAGGCATTCCCGTCAATGTCAGAAGCAATACATGCAATAATGGGTGTGAAATTATTCCTGATAAGGATTTCAATAAGATCAGGATCTGTCTGGATAACTTCACCTACACTGCCTAAATCCAGATTTTCAATTTTCCCTGAAGCCAAAGTCATCTGAACCGACTTCTTTGTTGCCAGAATCATTCTCCCATCCAAGCCTGAGAGTCCCACCGCTCTGACATCACAGCTATTGAATGTCTTTACCAAACCGGCATTGACATCTCCGATCAGCGTCTTTTGGATTTCGACCAAAGCTTCCGGGCTAGTGACCCTTTGGCCCTCAAAGAATTTGGAATGAATGGCAGCTTTTTCAAGTGCGCGGTTGATAAATGGTCCCCCTCCATGAACAAGCACTACTTGATGTCCTGCAAGTTTTAACAGATTTATTTGTTCGGCTATTTTCTTCTGTAATGTTGAATTGGTCATCGCATTCCCACCATACTTGATGAGAATTTTTGAGGGATTCATAAATTTTTGCTGATTTTAATTGAACTTTTATTTATAAAAACTTTTGTGATTAATTTTAAAAACTCTGTAAAACAGAATTTTATTTCATTTTTTAAAACTTATTTATCATATTAATACCTTAAAAGCAATAACCATTCCGTTAGGGGGAAATATTATTCTAAATTAGCTCATAAGTCTAAATTTCTTGAATAGGTTAAAATGAGACTTTGAAAAAGTATATTTAATCTAGGGAATGACTGAGAGATTACGATTATGTCAGGTTCAAAAATCGACAAACAAAAAAAACAACATTGGAATTTGGCAGGGGATTTAGCGAAGAATTGCAAAACCCGAACATTTCATGAGTTATAAATTATTTTTTATAACTCACAGTATTGCTTATTTTTGAGTTATAAATGAAATTATATCACTCATGAAGTGGAATTGGCAATCTCAAAACTGGCCTCATTTTAGTTTTGAAAGTGAAAAAATACAGGCATTCTTGGAAGATTTTTTCAAATTTTCAGGATTGCTTTTGGGTGCTTATAAATATATTGAGAAATCTGATAAGGACAATCTTGTCCTTGAAATTATCACGGACGAGGCAATCAAGACCTCCCAAATCGAGGGGGAATATCTGAACAGAGAAAGTGTCCAATCTTCGATCAGAAAGCAATTTGGCTTACAGGTAGATGGCAGGAGACCAAGTGCAGCTGAACATGGGATAGCTGAAATGATGGTAGACCTTTATCAAACTTTTGAGGAACCATTGAGCAACGAGATGATTTTTAGATGGCACAACATGTTGACCAACGGAAGAAGAGATTTGGTTGATATAGGCCGCTATCGAAGCAGTAATGAACCAATGCAGGTAATTTCAGGACATTTTGGAAGACCTGTGGTTCATTTTGAGGCTCCTCCATCAGCGATCCTCCAAAAAGAAATGGATAGGTTCTTGGAATGGTATCAAGAAACATCCAAAACAGGTAAATCTCCGCTGCATCCCGTTTTAAGGGCAGGGATTGCCCACTTGTATTTTGTCAGCATACATCCATTAGAAGATGGAAACGGGAGAATTGGAAGAGTCATTGCAGAAAAAGTCCTTTCAGAAAGTCTTGGTTATCCAAGCTTGATTGCCCTCTCGCACACTATAGAAAAGTATAAGAAAAAGTATTATGATGCTTTGGCAAAAAACAACCAATCAACTGAAATCACAGATTGGTTAGCGTATTTTGCAGAAACTGTCAACTTGGCGCAACTAAGAAGCATTTCTTTGGTCGAGTTCATAATCGCTAAAACCAAGTTGTACCACAGGTTGAATAACTCATTGAATGAGAGACAGCAAAAATTATTGGAAAGGATGTTCCGGGAAGGGCCTGATGGATTTCAGGGAGGGCTAAGTGTAAAAAACTACATTTCCATTACATCCACAAGCAGGGCAACTGCCACCAGAGATTTGCAGGATATGGTTGAAAAAGGTGCTTTGTATAAAATAGGAGAACTTAAAGGGACGAGGTATTATTTGAAGTTGGGGGATGGATGAAGATGGAATTGAGGATGCTATTTATATATATGTATCCATGATAAGGAATTGGAATGAATATTAAAGAAGGTGCTGGAAGGTCGGTTAGCTATGAGTTGAATTTGGAGGGTTAATTTTTTTGATTATAAAGTTGGGAAAATGGTTGGCTGCTTCGGTATTTGTTTTGAATAGAGTTTAAATAACAAAAAAAGGATACCGTTTCCAGTATCCTTCGTAGTAGCGGGAACAGGACTCGAACCTGTGACCTTCGGGTTATGAGCCCGACGAG
>CAZLJT010000273.1:0-4861 GCA_964559905.1 uncultured Aquiflexum sp.
AATTCGGCGCTCCGGGATATCCGCATGCTCCACCAGTAGCATCATTGTAGAAGTATCCAGGTGCCGTCTGCGGCTGATACGTACATCCCAATACAAAGCCATTGTTGTTCGCAAACATCTCAGTCATCACAATAGTACCTGCAGGCACTATAATAGGTGAAACTAAAGTCTCATTGCGATAAGTCTGTCCACTATTAGGTATGGTAATAAATCTTGTATCTATCAAGGTTAAACTTGCAGGAGATACTGAAGCAGGTATTGGTGTTGGTCCATTGTAAGCATAAGCACGGAATCTCACCGGATTCATAGTATTGCCAAACAGTCCCGGAAATGAGAATATACCAAAACCAACTCGCTCTATTACCAATTCACCTGATACGCCTAATCCGGGTAAATCGTAAAACCTTGCATAAGCATTTGAAGAAGAACCTGAACAAGCAAGTGCGTCATTAATCGTAGTTGTAAAAACAGTCTGCGAAGCTTCAAAATCTATACTTGTACAGTTATCTGTAGCGATAATCTCAAAATCCACTATTGCACTACATTCTCCTGGTAAAAGATTGATTGTGATATTCGAAGGACAAGTAATTTCAGGAGGCATGTCATCAATGAAAGTCAATAGCTGTGCACAATATCCAGTATTTCCACAAGCATCAGTAGCTATATATCGACGCTCAATGATAAGTGGATCCGCAGCGGATCCGGCACCACCATTGGAAATATCCTCAAAACTAAATATAATATCATCAGCATCAGTACAATTATCTGAAGCACTCAGAAAGGATAAATCGGCACTCATGATTTCTGATAAACACTGAAGGCGTATATCATCAGGACAATCTACCTCAATTACAGGTGCTATGTCGTCTACTATTGTAAATATCTGTTGACAACTCGCTTCATTATCACAAGCATCAGAAGCAGTATAGGTTCTGGTAATTACCAGTGGGCTCGAAAGACAGCCCAGACCACCATTTGATGAATCAGAAATATCAATAGTAATATCCTCCGCTCCTGAACAACCATCCGTGCCAGTAACTAATGTTGGATCTCCAACAGGTAAATCATCAATACAAGCCAACAACTGATCTGCAGGACAATCACTAATTTCAGGGAGCAATCCATCAATTACTGTTATAACCTGAATACATGAAGCTGTATTTCCACAAAGATCATTTACTAAGTATACTCTTGTGATAATCAATTCATCATTCAAACAACCTAAACCGCCATTATCACTTTCAGTAAAAGACTTCACTATGTCTCCATCCTCAGTACAATTGTCAGAAGCCAATAAATCATCTAAATCAACCTCAGGTACTTCGTCAAAGCAACTTAAAGTTAAGTCATCCGGACATTGGGTAATAACAGGATTCACATTATCAATCACCGAAATAGTCTGGACACAAGAATTTGTGTTTCCGCATTCATCAGTAACTGTATAAACCCGGTTAACCACATACGGGCTGTTTGTACAACCTGCACCACCAAGCACTATGTCCTGATTTGAAACTATCAATTCTGCTGTTGAGCTGCAATTATCTGTAGCCGTAATCAAACTGTTGTTTGGGGCTGGTATAAGATCCGCACAAGTCAAAGTCACATTTGCCGGACAACTCGTAATCACAGGTGCTATATCATCAATCACAGTTATTATCTGAGTACAAGCATCCGTATTTCCACATTCATCTGTTACAGTATATACTCTTGTCAATATATAAGGATCTTGAGGGCAACCCAGGCCTCCATTGTCATTATCCTCAAAGCTTATCTCCAGTTCTCCTGCTGAAGAACAATTATCTCCGGCCTCAATAAGCGTGATATCGCCATCCTCTACGTCGTCTATACAGTCAAGCAAAACATTAGCTGGACAATCAATAATCAACGGACTTGAATCATCAATGATCGTAATAATTTGAGAGCATGAACTTATATTTCCACATTCATCTTCTACAAAATAAGTCCTGGTGATCGTTATCGGATCTCCTTCACAACCTCCACTACCAACTACAACCTCACTAAATGTGATTTGCAGATCTGATGACATTGAACAATTATCTACTGCTTCTATTAATTCGATATCAGCAAGTGGTATCTCATCGTCACATTCAACAGTAATGTCAGCCGGACATCCTGATAAAATTTCAGGTGCCACATCATCCACAACTGTGAGGCTTTGGATGCAGGAAGTAAAATTATCACACTCATCTGTAACAGTATATACCCTAGTTATGATCAAAGGATCACCAACACAACCAGCACCATTATTAGAACTGTCGTCAAAGGTTACAATCAACAACTCAACGGGAGTGCAGTTATCCGTAGCCCCTATTAGTGAAATATCACCCTCAGGCAATTGATCTGCGCAAGTGAAAGTAACGTTAACCGGACAGTTAAATATAACTGGGTTTATCTCATCATTAACAATAATTAGTTGAATACAACTGGATGTGTTTCCGTCAAAATCTGCAATTGTATAAACGCGTGTAATCGTTTCAGGACATGTGTTTCCATCACTCATTTCAGATAATAACTCAAAACTTTCTTCATCAATCCCATTATTATCTTCTGCTGTACCACCTGCCATCTCAAATTCTTCAAATGATGCATAAGGGGGAGGAACGTCCACAGGACAGCTAACTGAAATTGTAGGTGGACATACTATAACCGGTGCTTCTTCATCAGCCACTATAACTATAAAAGAACAACTCGTGCTATTACCACACTCATCCGTAGCAGTATAGGTGACAATAGTCATTCCAACCGGATACTGCCCACTAGCATCCTCAGTTCCATTAAAATCATTAACCAAAGTAACATTACTGCATACTTCTACTACCTCAGGTATCTCAATTACCAAGGTGGCAAAAGGCTCTCCATCATCTGAAATAGTTACTATATTGTCTGGACAGGTGATCACAGGAGCTATATCATCAATAACTGTTATAACCTGAACACAATTTGTAGAATTGTCACATACATCTGTAACAGTATATATTCGAGTAATAACCAATGGGCTGTTAGGGCAGCCAGTGCCTCCATTGTTGGTTTCACCTAACTCAATAACAAGTCCTGCAAGATCAGAACAGTTGTCCTCGGCTACAATTAGATTAATATCTCCGGGCTCTATATCATTTATACAGGATAAAAACTCGTTTTGAGGACAATCTAAAATAACCGGAGGTGTCTCATCCAACACATTTATAATTTGATTACAAGTAGCAGTATTTCCACATAAGTCAGTAACGGTATAAGTTCTTGTTACCACTAGGGGCCCTCTTGCACAACCTGTACCACCGTTATCCATATCAGAAAATGAAATATCAAGATCTAAAGTCGGAGTACAATTATCACTCGCCATGATCAATCCAACATTACCTGCAGGGATTTCATCGTCACAATCAACAGTTACATTCGGAGGACAACCTGAGTCAATTACTGGTGGAACATCGTCAATAACAATTAGCAACTGGGTGCATGAACTTACATTTCCGCACGCATCAGTAACAGTATAAACCCGGGTAGTAATAAATGGATCATCCACACAACCGGCCCCATTATTTGAGGTGTCGGAGAAGTCAATGATTAAATCTATAGCGGGTGTACAATTATCAGTAGCTACAATTAATGAAATATCTCCCTCAGGCAATAAATCAGAACATGTGACAGTAAGATCTGAAGGACATGAGCTTATAGCAGGCGCAATCTCATCATCTACAATAATCTGCTGAGAGCAGGTAGCGGTATTTCCATCAAAATCAGAAATGACATAGATCCTGGTGATAATTTCAGGACAACTCATATTGTTGCTAGATTCCGACAACAATGCAAAACTGGATTCATCCACCCCATTATTGTCTTCTGCTGAACCTCCAGCAATTTCAAATTCTTCAAATGATGCATATGGTACCGGTACATCCTCGGGACAGCTAACTAGTATCGTAGGAGGACAATTTAAAATCGGATCCTCTTCATCTGAAACTACAACGGTAAATGAGCATGTCGAACTGTTGTCACACTCATCCGTAGCAGTAAAAATTACCAATGTCGTTCCTATAGGATATTGCCCACTGGCATTCTCCATGCCATTAAAATCGTTGACTAAAACGACATTGCTACATACTTCAACAACTTGTGGCAAGTCGATTACGAGCGTTGCAAAAGGTTCCCCCTCATCAGCAACAGTTACTATATTATTAGGACAAGTAATAACCGGTGCAATATCATCGACTACGGTTATTACCTGAACGCAAGTTGTCGAATTTTCACATTCATCTGATACTGTATAAATCCTTGTTATGACCAATGGACTTGCTGGACAGCCTTCTCCTCCATTATCAGTTTCACTTAAAGTAATAACTAGATCATCAAATTCAGAACAATTGTCCTCAGCAAGGATCAGGTTTATATCTCCTGGTACTACATCGTTTATACAAGACAAAGATTCATTTACAGGACACGAAGTAATAACTGGAGCTATTTCATCTATTACATGGATTGTCTGTAAACAGGTTGAGGTGTTTTCACAAGCGTCTGATACAGTATAAATTCTGCTTATTATCAAAGGAGCCACCAGACACCCAGCTCCCCCATTATCACTGTCCAAAAAGACAACCAACAAATCATTGGTCTCAGTGCAGTTATCGGTAGCTACTATCAAAGTGATATCACCACCTGGAACATCTTCTTCACATTCCACTGTAATATTAGATGGGCAAAAACTTATAACCGGTGCTACGTCATCGATTACAGTTAAATTTTGAGTACAGGTAGATGTGTTGCCGCACAGATCAGTTACAAAATAATTACGAACGATAATAAATGGGTCCAATGCACAACCTGCTCCGCTATTAGGAGTATT
>CAZLJT010000274.1:0-4850 GCA_964559905.1 uncultured Aquiflexum sp.
GGATTACAATTTTGGACAGAAACAATCCACCTTCCGGTTTTGCTGAAAATGGTATTATTTCAACTAAACTTATTTTATACATTCATCATGAAAGTGTTTATGTTCTGATTATGGTTTAAGCTGTGTCTTTAAAGAATTTCCAAAAACCAATCCCCGTTGAAGCACAGATATCTCAAAAAGTGCAAAGAATCAAAAATCAATAAAATACCTATAAATAGGTATTTTTTAGTTCTAAAATGATATTTCATTTACCAAAGAATTGGACTGTAACGGAAATTGATTTTTTAATTTTTTAGATTGTAATAAAAAATCTAATTGACTATTCTTCTTCCGGTTTTTCAGATAAGACTCTATGGTCTTGAATGGAATATTTTCATGAATTCCCTAATGTTTAAAATTAGATTTTATAAAGATGGTTTCAAACTGGTCTCTGTTCCTAATTACTTCCATAGCTTAAATTATTTTTTGGTTTTTTTTAAGCTTGCAGAATATCATTACTTGTACAGTACCCATTTATAGGTAATTTTACACTTTGAGCTTATTTTATCACCCACTCATGCTTTCACCCAAACTCCATTTGTTATTCCGGAGGACATTTTTAACGGTTTCAAGTCATTTATGGCTGTTATCCTTATTAGTTTTGATGGCCTGTCAGAATGCCGGCAAAGAGCCATTACCTTTTAATGCCTCCCCTCATTTGGGCCAAACTGTAAAGGAGGCCTGGGCAGCCACTGATTCCATTTTGATTACCAATGGACTATTTAATCCGGGGATTACCCGATATTCTTGGTGGATAAAAACCAAAATAAGCAATCCCGGCCTGGAAACAGAATTGTTTTTTCTTGTTTTCAATAATCCTCATATCAACCGTTTGGAGGTTTATGTCAATGGTTCTGATTCGGTAATATTTACCATGGGTGATCGGTTTCCATTCGATCAGCGGCCCTATCAGGACAGGGACTTTGTAATTCCATTTGCATTGGAAAGTGGGGAATCCAAAGAAGTCCTTGTTTTAGCTGACAAAGCGGGTGAAACCTTGCTCTTGGAACCTCAGCTGCTTACTGAAAATGATTTTTGGGATAAAAGAACAAGAGAAAACCTTTTGGTCGGATTACTGACCGGATGGTTGTTGATAATATTTTTGTTTGCAATATTTTATTCTTTGGAATTAAAAGAATGGAGTGCGCTTTTTTATGCCATGTACATACTGGCAATTATGTTATGGTTTATAAGCCATTGGGGATTGGGCTTTCAGTTCCTATGGCCCGAAAATGTCGAATGGGCGGGTCGATCGAGGCCCTATTTCAACTTGACTACCAACATATTTTTTCTTTTGGTCATCCTGAGTTTTTTTCCTCCAAAAAACCACGGGAAGATTATTGGTAAAATACTTTGGGTAATCCTAATCGCTCAGGCCATTTTTTTAATACAGTCTTCTTTTGACATGGAATCGGAGGTTTCCCTTGATGGTAAGATGATATTTCTTTACATCACTTTTTTTGTTTCCATTTTATTGACCCTTTTGGTCCTATGGTATCTAATTATCCAATGGAGGGCGAAAGTTCCTTATGCAGGATTCTATTTAGCAGGTGTACTGTTCCTGCTGTTTTTCAATATTATGTTACAAGTCCATCAGTCTGGAGTAGATTTGGGACTACCCTATTTCTTCTTCAGTTTTGGAAGTGGATTTGGGCTGATGGGTGAGACCACTTTAATTACCATCGCCTTTGCCAAAAGAGCTGCGGCATTCAAAAAAGAAAAGGAACAATTGGCCATGGAAATGCTCATCCAAGAAAAGAAAGTGGCAGATCAATTGATCCAAGTGCAGGAAGATGAAAGAAGCCGCTTGGCCAGAGACCTTCATGACAGTATCGGGGGAATGCTTTCCAGTATTTACCTGAAAGCTGACAAGATTGAAAAAATGAGCCATCCCTCTGAAGAAACTACCCAACTGAAGCAACTGATCAAACAAAGCATAGAGGAAGCAAGAGGACTAAGTCATAACCTCACTCCACCCCACTTGGATGAATTGGGATTGGAAAAAGCACTTCACAACCTTATCCAGACAGTCACCGAGCAAAACAATATCAAGGTCAAATATTATTTTAAGGTAAAATTGCCTCTTACAAAACCTCTTGAGTTGATGTTGTACCGGATCTGTAGTGAGCTTCTATATAATATCATCAAACATGCCAATGCCCAGGAAGCATTGGTGCAGCTGACTTCCGAAGACCAAACACTTGAAATCATATTGGAAGATGATGGAAAAGGCATGGATACCCATAAAAAAATCCAAGGAATCGGATTAAAAAACATAAAAGAAAGGGTAAACTACCTGAAAGGAGATTTGCATATTGATTCGAATGAAAATGGGACAACTATCATCATTCATATCCCATTAAAATCAAACCAAGAATGACACCAAACAAGATTAAGTTAATCCATATAGACGATCACCTGCTTTTTATCCAAGGCGTATATTCTTTGCTTCAATCAGAAGATCATATCCAATGGATGGGTCATGCACCAAACTTGGAAGAAGGTATTGAACTGACAAAAAGCCAAAAGCCTGAAGTAGTGCTATTGGATTATTTTTTACCTGATGGTAATGGAATCAATGCGGTACCAAAAATTCTTTCCATAACACCATCTGCCAAAATCATCATGCTGACCATGGAAAACAATCAGGAAATCATCCAAGCATGCCGCGAAGCAGGTGTAATGGGATTTTTGCCAAAATCCATTGATAAGGATGAATTGATACAGGCTATTATATCTGCTGTGGAAGGGAAAACCAGTTTTCCTGTGATTGAAATACCCGTAGATTTCAGTGAGCGTGGATCCAATCCCTTGGAAACTTTAAGTAAAAGGGAAAAGGAAATTGCATTTTTGATCGCTCAGGGACTGACCTCTGCCCAGATTTCTGAAAAACTTCATTTGAGCTTACTTACCATAAACACCCATCGCAGAAATCTTCTACAGAAACTTGATTTGAACAACGCTGCCCAGTTGTCGGCTTTGGTCAGCCGGTATTTTAAAGGGTGAGGGATGATGGTGATTTTAGATCTTAGATTTTAGATTTGGTGCGGAGGGAGATGAAAGAGGAAGTATAAAGTATGAGGGATGAAGGATGAAGGATTAAGTGGGCGTTGTTGCGAGCCTGCCTGCCGATTTGGTAGGGAGCATTTGGGAAACTTTGATATTTTGTATGGCCAATCGTGCGACGTGGCAATCTGTAACACTAGGACACTTTCAATAAGTTAATTTCTGAAAGTTCCTGCCCGATCTGATGTATTCCTGATAGAATTTTTTCGGTTTGCTTTTGAGATGGTTTTTTATGTCCCTGCACATATTGTGATAATAAAGTTGGATTAATCCCAATCTTTTCAGCAAGGAATTTAGCATTGATTACTTTGTAAAATTTAAAGAATTGTTGGAAATCAATTTCAAATTTTATTTGATTATCGGTTATCTTTTCGGGATCTTCCTCAAAGTACAATTCAGTCGCTTCATACACTTTATTGATCAATTCAGGGACAGATTTACCGGTTGTGAAAATTGGATAATCTTCAGAAAATGCGGAAAATCCAGTATTGGTTTTCTCAACTATCATGACAATTTTATTGATCTTGGCCATACCCTATTTTTTTATCCCTGCATCTTTTAAAATTTTCTTTTCCTATTTCCTGACTTCCATGATTTGGGAAAATTATAGTCCCCTCTTTAGTTTCGTGTTTCAGTTTCATATGAGAACCTTTCTGGGAAATGGGATACCATCCGTCTTTGGTAAGAATTCGATATAATTCCGAACATTTCAATTAATAACCTGATGGTTATTACACTATAAAGGTAAATAATAATTTACTTTAAGTAAATTATTATTTACTTTAACCACAAAAAAAATCCCTCTCCGACCGAAGTCAGAGAGGGATGATTGTAATCATATTCGGTGGATTATTCTTTGACCAGTCGTTTGGTCATAATCTGATGATCCACTTTGACGATGATATGATACATTCCATTACTTAAGCCTTTCAGGTCTAAGTTCCTTACGAAACTTGTTTCCTGATAAGATTCTTCATGGTATACCATACGTCCTGCGGCATCAAAGATCCTGATGGTAACATCTGAACCCTGTGACAATGTCACCTGAATGTTGGAATCTACAGTAGCTGGGTTAGGATAGGCAAGGATTTCATTTGGTCTGGTTTCTCTGTAAATGGTCACCTCTTTACTGATGGTCTGTCCTGCCCTATCTGTGCTGTGGATTACAGCCTTCATCAGATTTCCTGCCTCGCTATTGCCTTTCCACATCAAGTTGTTGCCTTCGATATAGAAGTTTGGATTCTCGTCCATGCTATAAGTATGGATGTTGTCAGCAGGGTCAATCGTAGTCAACAAACTGATCGCCTGTCCTGCCTGTGCATTTTCCGGAAGCATATTGGATTCCAGGATAATATCAGTTGCCATTGGCTTGTTAAGCACCATTATGGGAACAGAAATCGCCTCATCCATTTCAAACCAAGGATTATCCTGTACAAATCCATCTACCTGATAGAATCCGGTTGCCAATTGGTCATAGGCTTGGCTGTCCCACTTGATAGCGACTTCATAGCCTTCAAACCAATCTTTTGACATCTTGATCAGGTCTTTTTCTATGGTTTCGAATGGCGTGTTCCATGGCACTTCCTGGACATTGACTGCAATTCTCTTGCTGCCTCTTGGTTTAACTTCATGGATGACGATGGAACCTCCGCCGGTACCGTTGTTGCCGAGGATGGTAGCATTTTCAGTATTCTCATCACTTCCCATTTGGTTGTCATAGATAATGGCACCTGAAGATGTGGATA
>CAZLJT010000275.1:0-4830 GCA_964559905.1 uncultured Aquiflexum sp.
CGGGCTGGCACCGGGCGCGTCCGGTGCCAGCAGGTCGTCGAGGCTGGTGCCGCCGCCGGGCCGGCGCACGATGTGCACGCGCAGGCCCTCGACCTCGACGCGGCCGACCTCCAGCCGCCCGCGCAGCAGCGGCCACGGCGCCAACGACAGCCGCAGCGCGCGCGCCGACGCCAATGGCCGGGCCGCGTCCTGGGTGTCCGTGGACGACAGCGACAGCGCGCCCACGCGCAGGCCCAGGTCGGGCCACAGGCTCAGGTCCACGGTGCCGGGCACGCTGAGGGTGCGGCCGGTGGCGTGCTGCACGCGTTCGGTCACGAAGGCCTTGGCAGCGTCGGCGTCGAAGCGCGCGATCAGCAGGGCCAGCGCGGCCAGCACCGCGGCCAGCAACGCCATCAGCGCCAGCAGGACGACGCGCAAGGGTCGGGTCATGGCGGTCGAGGGTGCCTCCGCGGGGCGGGTGCGTCAATCCCGGGCTGCCGGAACGGACGCCAGGCGGGGTGGCCGGCCCCACCCCGCCGCGCGGAGCCGGGCCCGGCAGCCGGAACGGAAGAGGGGCCGCCCGCCTCACCCTCGCGCAGCGGGGGTGAGGCCGGCGGCCCCATCGATGCGACGGACACCGCGGCGCGCCCGCAGGCGCCCCGCGGGCTCCCGTCAGGCGGTGGCGACGGCCTCGGCTTGCGCCTTGGCCTTGCGCGCGACGCGGCGCGCGGCGTTCGAGGTCTCGGTGGCGGTGTCGGCGACGGCCGCGCCCACGCGCTGGCTGGTCGTGCGCGCCTTGCGGGCGACGCGACGCGCGGCGTTGGACGTTTCGGTCGCGGTGTCGGCGACGAACTCGTTGGCCTGCCGGGTGGCCGTCTTCACGACGCGGCGGCGCGTCGCCGCAGCCTTGCGCTTGGACGCGGCGAGCTTGCGCGTGGCGACGGCCTTGGCCGGCACGCGGCTGCCCGAGACGCGCTTGACGAGTTCGCTGCTGCCTTCTTCCAGGCGCTCGGCGATCTGGCTCACGACCGTGGCGGCGGGCATCGCGACGCGGTTGAGCGTCTCCAGCGCGTTCAGCTTGGCCGCGCGGTCCAGGCGCTCGGCGCCGGTGGCGATCAGGCTCACGCTCTTGGCGGCGAGGTCGATGGCGGTGCCGACGACGCTCTGCGCGCGCTCGGTGCCGAAGTGCACGCCCTTGACGTAGTAGCCGCTGAAGCGCTGCTGGGTGCCGATGAGGTTGGCACGCACGCCTTCGCGCAGCGCCGGGGCGCCGCGCTGGACGGCGTCGGCGAAGCGCTCGTCGACGAAGGCGACGAGGCGCTCGCCGCCGAAGCGGTAGCTGTTGATGACGTTGGTCGCGGTGATGCCGTAGGCGGCGATGACGTCGTTGGCGACGCTGGACAGACTCTTCTTGGACATGCTCGACTCCATGGTTTTGGATGACCGTCCCGCCGGTGCCGCGCAGTGTTCGCGTCGCGCGTCCGTTCGGGTCTGATTGGACTGTGCCGGGAGTCCGTAGAGGGCTCACCCCAATCCACGGGTTTTCACTAGGGTGTGCGCTCTAGCCGTGCTTGCGTCGGGAGTGCGCGCGACCTTGACGTGCCTCAGCAGCCTGTTTGCTGCAGCGCAACATGATGTGTTCTCGTGAAGGGTCGCCGGCCCGCAAAGGCAGGCAAATCAGGAGGACGAGTCATGGAAAAGCCGAGCGACAGCTTGAGGCGCCGGGGAAGGCTGGGCGCCGCCGCGGCGGCGTTGGTGTCGGTGGTCGCCCTCTTGGCGGGGTGCGCGTCCGCGCCTGAAGTCGTGCTCAGCGGCGACGCCACCGAGGTCAGGCGTCGCATCGAGGCCGGTGAGATCGACCTCGGCGCCCGGCTCGCATCGGGCGAGACTTGGCTGCACGGCGCGGCGCTTGGCGGGCATGTCGACGTCGCACGCTTGTTCGTCGAGCGCGGGGCGGATGTCAATGCCCAGGACGATCGCCGCATGACGCCGCTGCACCACGCCTGCCACGCCCGTGCCACGGCCATGGTCGAGTACCTGCTCGCCCAGGGCGCAAGCCCGTCGCTGTCGGTGGTCGCCGCCAATGGAGGCACGCCACTGCTGATGGCGGTCACGCCGTCGAAGCTGACCCGACCTGGCGTGATCTCACTGCCCACGGGCGCCGTGATCGTCACAGATCATGGGGGCGTGGCGCCGGCGGTGCCCGCCATCGTCGAGCTGCTGCTCGATGCCGGGGCCGATCCCGACAACCCGAGGTCGGCAGCCGGCAACACGGCGCTGCACCTGGCGGCCTATCACGGTGACGCGGACGTGGTGAAGCTGCTGCTGAAGCACGGCGCCGACCCGGTCCTGTTGAACAACAGCGGCGCCACGGTCCTGGACATGGCGCGCGCGGGCGGGCACGAGATCACCGTCGGGCCGCTGCTCGTTCGTTCCACGCGTTGAAGCGACAGCCTGCAAGGCCGGTGGCCGGTTTCCGCCACGTTAGGGCTGCAGTTGCGCCGGGTCCAGGTACTGCTGCCGGAAGGCCTCGAACGGCAGCGTGTCGGCCGCCTCCAGCGCGCGCTGCGCGGCGACCGAGTCCTCGGCCATGGCCCGGTAGCGGGCCTCCTGCTCGGCCGACCACGGGTCGGCCATCAGCTCGGCCTTCACGGCCGTCGAGCGCGCGCGCACGAAGCCGCTGTACGAGCCGCCGAAGTCCGCGGCCATGGTCTCGAGCACGCGCGCCGACGGCAGCTGCCGGGTGTCCTGCAGCGCGGCGCCGGCGGCGGCGACCGCGTCGCGGTGGCGTGTGCCGCCCTGGGCCCGGTCCAGCGCCAGCGCGACCGGGGCGCAGCCGTCGACGAGTTCGGCCGCCCACTCCAGCAGCACCGTCTCGCGGCCGCCGCGCGCCAGCCGCAGGTCGCACTCGCGCCCGCGCTCGGCGGTGCGCTCCTGGTTGAGCGCGAGCGCCGCCACCGCCTCGGGCGTGTCGGGCGCGCTCGGCGTGAGCAGGCAGTGCAGCAGGAACACGTCGAGGAAGGCCACCGTCGACGCGTCGATGCCGACGGTGTGGAAGGGGTTCAGGTCCAGGCAGCGGACCTCGATGTACTCGACGCCGCGCGCGCGCAGCGCGTGCAGCGGGCGCTCGCCGCGCTGGATCACGCGCTTGGGGCGGATGGTGCTGTAGAACTCGTTTTCGATCTGCAGCAGGCTGTCGTTCAGCTGTTGGTAGTCGCCACCCTGGCCGGCGGGGAAGGCCTGATAGGGCGGGTGCGGGTGCATGATGGCATCGCGCAGGGCCTGGACGTAGTTGCCCAGCGAGTTGTAGCAGACCTTGAGACCCTTCTGGGCCTCGCTGTTGTAACCCAGGTCGCCCATCCGCAGGGCGGTACCGTAGGGGCGATGCAGGGTGCGGCTCTTGTCGTCGAAAGGCTCCAGGCCGTGGCTGTCGCGACCGCGGAGAAAGCTGGCGCAGACCGCCGGCGAGGCGCCGAACAGGTAGATCAGCAGCCAGGAGTGGCGGTGAAAATTGCGGATCAGGCCGAGATAGCGGCTGGTCACGTAGTCCTGTAGCGGCTGCGGCCGGCCGGCATCGTCCCAGGCCCGCTGCCAGTACTCGTCCGGCAGGGAAAAGTTGTAGTGGATACCGGCGATGGTCTGCATCAGGCGGCCATAGCGGTGGCCGAGGCCGTAGCGGTAGACTTTCTTCATGCGCGCGACATTGGCGCTGCCGTACTCGGCCACCGGAATACTGTCGTCGCCGTTGACGATGCAGGGCATGCTGGTGGCCCACAGCAGTTCGTCGCCGATCTTGCGGTAGGTAAAGCTGTGGACGTCGGCCAGGGTCTCCAGGCAGCCCTCGATGCTGGTGTCCACCGGGGTGATGAATTCCAGCAGGGCCTCGGAATAGTCGGTGGTGATCGACGGGTGGGTCAGTGCCGAGCCCAGCCCGGCCGGGTGCGGGGTCTGCGCCAGGCGCCCCTCCGGCGTGATCCGCAGGCTCTCCTTCTCCAGGCCGCGCTGTATCCGCTGCAGCAGTTCGCGGTAACCGGGCCCGGCCAGAGTCTGCAACTGGGTCTGCAAATGAGGGGTCAAGCGGAACTCCTTGTCGGGGGTGCGGGTACGCCGGGAGCTCTCCCGCCGCCTGGGCGGGGCCAAGTTTAGCCGCGTATTGTGAACGAGTACAGATTTCCGGCCATTGTGGTGGCAGGGGCCTAGCGGCTATCGTAGAACGATGAAACCCAAGCCGCGTTCCAGATTCCTCGCTCTCGGCCCGGCAAGGCTGTGCCTGCCGCCATTGCTGCTGGCTGTGGCCGCAGCCGGGGCCAGCGAGAGTGACCCGGCCTGCCGCGAGGTCGCCCTGCAGGACGAATCCGCCAGCTTCCGCTTCGAGGAATCGCCGGCCCACGATGAGTTCGCCCGCTCGATCCCCGCCGGCGCCCGGGTGGGCAGCATCCGCCAGCAGCGCTTTACCGTGTTTGATACCGAGGATCCGCAGGAGGACAAGGCCCTCTACCGCTGGGCCAATGACTTCCACAGCGTGACCCGGGACTGGGTGATCGAGGACCACCTGCTGGTGGAGGAAGGCGAGGAATACAGCCAGTCCCGCGTCGATGAGTCGGAGCGCATCCTGCGCAACCTGGGCTTTATCTATGATGCCACCGTGCGCCCCTGGCGGATCTGCGGCGAGGTGGTCGATCTCGAAGTCATCACCCGGGATATCTGGACCTTCACCCCCATGCTGTCCTTCGGCCGCAGCGGCGGCGAGAACAAGTATGCCGTGGGGTTTCGCGATGCCAACTTCCTCGGCACCGGCAAGCAGATCATCATCCAGCACGACAGTGACGAGGAGCGCTCCGGCAATACCAT
>CAZLJT010000276.1:0-4760 GCA_964559905.1 uncultured Aquiflexum sp.
AGAGCACGTTCGGGTTTGTCGGGTGGATGTCCACGTCCACGAAGCCCGTGGTGTCGTTGATGAACTTGGTGTTCTTCCACGTCGCGCCACCGTCGGTGGTCTTGTAGAGCCCGCGCTCCGGGTTGGTGCGCCACGCCGCGCCGAGCGCCGCGACCCACACGGTGTTCGGATCGGTCGGGTGGACAATCACGCGCCCGATGTGCTCGGTTTCCTTGAGGCCGATGAAGCTCCAGGTGAGTCCACCGTCGGTGGACTTGAACATCCCGCCCCCCGGGGAGATCGAGTTGCGTGAGTTGGGCTCGCCGGTGCCGAGGTAAATGATGTTCGTGTCGCTCGGTGCGATGGCGAGGTCACCCGTGGAGGCGACGCCATAGTTGTCGAAGACCGGGCGGAAGGTCACGCCGTTGTTGGTGGTCTTCCAGACGCCGCCAGCGGCGGCGGAGACGAAGAAGGTCTTGCTGGGCGAGGGGATGCCCTCGACGTCGGTGATGCGGCCGGACATGTTGGCCGGTCCGACGCTGCGCCACTTAAGTCCGTCGATCATTGACTGATCGATGGTCTGGGCGGAGAGCACTGACGCCGTCAGCGCAGTCGCGCCGCTGAGGACGCGCAGGAGCCTTGTCACACGCATGGGAATTGGGGTTGTGGGAATGCGAGGTGAAGCCGCTTAAGATACGAGTGGCCCCCGCGCCCCGTTGGCCGGCTCTCCCCTCCCATCCGCCGCCCGTGACCACTTTCCAGATCATCATCGGCATCGTCGCCGCGGTGATCCTCTTCCTCCACGGCCTCCAGGCCTTCAGCCACGAGATCGAGCACGCCTCGGGGCCGGTGGTCCGGCGGTGGCTCGGGAAGGTGACGGCGAGCCGGGTTCGGGGGATGTTCGTCGGGGCAATTGCGACGGGCCTGGTGCAGTCCTCGAGCGCGGTCTCGGCGCTGACGGTGTCGCTGGTGAATGCCGGTGTGCTCACGTTCCGATCCAGCCTCGGCGTGATGCTGGGCGCCAATATCGGGACCACGACCACCGCCTGGTTGGTGACCTACAAACTGACCGGGATCGGCCCGCTGTTCATCGTCATCGGGGCGCTGGTGGGACTCATCCCCGCGAAGGGGCGCGTGGCGGGGAAGGTGATCTTCTACTTTGGGGTCATCTTCTTTGCGCTCGACCTCATTTCGATTGCGTTGCAACCGTTGCAGGCCAACGGCGCGTGGGAGCAGTGGATTGCGGCGGCGGACTCCCCGTGGAGCGGTGTGGCGGTCGGCATTGCCGCGACGGCACTGTTGCAGTCGTCGAGCGTGGTGGTGGGGCTGGCGATCCTGCTCGTGCAGCAGGGAATGCTTCCGCCAGAGGCCGCGATTCCAATTGTGATTGGATCCAACGTGGGGACGACTTCCACGGCCCTGATTGCCTCGCTCCGTTTGGGCACCGTGGCGCGCCGCAGCGCGACGGCCAACCTACTGTTCAACATCGGTGGACTCGCCTTGATGGCGCCTTTCCTGCCGTGGTTCTCCCGGTACGTCGTGGACGGCGCGGGGACGCCCGGCGTGGCGGTGGCGCGTGCGCATCTCCTGTTCAACGTGGGGATTGCGCTGGTGTTTCTCGTGGTCCTTCGACTCCTCCACGAGCGGTTGCGCAAGTACGATGTCTCGCCGCGCGCCAAGGACTCGCTCGCCTTGGAGTAGCCGCGCGCGCCGGGGTGGTCTGCGCGAGGTCCACCGACCAAATTGCGTAGACACTCTTTCCTGAATTCCGAGGTTTGTGATGGCTGCTCGCTCAAAGCCCACCCGCCGCGCCGCAATGGGCGTCGATGCCAACCAGGCCCCGCGCAACGAGCGCGGCAAGACGACCGCGCCGGAAACACCGCTCGCCGTGCGCGCGCGCGGAGTTGAGGTTGACCAGGAGTTGCGCGATTACATCGCCAAGCGCGCGGGCTTCAAGCTCGGCAAGTTCGCGACGTCCATCGAGCGCATCAGTGTGCGTCTCGAAGACATCTCCGGTCCCAAGGGCGCCCCCGCGCAGCGCTGTGCCATCAAGGTTGTGCTTTCGCGGCACGAGAGCATCGTGGTCGAGGTGGTAGACACCGATCACCGTGCGGCGTTCGATCACACCATCGACTCCGTGGAGCGCGCCGTGCGCCGGTCGCTGGATCGCGTCAAGACCAAGGCCCGGCGGCGCACGTGATGCGTGCGTCTCGGTCGTGGCTGCTCCCGGCCGCAGTGTTCGTGCTTGCTGCCTGCGGTCCCAAGCGAACTGAGAAGACGGAACTGGATCTCGAGAAGGCAGTCGCCGCGGCACTCACGCGCGGCGACACTGCCACGATCCGCATGCTCATTGAGGTGCCGTTCGCATTCAACCGGCTCTACATCGCCGGCCCCGGCACCCCGGAACCGGTGATTGCCGCGGCCCTGCAGAGCGAGGCGTGGCTACCCGAGATGTCGCGGCAGATCGAGAGCTCGGAAAACTTTCACCTGCTTGTCTTCGAGACGCGCGGCCGGCTCGTACCCGCCAGGCTCCCGAAGACCGTCGCCGATATCGCGCCCGAGCTGACGGGCCGGATCTACGGCCCGAACGACGCAGTCTTCAGCGTCCGCCGGCCGTCGGACGCTGCGGCGCCAGTCTTGGCGGCACTCCCAGCTCGCTAGGCGTCGGAAGCTTTCGTTCCCGCGTGAAGCGCCGCCGCGCGGCATCCATCTGGTTGATGCGCTGCGCCCACGTCGCAATCTCCACGTCGTAACGCGCAAGGTTGTTCTGCAACCAGTAGGGCCGAGCCTCGGCGCGCCAACTGCGTTCGAAGAGCTCGCGCGTGAGTACGAAACCGTCGCGCATATCCTGCAGCTTGCCGTTGATGCCGGTGAACTCGGCGAGTTCCTTCCACGTCACCGTGTCGAGCGTGGCGAGGGCGTAGATGCCCTGCGCAATCTCGTCGGCAATCTGGAACTTCATCCCCATCCAGTCCATCCGGCGCGCGCCGAGCTCAATGGCGTCCACCGCCGCCGACTCGCGCAGGTGATGTTGCGTGCGGGCGCGCGCAATGTGCACGAGCGCGCTCTCGGCGTGGATGCGCATCTTGGCGAGCTGCGGACGGAGGCGCACGGTCTCGAACGATCCTTCGTCCGACCACGGGTCCACGAAGAAGAGCCAGGTGCCGCCGTCGATTGCGCGATGCGCTTCCATCAGGTGCTGCTGCGCCGCGTTGATTGAGCCCGTGGTATCGCCGTGGAACACCGAGCCATACGCCGCCTGGAACTGCGGAATGTTCGCTTCCCCCGGCTGCCACGAGGCGGCAGCGCCGAAGAGGAGTCCGTACCAGTTCTGTTCGAAGATCGCGTCGCCGTCGTCGTCCCACGTGGTGTTGATCATTCCGGTGGCGCCGGCGCGTTGGCCGTCGCGCACGAAGCCCTGGATGTTGGCGAGCGCGGCGATGTTGTTCGGGTAGATCCGGTTCCAGTTGTTCACGCCGGGCGCGACCCACGTTTCCATTCCCGCGTCGCGGAAGGGCTTGAGATAGCGATCAAAGTTGCTGCGCGACCAATAGTCCCAGCCGACGGCAATGAGATCCTTGGGCAGTCCCTTCACGAGATCGGGATGGTTCATTGCGATGTCGCCCCAGAACAGGTAGCGCTTCCCGGGCACGCGTACCGTCTCGACGATGTCGCGCAGGTAGTCCACGTACACCGGGCCAATCCCGCGCCGCTCGACATCAGGCTTGGCGAGTTCGAAGGTCTCGTCCGCGCCGAGGTGCACGAAGGGCGAGGGGAAAAGGGAGTCGATCTCGGCGAAGATCCCCTTGGTGAACTCGAGCGTACCGCGCTGTCCCGGCGCGAGCACGTGTCCGTGCGGCGTTTCGGCGAGGTCGGCGTAGAGTTCGAGCTTGAGCGCGTGGTGGAGGTGCCCGAAGGTCTGTTGCTGGGGAATGACCGTGATGTGGTAGCGCGCAGCGTAGGCCACGAGTTCACGCACGTCCTCGCGTGACATCGCGCCGCCGGGTGGTGCGATAACGGGTTGCGAGGCAAAGGCGAGCGTGTGCTCGAAGTAGAGCGTGAAGGTGTTGATCTTGTACGCCGCGAGCGTGCGCACTTGACGCTTCTGGTATTCGAGGGTCGGTACCGGCCCGCGCGAGATGTCGTCCTGCACTCCGCGCCAGCGCATTGCCGGCCAATCGCGAATCACCACCGGGTGCAGCTGCGCCGCGGCGCCGGCGCCGATGATCAACTGCTTGAGCGTCTGCAATCCATAGAAGGTGCCGGCCGCCGAGTGGGCGATGACCGTGGCGCCCTGTGCGTTGGCGACGAGGATGTAGCCCTCGGCTTCCATTGCGGGTTCAAAGCGGACGCGCTCGGCATCGAGCACGCGGCGGGCGGCATCGGAGCCGGTGCGTGCGAGTGTCACGTGCCAGCCGCGGGGGCTGGAGGTGACCGCGGCGGTGATGCCGCGTTCACGCATCGTGTTGGCGAAATCGAGGGCCGCGTTGCGGTCATCGGCGTCGGCGCCGGGTGCGACCGTGATCTCGGCGCGGAAGAGGGCCGGGGCCTCGGTGCGGACCAACTCGCGCGGCATCGGGATCAGGCGCGGGGCCTGTTGCGCGCTCGCGAGGAGGGGGAGCGCGGCGAGGAGGAGCAAGGAGAGGCGCATCTGCAGAATGTAATGATTGTGGGCGGGGAGTTCTCAAGGTAGCTACCAGTAGCTACGTTGGAAGGATGAAAGTCGTCGGGATCAAGGAGTTGAAGAACAAACTGAGCGAGTACGTCAAGCTCGCGGCGCA
>CAZLJT010000277.1:0-4727 GCA_964559905.1 uncultured Aquiflexum sp.
TCTGATAACCAAACTCAATTTCACAACTTACGGTGCTTCTTTTGTACATATAGACCAATTGGGCAATCCTGTTGCACCTTTGTACAATTACCTCAAAGTATATCCGGAGGAAATCCTGGATCAGTTTTATGCCCAATATGGTCCCCCTGAAAAATTCAGCCGTGAAACCTCCTCCCCTGCTTTGGCCATGTTGAACTCAGGCCTGCAACTATATTGGCTGAAATATGCCAAACCCGAAGCATTCAAGAAAATCCACCGAAGTCTCCACCTGCCTCAATACCTGTCGTATCTTTTTACCGGAAAGGCAGTTTCAGAATATACCAGCATTGGCTGCCATACCGGACTATGGGACTTTGGCAAAGGAACCTATCATGATTGGGTAAAAAATGAAGGGATCATCCAAATCCTTCCTGAGGTGGTGGATACCACTTCTACTTTTGCGAAAACCTTTGACAAACATAGCATGCGTATTGGAGTCGGTGTACACGACTCTTCTGCCGCTTTATTGCCCTACCTTCAAAGTAATGAACAGCCATTCGCCCTGCTGTCCACAGGTACCTGGGCCATCAGCATCAACCCTTTCAACTCTTCTTCCCTGACAACAGAAGAACTCCGGCAAGACTGTCTGCATTTCCTAAGCAAGGAAGGCAGTCCTATTAAGATAAGTAGGCTTTTTATCGGTGAGGAGCATAAGGTGCAGATTGAAAAACTCTATATTTATTTTGATCTGGAAAAAGGCTATTACAAAGCATTATCCTTTGAAAAGGAACTTTACGAAAAAGCCAAATCCCAAACCAAAAAAAGATTCAGGTTTGAATACCTGAAACCTGAGGTCTATGGTATTGCACAAGCCAATGAAACGGACTGGAAAGGTTTTACCGATTTCGAAGATGCCTACTATAGTTTTATCCATGAACTTACGGAACTGCAGGTAGCTTCCCTCCAACTCGTACTAAAAGACATCAAAGTCCGGAAACTCTATATCGACGGTGGCTTTAATGCCAATCCAATTTTTGTGGGAATGTTGAGGGATAAATTACCTGGACTGAGTATTGAAACTACGGATTTTGCGTTGGGGACGGCGCTGGGGGCGGGGATGTTGATTGGAAATCGAAGTTAAGTCAAAGATTTCGAGAGTGAATTGATTCGGAATAAGGTGGAAATAAAGTAGAAATATGGTGGATATAAAAATAGAAATATTGGGCTGGGATACTGATTGATATTGGGATATTGGATGAATATTTTTCGATACTATTTGATATTTGGATAAACCCTCATCTTTTAAACCATTGCCCCGCAACTATAAAAACCACTGCGCCGATCAAGGTTACAAAAATACCTAAACTGTCGATTAAAGATGGCTTGCCCAGCCAAATGGCTATAAAATGTCCTGCTAAAATGACTGCACCCATAATGAAAAATCCGACCATCATAAAAGTAGGGAAGCCATTTCCTTTCACATTTTCTTTTTCCTTTTGGGACAGGGTGCTATAGCTTGCAATTAAATTCGGGAATAGTTTGACCAAAATACCGACCGCTATAAAAATCAACCCAACGTATATGTTCTTCATGATTGTAGGTATTGGATGTTGAAAACCAGACTTGAAATATAACCGGAAAAAGTTTGTTTGACAAGAGACTTAATTTGATTGGAAAATGGAAATAAGGTTGAAAAATGTTGAAATCGAAGCTTTGGCGTAGATCCTGGGAGTCGAGCAATTCGGGATAAAGTAGATATATGAGAGGTAACTAAGAACATTTTTACTTTTTATACTTATAAATACTTTGGGAAAGATAAATTTTATTTCGGGCTTCAAAATTATTTTCTTTCTGGCAAATTTTATGAAAATTATACTCTTGATAAATAGGACTAAAGCTTACTAAGGCAAATGATAACAATCAGAAAAGCAACACCCGCAGACTACGGACAAATCTGGAACATCCTCAAACAGGTAATCTCAGGCGGTGACACTATTGCTTTCAGCCCTGATAGTTCCAAGGAGAAAATGTTGCGATTTTGGTGCGGAAAGGACAAGCATACTTATGTTGCTACTATTGATGGAGAAATAGTGGGAACACTTTTTATCAAAGACAATCAACCTGACCTAGGTTCCCACATCGCCAATGCAGGTTATTTGACATTGCCATCAGCAAGGGGAAAGGGAATAGGGCTGGCAATGGGAGAATTCTCATTGGTCGAAGCAAGGCGGCTTGGTTATCAAGCCATGCAGTTTAATATTGTTGTGAAAAGTAATCAAGGGGCAGTAAGGTTATGGGAGAAATTGGGATTTAAAATCATCGGGGAAATTCCGGAAGCATTTAATCACATGCAATTGGGAATGACGAATGCTTATATCATGTATCAGAAACTTTGATGGAAATCACTACTATTTTTCAAAAAATCAGATTTTAATGGGATCTGTTTTGGAGGAAGGATGGATATTGGTTGATACTTGTGGATATTATTTGATATTTTTTTAGCGCTGGTTGTCTATCGAATTGCCTTAGATACCATTTAAATGAAATTCATTTAGGCGGAATATTTAGAACGTAATCGAAAAATTAGGCGTATTATTTAGATTATAATCAAAATATTAGGCGCATTTTACACTTTGTATATATATGATTGAATACACTTTTTCCTTTGAAAAAGTGTAAACTCCTTCCTAAAAACCCTATACCACAGGATATAGGATTCATTCATTTTTCGGAGATTTAGGTCTATTTGTATTTGATTTCCAAATAGACGAAAGCTGTTGATTGATATTTTTTCTATAGATATAGGAAACCAATATCAATGAATATCCAATATCTATCAGTATCTTAATATCCATTAACATCGAATCAAAAATATGCCTTTAAATAAAAATATAGGTTTATTCATCCCCTGCTACGTCGACCAATTCTATCCTAAAGTAGCCATAGCTACCATGGAACTCCTGGAAAAATTGGGCTGCAAGGTGACCTACCCCATGGCACAGACCTGCTGCGGACAGCCTATGGCCAATGCCGGATACGAAAGGGATACTGTCGGTACCACCAAACATTTTTTGGAAAACTTCAAAGATTTTGATTTTATCGTGGCTCCCTCAGGAAGTTGTGTGTTGCATATCAAAGAACATGCGCCTACTGTTCCCGGAATGGAAAGGGAGCAAAATGAAATTCAGGATAAAATCTTTGAATTGACAGAGTTCTTGACTGATGTACTCAAAGTTGAAAACCTAAACGGTACATTCCAGCATAAAGTGGGTTTCCATGCCTCCTGCCATGGACATCGGGGATTGCGTTTGGGATCCAGTTCTGAACGCAACGAGCCTTTTTTCAGCAAGGGCAAACAACTTTTGGAACAGTTGGATGGTTTGGAATGGGTGGAACTGACCCGGGAAGATGAATGCTGCGGATTTGGGGGGACTTTTGCGGTCACTGAGGAAGCATTATCCGTGCAGATGGGAAAAGACCGTTTGGAAGACCATCTCGGCCACGGAGTAGAAGTCTTGACAGGCGGGGACATGTCCTGTATCATGCACTTGGAAGGAATAGCACGAAGAAATAAAAAGCCCATACAGTTCAAACACATCGCCGAAATACTAAATGAAGCCATCTCATGAGCCATCCTGCCAAAGCATCTGAGTTTTTGGAAGACAGTGCCAAATCTAAATGGCATGACGAGACGCTCTGGTTTGTCCGGGACAAGCGTGACATCATCAGCAAGACGATTCCAGAATGGGAACAGCTCAGGGAACTTGCCTCCCAGATCAAAGACAATGTGCTTGCCAATCTGGACCAATACCTCATTGAATTTGAAAAAAATGCCAAAGCCAACAACATCCATGTGCATTGGGCCAAGGATGCGAATGAGCATAATCAGATTGTCCTGAGCATCTTGCAGAAACACAAATGCAAAGCAATTGTCAAAAGTAAATCCATACTCACTGAAGAGTGCCATCTGAATCCCTATTTGGAACAGAACGGCATTGAAGTAGTGGATACTGACCTTGGTGAGCGCATTGTACAGTTTCTCAACCAACCACCAAGCCATATTGTCCTCCCTGCCATCCACTTGAAGAAAAGGGATATTTCGGAGATTTTCCACGAAAAGTTGCAAACTGAAAAAGGAAACGAAGACCCCACTTACCTTACCCATGCTGCTAGGGTTCACCTTCGGGAAAAATTCCTTGGAGCAAAAGTCGCCATCACAGGAGTGAATTTTGGGGTAGCCGAATCAGGTGAATTTGTAGTTTGCACCAATGAGGGCAATGCAGACATGGGCGTTCACTTGGCTGATGTGCATATTGCCTGCATGGGCATAGAGAAAATCATTCCCAGAAGAAAAGATCTTGGGGTATTCCTGCGACTCTTGGCACGTTCTGCTACCGGGCAACCCATCACCAATTACAATTCACATTTCCGCTCACCTGCTTCAGGCAAGGAAATACATATCGTCCTGGTGGATAATGGCCGAACCGAGCAGCTCGGAAGGGAGAAATTCAAAAATTCACTCAAATGCATTCGCTGTGGTGCCTGCATGAATACTTGTCCGATCTATCGCAGAAGTGGGGGTTACAGTTATGGTTCAGTGGTACCTGGCCCTATAGGTTCCATCCTTTCACCTGGCCTGGATTTGAAAAAACACAGCTCATTGCCTTTCGCCTCCACCCTGTGTGGTTCCTGTTCAGATGTCTGTCCGGTCAAGATCAATATCCACGAGCAACTTTATGAATGGCGGC
>CAZLJT010000278.1:0-4722 GCA_964559905.1 uncultured Aquiflexum sp.
TTGCACAAAACAGTCTCTATTTCAGGAGCTGTTTTGTTCAGTTTAGTATACATCAATTTACTGCCCAACAATCCTGAAAGCAATACATTGATTTTGGCCTGCATCCATTTACCCCTATTGCTTTGGGGAATATTTGGATTTTCATTCTTGGGCAATGAAACTCAAGATTTATTGAAAAGACTTGAATTCCTCCGATTCAATGGGGATTTGGCGGTTATGTCAGGGCTTTTACTGATTGCCGGTGGGATGATGACCGGGATTACTTTGGGTTTGTTCGAGTTGATTGGTCTTAAGATTGAGGTCTTTTTCTTTCAAAATATCGTGATTTTTGGACTACCTATGGTACCGATTGTTGCTGCTTTTCTTACCCACGCCAATCCACAGTTGGTCAACAAAGTCTCCCCTGTAATTGCCAAATTGTTCAGTCCTTTGGTTTTGGTGATGCTTGTCGTTTACCTTACCGCCATTGTAATTTCCGGTAAAGATCCCTACAACGACAGGGAATTTCTTTTGATTTTCAATCTGCTCTTGATTGGTGTAATGGCATTGATTTTCTTTTCTGTCGCCGAAAGTGCGAACAGGCAGAAAAATCAATTTGGTACATGGATTCTTTTATTGTTGGCTGTTGTCACTTCAGTGGTGAATCTAATCGCACTATCAGCAATAATCTATCGCATCTCGGAATGGGGGATTTCCCCTAATAGGATAGCTGTTCTAGGCGCCAATATTTTGATGTTTACGCATCTCTTGATCGTTATCACGAAACTGTTAAAGTCTGTCACTCAAAAAACTGAATTATCAGAAGTTGGCAAATCAATCGTCCTCTATATTCCTATATATTTAGCTTGGGCATTTGTAGTCGTGTTTATCTTCCCATTGATTTTTGGGTTCCAATAATCTGTACTCTACAATTTATAAATCTGAAATATTTCAAGGAAAAAACAGTACGATTGACAAAAATCAAATTAGTTATGAATCTACTCAAATTCCCAAAATTGAACAAAATTTCAATTTCGAAAGCACTTTTTTTACCGTTGTGCCGATCACTTAACAGCGGTTAGAGATTCAGTCCTTCTTTCATTTTCCCTTACTTTTTTTAGCTTTACAGCTTTAGAGCTTAACACCCAATGAAAAAACTACTCCTTTTCATTTGTTCCTTGTGGGTATTAATGGGCAACCATACTTATGGCCAAGGTGCCTATGCCCCTTTTAATCGGGATTATTACCAAATGGTAGAAAGGTATGAAATCCAAAAAGGCAGAAATAACAAGAGCTTTGATACCGGATTCAAACCCTATAGAAGGGATCATCTGGCTAATTTCCTGGATTCTTTGGCCTATTTGCCCACCGAAGATGCATTATCGCATTTTTCTTCTGCGGATCAGTTTAATTTCGAATATCTCAGAAATGACAATTGGGAATTTGTCAGTGGAGAAACAGAAGATTCAAAGAAACCAATATTCAAAAAACTCTACAGGAAACCATCAGACTTTGTGCACTATCGGGATGAAGTTTTTGATGTCCACCTGAATCCTGTGCTTTATTTGTCTGCGGGATTTGAGCCAGGTCAGGAAAATATGCGGTTCAGAAATTCGAGAGGTGTAGAACTGAGGGGAAGCATTGACAGAAAAGTAGCCTTTTATTCCTATTTCACCACCACGCAGACAATTTTTCCTTCTTGGGTAAAAGAGTATACCGAACACAACGGCGCTGTTCCAGGAGAAGGATTCTGGAAACGGTATGAGGATGTAGGTTACAGCTACTTTTCAGCTATGGGCCATATCAGCTTTAACTTTACCCGTCATATTGAAGCCCAATTAGGCCATGACCGGAATTTTATCGGTGAGGGCTACCGCTCAATGATTCTTTCAGATTTTTCTAATCCCTATATGTTTTTTAAAGTAAATACTAAAATCTGGAGATTTCAGCTGACCAACCTCTGGGCGCAGCAAACGGCGGATATTGTCTTTGACGGTCAAGGTAGGCCGACTGATGCCAGGTATCCCCAAAAGTGGTTTTCACTCTACAGATTAGGAACCAACATTGGGAAAAACTTCAATTTAGGCCTTTATCAGGCCGTGATGAAAAGTGAATTTGATTGGAATTACCTCAATCCCATTATTTTTTACCGATGGGTGGAACATCAGTTGGGAACTCCTGACAAAGTAATGATCGGTACAGACATGAAATGGAATTTTGTCCCGGGCATGCAGTTCTACGGTCAGTTCGCCTTGGATGAATTTGTCTTCGGGGAGTTTTTTGGAATCGACGGCAAGAATTCTATCAGAAACAAACACAGTATTCAGGCAGGATATAAGTATATCGATGCTTTCAAGGTCCGCAATCTCGACATACAGCTTGAATACAATCAGTCAAGACCTTATACCTATCAGGAAAAATTTCCTTTCCAATCCTTTTCCAACTATAGGACTCCATTGGCCCACCCGCTTGGTGCCAATTTCAGGGAAGTTGTCGGAATCATGAGATACCAGCCCGGATTTCTACCCAGAATGTTTGCCACTTTTACAGGCTTTTACCAGTTTTTCGGAGATGATCCATCTGAAGATATAAATTTTGGAAAAGATGTATTGAAAAACAGAACCAATCCAGGTACTGGCATAGGTTTATTCAACAATACCATTGGACAGGGTGTAGAAAACAGAATTGTTATGGCAAATTTGAATCTTAGCTATATGGTAAGGCAGAATATTTTCCTTGATTTCAGTCAAAGCTTCAGGAGAAGAACTGCACAGGATTTGTCAGCACCCGAAACCACTTCGTTTTCCCAGTTTTCCCTAAGAATGAACATGATGAGGAATGATTTTAATTTTTAGCTGTTCCAGAAAGCACCAAGTACAAAGATAGGGCCCTATTTGAGTGAATATTCCTTAACTTGCGAGTCCATTTGAAATGAATTCATGAATACCTACCTCAGGATCTTATCGTACGCAAAACCATACAGGAGATATTTCCCCGTTTATATCCTTTATACCTTATTAGCCATTATTTTCGGTTTACTGAACTTTACACTGCTCAAGCCGCTGTTTGATGTCATTTTTGAACAGGTTGGTCCCGGAGATATGAACAGGTATTTGACCAAACCTGAATTTTCATTTTCAGTGGCTTATTTCCTGGATTTATTCAATCATTATTTTCTTAAGATATCTGAAAACTATGGTAGGTTCGGAACCCTTTTATATGTCTGTATAATTATAGTCATTTCTGTTTTTTTAGCTAATCTTTTCACTTATTTATCAGGGGTGGTACTTGCCAAAGTCAGGGCTGAGATCATTAAAAAAATGAGGATGGATATTTTTATCCGGGTTACCTTGATGCACCTTGGATTTTTTTCAAATGAGCGAAAAGGCGATCTGATGTCTAAAATGACCAATGACATACAGGAGGTAGAAAACAGCATAGTTCAGTCTCTACGGGTTGTATTCAAAGAACCGGTTACCATTGTTCTTTATTTCGCTGTATTATTTTTCATGTCGGTAAAGTTGACTCTTTTCACCATTATCCTCATTCCCGTATCAGGTGCGATTATCGGCGGGATTACCCGAAAGCTGAAGAAGAAAGCTGTGGAAAGTCAGGAATCACTGGGCAGAATTGTCAATATACTGGACGAAACAATAGGTGGAATGCGTGTCATCAAAGCCTTTGGTGCCCAAAAATACATCACCAAAAAATTTGATGAAGAAACAGATTATTATTCTGATGTCAATATTTCCATGGCCAGAAAAAACGAATTGGCTTCTCCTATATCACAATTTTTGGGAGTAACAGTGGTCGCAGGTATCTTGCTTTACGGGGGGAGTTTAGTACTGAGCAATACTTCTGACCTAAGTGCATCCGATTTTATCACTTATATTATCATATTTACACAGGTATTGAATCCTGCCAAGGAAATCTCACGTGCAGCCAGCAGTATCCAAAGGGGGTTAGCTTCAGCTGAAAGGATATTCAATGTTGTGGATACTCAAAGTGACATACAGAATATTCCAAATCCAACAAGAATTGAAGATTTCAATGAAGCGATAGTCTTCGAAAATGTTTCTTTCAGTTATGAAAAGGAGAGTGTTTTGAAAGAAATCAGTTTCAAATTGGAAAAAGGTAAAACAATTGCTTTGGTTGGTCCGTCGGGAGGAGGAAAATCAACTTTGGCAGATTTGGTACCGAGATTTTATGACCCTTCCAAAGGAACAATCCAACTTGATGGCAGGGACTTGAAAACAATTGAATTGGATAGTTTGAGAAAACAAATGGGGATTGTCACGCAGGAGTCCATATTATTCAATGATACAGTTTTCAATAATATTGCCTTTGGAGTGGAGGGGTTTTCAGAGGAGCAGGTCATTGAAGCTGCAAAAATCGCCAACGCCCATGAATTTATTATCCAATTGGAGAACGGATACCATACTTCTATCGGTGAAAGAGGCTCCAAACTTTCCGGAGGACAACGTCAAAGATTAAGCATTGCCAGAGCAGTTTTGAAAAACCCTCCAATTCTGATTTTGGATGAAGCAACTTCAGCCTTGGATTCCCAATCTGAAAAACTTGTGCAGGAAGCGCTGACCAATTTGATGAGCAACAGGACAACTTTGGTGATTGCCCATAGACTGAGTACAATACAACATGCGGATGAAATTCTCGTAATCAAGAATGGTCAGATTGTACAACAGGGATCCCATCAACAACTGATAGATGAAGATGGACTCTACA
>CAZLJT010000279.1:0-4695 GCA_964559905.1 uncultured Aquiflexum sp.
AACCGCAAACAAAGCACGAAACAACACGACCGACTCCTTACAAAGAGTGTGAAACAGGGTGCACTAGACCTTCACCGACAATCCATCAGCCAACGACGCCCGGTACGCCTTCCACGCGGGGAGCACGCCCACGAGCGTCCCCGCGCCGACGACCAGCGCCAGGTACGACCACTCCATCTTGCCGAGTCCGTGCAGGGTGAGGGCGAGGCCGTACTTTGCCTCGACCGTCCCCGCGGCGGCGGCAATCCCCACGTACACAAGCACGACCCCGACCGCGGCGCCAGTCAGCGCGAGCAGTGCCGACTCCGAAACCAGCAGGGTGACAATCGTGCGCGGCCCAGCGCCCACCGCACGCAGGATGGCCATTTCACGTCGCCGCGATTCGAGCGACGCATAGAGTGCTACGCTCATCCCAATCAGTCCCACAAGCAGCGTGAACATTGCCACGAGCCGCAGCGCGGCCTCGGCATTTCCCACGGTCTGCCAGAGTTGTTGCAGCGCAACGCCAGGAATGATCGCGGTGAGCGGTTCCGTGCGGTCCTCATTCATCTCACGCTGCAAGCGCAGCGTCTCGAACCGATTCTTGGTCCCCACCAGGAAGGACGTGATCGGTGGCTCGTCGTGGCCCGCCGTGCCGTGCGCCTCCGCGGCCGGACCGTTTCGCTCCGCCTCCGCGTCGTGCATTGCCTCGAGCCCCTCGAGCGTCACGTAGAGCGCGCGATCAATCGGCGTCACCGTGCGCGCAATGACCCCCACCACGGTGAACGGATGCACCTCGTGTTCGGCGAACGAGATCTCGCCGAGTCCGTGCGCGAGCACCACCTCGGTCCCTAGCGCGTAGCCCGATCGTTCGGCCACTTCGCTGCCAATCGCGACCTCGCGTGGCGATTGCGGGGGGCGCCCAGCGGCGAACGTCACCTGTTGGTCGCGAAACCGATACCGCGCAAAAAACTCCTCGCTCGTCCCGATGACACGGAAGCCGCGATGCGAATCGCCAAGGGCGTAGGGAATCGTCCACGCCACGGCGGGATGCGAGCTCCAGCGCTCGAATGTTTCCCAGCTCACGTTGCCCGCCGGCGCTGCCATTCCGAATACCGTGGAAAGCAGTACCTGCGTCGTGCCGCCGCGCGCGCCCACAATCAGGTCCGTGCCGCGAATGGTGCCAGCGAAACTCTCGCGCACACCCGTGCGCACGTGCTCAATGCCCACCAGCAGTGTGACCGAGAGTGCAATGCTCGCTACCGTGAGCACGGAGATCAACGCACGGGCACGCAGTGACCTCGCGGCGAGCCGGAGGAGGAACATCACGCCGCCCCCCGAACCGACGCACGGTTGATGGACTCCAGGCGCACAGTGCGACCAAACTGCGCGGCGAGTCCCAAGTCGTGGCTCACGAAGACGAGCGTACTCCCTCCTGCCGCACACGAGGCAAAGAGCAACTCGAGGAATCGGTCACGCCGATCGGCATCGAGCGCCGAGGTCGGTTCGTCGCACACGACAAGCTCTGGCGCGCCGATCAGTGCGCGCGCGACGGCCACGCGTTGCTGCTGCCCGACGCTCAGCGCCGTGACGGATGCGTCCAAGAGGTCGGAAATCTCGAGGCGCGCGGCGATCCGCTCAGCCTCATCGTCCATCGCGGCGCCGTTGAGGCGCGCGCGCCGCTCGGCAGAGAGCTGGCAGGGCAGGGTGATGTTCTCCCGCACCGAGAGGTACGGAATCAAGTTGAACATCTGGAACACATAGCCGACGTGCGCGGCGCGAAACCGATCGCGTCCGCCGCTCGGTAGCGCGCCGACATCGGTGCCGAGCACACGCACGCTGCCGGACGTGGGCGAAAGGACCCCGGCCAGGAGTCCAAGGAGGGTCGTCTTGCCGCTCCCACTTGGCCCGTGGAGAAAGACCCGCTCCCCGCGCGCGACGCGCAGGTCGGGAATGTCGAGGACCGTGCTGCCCCCGCGGTACGCGAAGCGAACGTCGCGCAGCTCCACCGCTAACGGGACCGCGCTACGCTCGCCTGAACTCACTTGCCAGTGTACGGCTTCATCGAGATGCCCTCGATCGTGTACCCGACACTTCCGTAGGGGCTGTCGTAATTCACGATACGCAGGGTGCCTTCCATCCACACGGCGTCGAACAAGGCGAGCTTCACTCGCTTGTTGCCGACCATCGAAACGAATGCCATCTGATTCGGCGGCGGCGGCGGCGTGTGCACGCAGGCGCCGTAGTACGGAACGAGGAGGAACTCTGCCCCCTGCTCATCTGCGTCGTCCAGCGGCACGATGAACCCGGGCACCTGCACACGCTTGCCGTCGAGCGCTTTCAGGGTGTCGGACGCGACGCCCTTCTCGAAGTCGAGCTGCCCGAGCGTGCGCCAGTCAACGGGAATCGCCACGCCGCTCGGAATCGGAACGGCACTCTTCGGCTCAGGACGTGTGCCCTGCGCCTCGCCCACGGAGGGCACGCCGAGCGCGAGGCCCAGCATAAGGATTAGACCATTCTTCACGGGCGCTCCACGGTGAACTCGGCGACCAGCTCGGTACGATCCCACTGCAACGCGAGGACCCCACGACCGTTCTCCGCACGCGTACTGATGGTGAATCCTTCCACCTCGCTGGTGAGGGGACGGGCGCGAAGCGGGACGCGTCCAAGGTCGCGTGCGGCATCGTACTGCTGGCCGTTCTGACCGGTCTGCTTGTTGATGATGAGCACGCCACCATCGGCGGCGGGAATCGAGAAGAGGGTGTACTCGCCAGCCGGCACCAGGAGCTCGCCGAAGCGGAGCGGGGTGTCGGTGGAGAAGTGCGTGGCGCGGTTGGCACCCGTGCGCCAGAGCTGGTCGTACCGCACGAGCGCGCCCCAGATCTCGCGGCCGCGCTTCATTGGGACGCCGTAGTCGAGCGTGATGGTTGCGCCGAGCACCTGCGACTCGCCGCCGCCGCGCCCGGAGAGTTCGCCGACGCCGCGGCCGGCGGCGTCGCGTGCGGCGAAGCTCTTGGCCAGTGCCGGTACGTCGGCGTTTGCTGCGCGCGTCACAATCAGTGCGCGCGTCGTCGCGCCGGCGTCGAGCGTCTGAATCGAGCCGTCGATGAGAACCGTCAGGCGCATCGTGCCGCGCGTGGGGTGCGTCACGGTCGCGGAGTCACGCCCCATAAACGCGAGCGGGAAGTTGGAGATGCGGCTGCCGCTAAGCATCGGGGCGGCTACTTCAGTTGCAGCGCTCGCACGCATTCGACGTAATGCGATATCGAAGGGCCAGTGCACCAAGTCAATGAACGGCAGCCACTCGGCGGGTGCCGCGACCGTACGCGGAGCGGTCTCCTGGCCACCGGTCGTCACGATCCGCAGTGAGTCGCCAACGCGGGTGTAGCTCGTGCGGCGCTGTTCGGCGCCGGTCGCGGGGTCGAGGACCATCACCTCGAGCGCCGTCAGCATTCCGGCGCGATCGAGCGTGGCGCGGTGACGCTGGAGTGAGGTGCGCGGGGATCGCGTCACCAGTTCGGCCTCGACTGTCGTTGCGGTGCGGATGATCCGCTCCACCGAGATGGTATCGACACCCAGCCGCGCGGTCAGCGAGGAGGTGTCGGGTCGCGCCTGGCTAGCCACGGGGGCGAGCGGCAGGGCGACGAGAGTAGCAAGAATGAGTGTACGCATTGGTCAGATACCCAGCTTGGGTGGGGGAGGATTCGCCACTTGGTGGGATACCCGAAATTACTCCCATCGGCCCTCGTTCGTTGACTTCTGGCGCGGGGTGTCAGCCCATCGACCGCCGTACGCTCCGTACGAAGTTGAGCCGCGAGTAGTCTCCCGCGCTCACGAGGCCCGTCAGGTCCTCCCGCCCGAGGAGGGCGTCCCGGATGGCGGCGTCGCCCCATCCAGCCTGTACGCGCTGTTCAATCGCCGCGACGGTCTGTTCAATCCAGTCGGCCTTGGCGGTCAACTGCACCGCAGGATTCTCCACGGGACCGCGATGCGCATCGAAGAACCGCGCAGGTCGCCACGACGCGACCTCGCGGAGCGCCCGCACCTGCCCACGCAGGTCCTCGTCGTGGTGCGCGACTCGCACCTTGACGCCGACAAAGAGGTCGCCGCCAAAGACGGTCTCACGTTCCGCGTCCCAGACGACGTGATGGTCGGCGGAATGTCCGCGCGCCGCGCGCAGCGTGAGCGCGTCGTGAGCAAATGGCGTGACCTGGGCGCGGAGCGGAGTCGGTGAACCCCAGCAGAGGCGCCGGTACCAGCCGATGTGGCCGGGATCGCGGATGACGGCCTCGGTGTCGGGGGCCATCTGCACCGGAATGCCTGCTCCGACGAGCCACGGCACGTTGCCGCCGTGATCCTCGTGTCCGTGCGTGATGATCGCACCGACTGGTCGCGCTGTGCGGACCCAGCGTGCGAGCGCCTTCTGCACGTCGGGAAATCCGGTGTCAATCAAGACGTCGCGGGTGACGAACGCGCTCACCGCGTAGCGCATAAAGCGACTGCGCACTGAGGAGAACCGCAGTTCGGTGACATCTCCGTGGGACGTAATCCGCAACATATCTCGAACAATAATCGCCGCCTTCGCTCCCCTGCCGATTGCCGCGGCCGCGAGGCGGAGCTACAATACTGGGGTAGCAGGACGAGTCGGGCGCCCGGTCTTTTTCAGGCCGGGCGTCTGGTTTTTTCGTCCCCCCGTCATCTTCCACCGAGGGCCGC
>CAZLJT010000280.1:0-4691 GCA_964559905.1 uncultured Aquiflexum sp.
TTGAAGAAACATTCTGCACAGACCATTGGAGATGCAGATTCAAACCAAAAGAGGGCGGGTCTTTTTCCAAAGCCGATATTATCGAGCTACTATACAAGGCTTCCCAACTTGATATCGATGTGATCAAAACAGAAAACCTATATTTCTTTGACGGCGTCCAAGGTTTCTCTTTGGGGCAAGGTCAATAAAAATATTGTAACCAATCAGTATAAAGAAAAGGGTGTGGACATGAATCTGCACCCTTTTTTTTATTGGATTAAATTGATCATCCCTTTGCTTGGGATCTTGTCGATTAGGATTGAATCTTTTGCAAATATGTTTGTACGCAATTATGCCAGAAGATTGGACATCTATGTTAATTCTAGTCTGAGGAATGAAATGCCCGATACATCGGTCTTCCGACTTCGGTCTTCCGTCCCAATTGAAGTAGAATATAGGGTTACTGCCAAAGAGGCGTATATCCATATTTGCTAAATATTAGATCAATGAATGGCTGTATCATGTTTTTTTCTTGATTTGAGTTTTCTTCCTGACAGGTGATGGTCTGAATTTTTCTTCAAATGGTCCATCCCACAAAGAACAAAATGACCACCGTTATGCTCATAGTCATGTTGGTAGTGGTGTAGATTTTCCAGCACAGTATGGTCTACCAAATTCGCATTGCTAAAATCGATCCGGATGGTTTTTTCTCTTGGAAGCGCATCGAGGGATTTTTTGAGTTTGATATAATTGCTGAACACTGCAGAATGAAAAACATCAACTGTAAATTCATTTCCGTTTTCGCTAACTGTAAACATGGGTTTGAAGATATATTTCAATGGAAGACCATTGATCAAATGGATGATAAATTTGGTAAGAATCCCCACTCCGATTCCGATCAATAAATCCGTGGCGAGGGTAAACACAATGGTGACAAGGAAGACTGCGAGCTGTTCTTTACCGATTTTGTAGGTGCTGTAAAAAGACTGAGGGGAGGCTAACTTGAAACCTGTGTAAACCAACATTGCGGCCAAAGCAGCCAAAGGAATCTGATGGATCAGGTTTGGAAAAAAAGCCACAAAGATCAGAAGAAACCCTCCGTGGAAGAAATTCGACCAGGCAGTTTTGCCACCGTTATTGATGTTGGCAGAGCTTCGGACGATTTCTGAGATCATAGGAAGGCCCCCGATAAAACCGGCTAAGGTATTTCCTATTCCAACTCCCATAAGGTCTTTGTTCATATTGGATTTTCTTTTGAATGGATCCAAACCATCAATGGCTTTGGAGCTTAGCAAAGACTCCAGACTTCCCACCAAGGCAAACATGATGATATACTTGATGGATACCATTGAAAATACCTGGGAGAAATCAGGGAAGGTAATGGCAGAAAGCAGGTTGTCCGGCAAGGTTACCAGAAATTTTGGTCCGATAGTATATTCATGCCCATCCAAAAACAGGTAGCTGTGCTCATGCTCCAAGTCAAAATACCTTCCGATAGGAATGGCAACCAAGATGACAAGCAGAGGGGCAGGTATCATTCTGATATACTTGTTTTTGAATAAAGGGAAAAGAAATAAAATCAGCAGACTTATAAATCCGATCAAAGCGATTTCAGGATTGAGTTCGCTGAAAGCATGCGGAAGTTCTGCAAACAGCTCTAAGGTTTCACTGGCTTCGGGCTTGACACCGATCATGGTAAACAGTTGCTTGGCAATGATGATGATTCCGATTGCCGCAAGCATTCCATGTACTGCTGATGAGGGGAAGAAATCAGCCAAAACCCCGGATTTGATCCAACCAAATATCACCTGTAGGATTCCTGCCGCTACGACAACAGCTAAAGTCAGTTTATACCCAAGCATTGGATCACCCTGCCCCAATTCGGTCACTGCACCGAGGGCAATGATGATCAGACCCGCTGCGGGGCCTTTGATTGTCAGCTGAGAACCACCAAGAAAACTGACTACCAAGCCACCGATGATCGCCGTGAATATTCCGGCCACAGGAGGGAAGCCTGAAGCCATAGAAATGCCAAGGCAAAGGGGTAAAGCGATAAGAAATACCAGGAAACCTGAAGTCAGGTCTGACTTCCAGTTTTGTTTGAGTCCGGCTATTCCGGTCATAGGAGATTGAATTTTTTGAGTTTTCATTTTTATGGCTTAAGAAGATTTGAGTGCTTTTTCGTGGTAATTTTTGATGTGTGGGCCTAGGAAAAGGCGGGAGTAAATCCGGATCAGGGCGATGCCTCCAATGATAAAACTCGCAGAGTCAAAGAAAGCAAGAAGGTATTGGTCCTCATGGATATGGCTGAAGATCAAATCCACTCCGATAAATGTGGGTGAAATAGGAAATGCCATCAATCCCAAGGTGGCAATCAAGAAGACCAAAGCCAGTTTCCGGTATTCATAGACATGCCCATAATATTGATTCATGTCAAAATACTCCGGCTCCTTTTTCCTTAAGTATTCCAAGATCACATATCCCAGGATGCCAAATACGGTAACCCCGCTGAGGTAAATCAAAGTTTGATTGTAGTCAAAGGTCTCGTTGAAGGAAACGGCAAGTGCAATCCAGAAATGGTTTGCAATGACGAGCATCCAGGCCAGCCTGGGGTAATTCCGTTCAGAAAACGCCTTGAATACCATCATCATCCCTATAAAGGCAAAGGTGCCGGGGATCAATTCCTGTATTCCTTCAGGCAGGTATTCTTGATGGAAGTAGCCGTAAAGTCCGATTCCATACATGGGTAGGAAATACAAGAGGAGGTTTTTTGGAGTGAGAAAATCCAATTTACTTCCCACCTTTTTGATGGGAGAAAAGACCCATTTGTTCATAAATACATCCAGGTTCCATTCCTTAAGCGAAAGGATGAAAAGGCTGTTTTCAAGACGCTTGGGAAATGTATCTTCCACAGTAATTTCTTTTGGCTTGAAATGGTAAAACTGATCCCTGATCATATAACTCACCACCGAAGGAGATACCAAAAGCTGATAAGTTCTCAGGAAGGCATTGCCTGCAAAGTGGATCAGGGCCAGAATTTGAAGTCCCAAAGCGACCTCGATAAACATGATCCCAATCTGCGCAATGGAAGCATAGGCAATCTGAGACTTGATCGAAGACTGTACACGGGCAATGGGATAGGCCACTAAAGTGGTCGCCAAACCAAGCAATCCTATGAGAATCCGCGCTGTAATCTGGTGCTCCCAAAAAGGGAATGTCCTTAGCAATAAGAAGACCCCAAAATGCACAGAAAGCGATCCATAGAAAATCGCACTTGAAGGTGTGGGACCTTCCATGGCCCTTGGAAGCCAAGAAGAAAATGGCAGCTGCGCTGATTTTGCAGCTGCAGCTACCAATATTCCCAGCGAGATAAATAAGCCGATGCCTCCATGTTGGGAGAGGTGCTCGATTACAAGTTGTTCATTGTTCAGCTTCAGGAAGGTGATGTTTTCATGCCAAAGGTGGTGACTTGCCCACATGGCCAGGATGATCCCAATATCCCCGATTCTATAGATGGAAAAAACCTTCACAGCATTCCTAACCGGCAGGTACCTGTTGCGGTAAAAGGCAATCAACAAAAAAGAAGATATTCCCAACATCTCCCATCCGATAAACAAAGTCTCGAAATTTCCCGCCAATACAGTCAGGTTATAGGCGAGATAGAAGAAAAGGATGGAGTTGAAGAACCGCTTATAGCCCTCCTCCAAATGCAGGTAATATTTGCTATATCTTGTGATCAAGAAGGTGACAAATGCTCCGACAAAGAGATAGACCGCCGTGACTTTATCAAAGTAAAAGTCAATCAGAAACTCATAATCATGGTGCTGGTATAAAACGAATTCAGGGATATTCACCGGTCGGCCCTTAAGTACTATCAGCCAATATCCGATGTATCCCAAAGCGGAAGCCAGCTGAAAGCTGATCGTAAAGAAGGCCATTCTGGCAAGACCGGCTTCATTTTTCTCGGGTAGCAACAAGGAAAGTAAGAATCCTATAAAAGGAATAACCACAAAGCTGCTGATGATGATTTGATTTTCCATAATTAGCTCAGCAAGAAGACAGGTAAGTTTTCGGAAGTCGAAACCAATAATTCATCCAGATTTTGGATCTTTTCAATGTGCTTGGCAAGTGGCTGGTATGGGATAAATTCCCCACTTTTAAACAGAAATGCCTCTCTGGTTTCAGGATGGATCGCCACCAGTCTCACCCAATCATTGGCAAACCACTCATAGGTTGCTTCATGGGTTTTGATGGTTTTGAGAACAGTCTCGGGATAATGCTCCACGGTGATCAAGATCCGTAGCGGATCATGGATGTTGATCATCTGACTTGGTAATCCGGGCCTCAGGTCTCCGTCAATACCGTTTGCAACACCTATCAATCCCATGACATTATGGGGAAGTTTGCTCCCTGCCCCAAGCCGTTGGTTGTCTACCCTGGAGAAATAATACTCGAGGTTGATCCCGCCACAAACCGGTGCCACAGCTTTGACGATGTTCAACAGGTATTTTCCTTCAGGATCAATGCCGTAATCATAGGAATTGAGGAAGGCTCTTTTATCCAAAAACAGGTGCTTGTTGGATTCTCTTTTCCCGATCACACAGAGTGCATTGGTCGCATGGTTCCATTCAGGCCTTGGTTCGAAAAGCGACAATGCTCTGAGCTTGACTTTCTCGTGTACTTTGGCTGCTTCCTGTGTGGAGTCGACGGTA
>CAZLJT010000281.1:0-4660 GCA_964559905.1 uncultured Aquiflexum sp.
CGGCGCCGACCGGGCCCCGGGCCACGGCGCCCCGGGGGCGGGGCGCGCGAGGGCCGCGGACGCAGCGGCGGCGCGACGCGACGCGGGCGCGTGACGTCGGCGATCAGCATCACGGCGCGCACCAGGTCCTGCACCGCCTCTGCCAGATCCGTCGGCGGCTCGATGGTCTCGATGACGGCCGCCAATGCGTCGGCGTCCTCCAGGTCGTCGGGGTCGAAGTGCAGGTAGACCAGCGCCAGCGGTTCCACCAGTTCGGGCGCGTCCAGCGCCAGCAACGCCGGGAAGTGGTCCAGCGCGGCGGCGAAGCCGGCGACCCAGGGCAGCACGGTGGCCGACGGCGTCGGTGCGTCGTCGTCCGGGTAGATCCAGGGGTCGAACCAGTCGCGGGCGTCGATGGCGCGCTGCAGTTCGGCGTGGCGGCGCGTCGCCAGCGCCAGCAGCGGCGCCGCGTCGTAGCCCGCGGGCGCCGGGCGGCCCTCGACGTCGAGCGCGAAGCGCTGCCAGTCGGCCAGCGGCACCGGGCGCGGCTGCAGGATCACGCCGCACAGGTAGCCGTCGAGCGCCATCACGTCCAGCGTCTCCAGCGGCGCCGGCACCGCGGCCAGCAGGTCCTGCAGCGTGTCGAGGTCGGCGTCGGTGAGCGGGGCGGGAGCTTGGGCCATGCCGGCATTGTGAAGCGTGCGCGTCCGGGCGGTGCGTGGCGGGCCGCCGGCGTCCGGCCGCACCGCCGGTGCGGCGCCTCGTTCGGGAACGTGCCCGTCCGGCGCGACCGGCCCGGCGGGGTCGCCCAGGGCCGCGACGGGTGCGGCCAGCGTGATCCAGGACGCGCAGTCCTCGACGTCCATCGACTGACCGAGCCCGTTCGCTGGTAGCCTGTGGGCATGAGCGCCCAGCTGTCGTTCGACGAAGCCTTGGCCATGGCCGAGGCCTGCCTGCAGCGCGGCGAGATGGCCGCGGGTCTGGCGACGGCGGAGCAGGCGCTCAGCCTCGCGCCAGGCGGCGCGGGCGAGGCGCGGGCCGCCTGGCTGACCAGCTTCTTCCTGTTCCGGCTCGGGCACTACCGCGGCCTGGTGGCGCGCCGCGAGACCTTGACGCCGCAGGTGAGACGGGGCGGCGGCGCGGACTACTTCGACCACCTGCGGCGGCTGGGGCTGGCCGCCTGCGAACTGGGCGACTTCGGGCTCGGCATGGACTGCGCGCGCGAGCTCGGCAGCCTCGCCGACACCGACCGCGACCCCACACGGCGGGCCTACGCGCTGATGGCCATGGCCCTGTGCTTCGAGCGCATGGGCGACCCGTGGCAGGCCGAGCGGCTGATGCGCGAGGCCCTGGCGCTGATGCGCCTGCACGGGTCCGAGCGCGACCGCTTCCTGACCTGCAACAACCTGTGCGCGACGCTGATCGGCGCGTTCTACCTGATGCGTGGCGAGGACATCCACGACGAGGCCCACGCCGCGCTGGAGCGCGCGCTGCCGCTGGCGCGCGAGATGCAGGGCTTCGAGACCGTGCTGGCCGAGCCCATCACGCGTTCGATCGCCGTTGGCAACCTGGGCGAGGTGCTGCTGCACCTGGGGCAGACCGAGGAAGCCGAGCAGCGGCTGGCGGCGGCGCTGGCGCTGGCGCGGCAGTTCGGGCTGACCATGCAGCGCCAGCGCATCGAGTGCTCGTTGGCCGAACTGCTGCTGCAGCGCGGCGAGACGGTGCAGGCCCTGGCCGAAGCACGGCGGCTGATCGCCGAAGGGCGGCTGCTGCCGCAGACCGAGCTGCGCGCGCACCACGCGGCCTACGAGGCGGCGCGCGGCCTGGGCGAGGACAGCGCGGCGCTGCGGCACCTGGAACGCCGGACGGCGCTCGAACGCCGCACGGCCATCCTGCAGCTGCGGGCGCAGTCCGATCAGTTCATCACCCGCGTCGAGGCCGAGCAGTCGCGTCAGGAGGCCGAGCTGCATCGGCAGCGCGCGCAGGCGCTGGAGGCCGACGTGCTGCGCGACCCGCTGACCGGGCTGGGCAACCGGCGCGAGCTGGCGCTGCGCCTGCCGGCGCTGCTGGCCGCGGCTGCGCCGGCGCAGCAGCCGCTGGGGTTGGTGATGCTGGACCTCGACCGCTTCAAGGGGGTCAACGACCGCTTCGGCCACCCGGTGGGCGACGCGGTGCTGGTGACGACGGCGCGCATCCTGCGCGCCAACCTGCGCTCCCACGACCTGATCGTGCGCACCGGCGGCGAGGAGTTCCTGGCCGTGCTGGTCGACACCCCGCCCGGCCGCGTGGCCCGGGTCTGCGAGCGCATCCGCAGCCAGGTCGAGGAGAACGACTGGTCGATGCTGGCCCCGGGCCTGGCGCTGACGATCAGCGTGGGCCACACCGGCACGCCGCCCTACGACCAGGACACGCTGATGGCACGCGCCGACGCGGCGCTGTACCGGGCCAAGAGCGGTGGACGCAATCGGGTCGAAGCCGGCTGACCGGCTGCCGGGTGGACCGGCCGGCACCGCCTCCGGCGCGCTCAGCTGCCGATCGGCCCGCCGTCGGCCTTGCGGACCACGACCGTGGCCGAGCGCGGCCGGGCCGCGCCGGGGCCGTCGGGCCAGGTCGAGAACCTCGTCGGGTCGGCGGGGTCGCTGCGGTCGCTGGGGGTTTCGCCGGGATGCTGCACGTTGATGAACATCGTGCGCGCGTCGGGCGTGAAGGCGCAGCCGGTGATCTCGCAGTTGACCGGACCGGTCAGGAAGCGCCGCACCTCGCCGCTGGCGACGTCACAGGCCAGCATCTGGTTGTTGCCGATGCGCTCGAACTCGCCCTGGTTCATCTGTGTGGCGTGGGCGTCGGTCTGGATCCACAGCAGGCCGCGCGGATCGAAGGCCAGCCCGTCGGGGCAGCCGAAGATGTCGCCGTCGATGGTGCCGCGCGCCTCGGCCCGTTCGTTGGCCGGGTCGCCGGCGAGCAGCAGGTGGTCCCAGCGGAAGGTGATGGCATCGAAGTCGCCGCCGGGCCCGTCGTCCGCCAGCGCCCCTTCGCGCCAGCGGATGATGTGGCCCATGGTGTTGTTGGCGCGCGGGTTGGCGGCGTCCACGCCCGGCTGGCCGGGCGCGCCGCGGCGCGTGTTGTTGGTCAGCGTGCAGTAGACGGTGCCGGTGTGCGGGTCGATCGCCAGCCACTCGGGGCGGTCCATCGGCGTCGCGCCCAGCAGGTCGCCGGCCTGGCGGGTCTTGACGAGCACCTCGCCCGCGTCGGCGAAGCCGATGGCCACCGTCAGCGGCCCCTGGCCGTGGACCAGCGGCAGCCAGCGGCCGGTGCCGTCGGCGTCGTAGCGCGCCTCGAACTGCGTGCCGTGGTCCAGCAGCTCGCGGTTGGCGTGGGCCGCGGTCAGGCCGCCGCCGGCGGGCCGGATGCGGTCGCGGCTGACGAACTTGTAGAGGTACTCGAAGCGCGCGTCCTCGCCGGAATAGACCACCGCGCGGCCGTCCCGTGTCACGGCCACCCAGGCGCCCTCGTGCGCGGCGCGGCCGAGCGCGGTGCGCTTGACCGGGGTGCTCTGCGGGTCCATCGGGTCGATCTCGACCACCCAGCCGAAGCGGTGGAATTCGTGCGGGTGGCGGCGGGCGTCGAAGCGCGCGTCGGTCCGAGCCCAGGGGTAGAAGCCGGTCGGGCGCAGGCCCCAGCGCCGCTGGTCGGGCGTGCGGTCCTCGCCGCCGTCGAAGTAGAAGACGAAGTTCTCCTCGCCCGACAGGAAGGTGCCCCAGGGCGTCATGCCGGCGGCGCAGTTGTTCAGCGTGCCCAGCACGGTGCGGCCCGAAGGGTCGGCGGCGGTGCGCAGCAGCGGGTGGCCGGCCGCCGGCCCGGTGACGGCGAACGGCGTCGCCGCGGTGAAGCGGCGCGCGTAGCGCGACGGCCGCACCACCTGCCAGCCGTCGTCGCGCTGCTCGACCTCGATCACCGCCACGCCGTGCGCGGCCTGGCTCCTGGCCGTCTTCTCGGCCGTCCAGTCCGCCAGGCCGTCGGGGTGCAGCAGGCCGTCGTCGGTGTACTCGTGGTTCATCACCAGCAGGCCGCGCCGGCTGCCGTCGAGTGGAAAGTAGTGGATGCCGTCGTGGTGCATGCCCATCTGCAGTGCCTGGTCGGCGGCGCTGCCGGACGCGTCGGGGCGCCACGCAGGCATCGCGCCGGGCACGCCGACCGGGTCGCCCCAGGGTGCGATCACCTGCGCCACGTAGCCCGGTGGCACCACGATGGTGTCGGCCCGGCTCGCCGGCACGGCGACGAAACCCAGCCCCGGGCGCAGGGCCGCGTCGCGGCGGGCGGCACCGGCCGTAGCCTCTGCCAGTGCGCCGCCGCCTCGTGGGCCGCCTTGCGCGCAGCCGCCCAGCAGCGGCCCGTACAGCGCAGCCGCCGCCGCGCCCAGCGACAGCCGCAGCACCGTGCGCCGCGCCGGGTCGGACAGCGCGTGCAGGCTCGGGTTGGCCGAGCGGTTGCTGTCCTCCATCGTCTCCAAGTCCTTGGCCATGGGCTGCGCGCGGTTCAGAGTTTCTCGGTCTCGCCGGCCTTGGGCTGCCACTTCATCAGGCGCTTCTCGATCCGCCCGACGGCGGCGTCCAGCGCGAGCGCGAACGCGGTCAGCACCATGATGCCGGCCATCACGGTGTTGATGTCGAAGGTGCCCTCG
>CAZLJT010000282.1:0-4640 GCA_964559905.1 uncultured Aquiflexum sp.
GCTTTAAAGGCTCTATAGCCAATTCAATTGAAATTATCCGTTTAAGTTGAGCTTGGAAGAAGGCAAGGGATTCCAAGTTTCAAGAAAAACAGGGAAGAATTGATTGTAAGGTTGGGAAAACTTTACGCTTAGGAATGTTTGTGGAGACACAAACATTGGGGTAAACATTGGCTTATAGATTCATTTTAAAAACCCATATTTCAAAAAATTCATCCAATTGATAATTCCGGGTATGATTTGACGAAGTTTTTTTAATTTGTTTCTTCTAAAATACAGCCTGTGGTAAAAATAGTGCTTTGCGCTTACCTTTTTCTTAATGTCAAAAGAAACAATGGGTATAGTCTGATTTGAAATTGCCTTATCAGGCCATTCTATACAGGTTATTTGATAGTTGTTTCTTAAAAAAAACTGACTCATTTCTATTTCTCCCTGTAGGACTATATCCATTCTTTCAGTTTTGGTGGAAGCAGGAAAAGCCTCTCCCAGCATATCCATAAAATACACCTTTGTCAGAAATGAGAATGTTTGTACATGAGGTATATCAACTCTAGAACTCCTTTTCGGGTGGTCAAGGAAATTAATGGTACTGCCGCAAAGGGCTATGGATTCAAATTTCTCAAATTGTTTGACAAATTGCCTGTACCAGTTTTCATGAAAAGGACCATAGCCACTTCTATTTTGAAACAGGATATAGTCGTCAGCATTGGCTGTTTCTTTTACTTTATGGAAGAGTGTTTGGAACGAACTGAAATCACGTCCGATATTGCTTTTAAAGTATATTTCCCGCAACTCTACGGAAGGATGTCCATCAAAGATCTTCTTAACAGTTTTGACAAAAAACTGATCAAAAAAACCAATCTTCTTCACCTCACTGATGGCAATAAACAATACTATTTTAGGGAGTCCCGAATGACAGTTCCTGATGCGCATTAAGTTTTGAATGTCATAAAAATAGAGACGGGACTCATTTGCCGTTGCATAGCAATGATAATATTTTTGTACCATCTCTCCGTTCCTGACTTTCAATGCAATCTTTGTAAGTTTAGTCTGACGAAAGTAAAGAAAAAACCTTAAAATCTATCCGCAAAAGTTCTGTCCTGCTTTAGCCGGACGATTACAGAAGACATCTATTCTCTTCCAAAGGCTTTAGCCGAAATTAAACGGATAATATCGGTCTCCGACTTTTTTCTGAAAAACGGCTTTTTTAAATTTAATCTATTGGCTTTTTGTCGGATCATTTTTTTTATACCCATGGGAAGACTTGTTTTTATTTGCCTTTTATGCGCTGTTCTGTCGAAGATGGAAGCTATAGCCCAATCCGGTCAGGAAGCCCAACCCCGAGGTGCAAGAAGTATGGGATTAGGAAATGCCCATACCACTTTGGGTGATGTTTGGAGTGTTTTTAACAATATCGGGGCTTTGAGCCGTATTTCTTCCTCCCAGGTCACTTTTGCTTATGACCATAGGATGAATCTGAACGAGTTGACCACGCTTTCAGCTGGTGCTGTATTAAAGGGGGAGAATTCAGCCTTTGGATTGGGAGTCTCCAGTTTTGGCTCAGAACTTTTTTCCCAAAAGCAAATCGGGATTGGTTTTTCAAATCAGTTGGGGATCACAAGCCTGGGCATCAAAGTCAGCTATTTTCAGACCAGTATTGAAGGGTTTGGCCGAGGTGCCAGCCCCCTGATTGAATTTGGCGGAGTGGCTGAACTTACTCCTGAATTGTTTTTCGGAGCGCATGTGTACAACGTCACCAGGTCAAAATACGGGAACAACAGCCTGGAGAGATTGCCAACGGTGGTAAAAGCCGGGATTTCCTATCGCCCCTCCGAAAAGGTCATGGTGAATATTGAAGCCGAAAAAGATATTCTCCTGGATCCTCTGATCAAAACAGGTGTTGAATACAACCTCTTGGACAGATTCTGGGCCAGGGCCGGCATGAATACCAATCCGGGAAAACTGTTTTTCGGTATCGGATTCAAACCACACAAATTCCACATTGATTATGCCATGACCCAGCATCCTGCCTTGGGTTTCACACATCATTTTTCTTTCAATTACCTTTTTGCTGAAAAATGAGGTTTTTGTTTACCATAACGGTATTGATGCTTTTTTTCTGCCTCGACAGTTCGGCGCAGACTTATAGAAAAGGAGAAATCAATCTCGAAAACTTTGTAGAGGATTTATTTGGCATGCAGCGTACCGATGAAGATTATGAGGATTTGTATGAAAGTTTGCTGCAGGTATTTTTAAACCCCATCAACCTGAACAAAACCAATCCTGAGGAATTGCAGTCCATCTACATTTTGAAGCCGATTCAGATCAACAGTTTTTTTGAGTATCAGCAAAGTTTCGGCAAACTGATTTCCTTATATGAATTGCAGGCTATTCCCGAATTTGATCTGGAGACTATCTATCAACTCTTGCCCTTTGTGGTTTTGGATGACAGTGAAAAAATCCATGGGCCGCTTTCGGAAAGGATCCTGGAATCGAGGGATGCCTATTTTATTTTTAGACACAGCAGGGTTTGGGAAACAAGAAGAGGCTTCACCCCGCCCGATACCTTGAGTGATGGCAGGTTGAGCAATCGATACCTTGGTGATGCCAACAACTTGTATGGGAGGTTCCGGGTGCAGCATACCCGGGATTTCAGTTTCGGATTTACCATCGACAAAGATCCGGGGGAACAGTTTGTTTGGGATAACAAAACCAAGCGCTATGGTTTCAACTTTTTCTCCTACCATGCCACACTTTATAACCAAGGGAAATGGAAAGCAATTTCAGTAGGGGATTTTCAAATGCAGTTTGGTCAGGGTTTGGTGTACGGGGCAGGATTTGCAGTAGGAAAAGGTGCAGAAACCATCACCACTATCCGCAGAAGCTCCATAGGCATCAGACCCTACACCGCGGCACTGGAATTTGGGTTTTTCAGGGGCATCTCCACAACCTACCAAGCAGGGCCTGTAAACATTACCTTGATGGCCTCCAATGCCCCAAGAGACGGGAATGTAAGTATTCAGTTGGACACGCTTGAAAGAGAAGAAGCCATCATCACCTCCCTTCAAAGCAATGGCCTGCACCGTACCCCGACCGAAATTGCCAACAAAAGCCGGATCCGGGAAAGTAACCTGGGCGGAAACATCCACTACAACAGTCCCGATAAAAGTCTTCAAATCGGGATCAATTCCCTATTTAGCAGGTTTGGACAATCCTTTATTCGAAATTCCCAGATCTACAATCAATTTGAATTTTATGGACAGGAGAACCATGTGCATAGCCTCTACTTTGCTTACAGCTATCAGAATTACTTTTTCTTCGGCGAATCTGCTGTTTCAAAAAGCGGGGGCAAGGGAAATATTCTGGGAATGATGAGTTCGTTGCATCCCAAACTCGGATTTTCTGTGCTTTGGCGAAGGTTTGACAGAAACTTCCACAGCTTTTATGGAAATGCTTTTTCAGAGGGCACAAGACCTATCAATGAGCACGGGCTTTATTTTGGTCTGAACTTCAAACCCAATCAAAAATATACCTGGTCATTTTACTATGACTATTTTAGATTTCCTTGGCTACGGTACCGTATATATGCCCCTTCATCGGGACACGAGTGGTTGACCCGTTTTACCTATTCCCCTTCCCGAAATCTGTTGCTTTTTGTACAGGTCCGAGAGGAATCAAAAGCAAGGAATATCAGTGAATACCCTGCTTTTCAATCCTCCTATTTGCTCAGCCAAGGAAAAAAATGGAATTATGTGTTCAACCTGGATTACGGCATTGACAAGCATTGGAGCATCAAATCCCGGGTCATGGCAAGTTCATTTGATTTCAATGAAAGCAGAACAAAAGGATTTGTAATCAGTCAGGATGTCAATGTAGATTTTCAAAAATGGCGCATCTCCACGCGTGTGGCCTTGTTTGATACCGATAATTGGGACAACAGGCAATTTATCTACGAAAGGAATGTGCTTTGGCTGTTTTCCATTCCTGCCCTGAGTGGTCAGGGGATGCGGTATTATATTTTGGGACAATATAGATTAAGTCCAAAACTGAGCATTTGGGCGCGGTTTTCCAGAACCATTTACACCGATCGTGAAATCATCGGTACAGGTCTCCAACAAATCAACGGATTCAGGCAGACAGAAACGGTTTTCCAGATGAGGTATCAATTCAACAGATAATTTCCATTATCGGTAAAGTCTTATCAGACCTTTTTTTTAACTTCGAAACAAAACCACCTATCATGAAAAAAACAATACTGTTGATCCTTTGTCTTGGACTTTATTCCATTAACCCGGCTTTTTCCCAGAGCATTGATAAAAGTAAGCTGTCCAAAAAAGAAGGGTTTATTACATTTTACACCGACGAAGACAAAGGGAAGATTTATCTGGAAATCGATAAACTGGACTATGAGTTTCTATATGTCAATTCCATGCCTGCAGGAATCGGGTCAAATGACATTGGGCTCGATCGGGGTCAGCTAGGCAGAACCAGAATCGTGGAGTTCAGAAAAGCGGGCAATAAATTACTATTGGTCCACAAGAATTATGATTTCAGGGCTTATAGTGACAATCCTGCTGAGGTTAAATCCGTTCGCGATGCCTTTGCGGAATCTGTGCTTTGGGGATTTGAAATCAGCAGTTCAG
>CAZLJT010000283.1:0-4638 GCA_964559905.1 uncultured Aquiflexum sp.
TGGGGTCAGAAAGTGGAACACTTTAAATTGTTGAAGAAGTAAAAAAAATTATGAATTTCAACTAAGTTTCTTTTTAGATAGTTTTATAAAAACCTGCTTTATTCAAAATAAAGCAGGTTTTTTCTTTTTATGGATTAAATAAAGATTCGTTAGTAAAAAATTGTTTAGTTGCTAGGAGTGCGAAAAGCAAATATGTACATTTAAAGACCAGTTTTATTTGCTTAAAAAATTCTGTTGATGAACAATTTTTTAAAATTTATATACTTATTCCATTTGCTACTATTTGGAGTGGCCCTAGAAGGTTTTGGACAAGATTGTGAAGAGTGTAAACCATCAAGAAATCAGAGGGATAATTTTGTAATCCAAGAGGCATATCTAAGTGACTCATTAGGAGTAAGATTAACTGCGCAGCAGTGTAATACTTCAGGGATTGTTTCAGAATTCTGGATTACTTTAAACTACACATCTCGCCAAGATCTTGATAACGTGAAATTGTTATTTGATTTATTCATAAATAATTCTTCAGGTGTTAGAGTTGATAATTTAAATGTTGAATATTTTGTTGGATCTGTGGAGAGTACCGGTACTGGTCAACAAAATACAGTCACAATTCGAATAGACCTAGGTGCTGACACTTTCAATTGTAGTAATCAAGTTTTAGAACTTTTTAACACTCGGGCATTTTGGACAGCAAATGATGGTTTAAACGACAGTGGTCAGTGTGGTGGATATCCACCTGGTCTATGTAGCAATCCTCCTCTCGAGATTATTCCAGTTGGAGTTGATGGTTTTATTTATGATTTTGATTTTGTTTTCTCTTGCATAGAAGAAAATGATAATAATTTAGATATTACATTTTTTGTAACCACATTAGCTGGTGGAGCTAGGCCTGCTGTAATCGATTGGAGTTTTGATGTTAATGGGGATATTATAACCGAGTTGAATGGTGGTTTTTCATATACCTTACCTAACTTAAATCCTGGTGATGTGATAACGCCGGGTTTATTAATTAATAAAGATTCTTCAGATAACCCATTTACTATTCCATCAAGTATAACTGTTCCAGACTTATTTAATATTGAATCTACCACTACGGATAATAATGAAAATATCAGTTCTGTTCCGAATGGTTCAATAGTAATTGATGCAATCGATCCAATTGGGGATGATTATTTATTTTTTTGGACGGATGATGTTGGGAATATTTTAAATCCGGTTGACCCAACTAATTTGACTGGTTTGGATGAAGGAATATATATCCTAACCATGGTTAATCAAGAAACAGGTGTCTGTATAACCTATGAATTTTTGCTTAATGTTGTCCCTCTTCCTGTTTTATTTGGAGAGATGTTCATAAATTTCATCAGCACAAATAGAACAGTTGAATTTAACTGGACCACGACCAAAGAATGGGAGTCCTCCCACTTTGAAATCGAAAGGGCTATACAAGGGATCCAATTTGAGAAAATCGGTGAGGTAAAATCTTTCGGTTGGAGTGATAGTGAAGTTGAATATGCATTTGAGGACAGGGAATTACCTCTTACAGGTGGGAATATTCTATATAGGCTGAAACAAGTGAATATGGATGGTGGATATGACTATTCCAAAACTCTGTCTGTCGGAATTCCAGGAGTTGAATTTACCTCAGGGGTATGGCGTGCGTATCCTAATCCTACAGATGGAAACGTTCTGCATATCAACTTATTGGATCCCCAACACTATAACAATGAAAACTTGAACTTTAGGTTAATCCATCCTACCGCTATCACCGAATCTATCACTGTTTCCAATGAGGATGAAATGAACGAAATTCTAGCCTCAAAGGTACCCAAGATGCCAAAAGGATTGTTTGTAATAGAAATCCGTTGGGGACAAAAAGTGGAACATATCAAGGTTTTAAAATAATTGATAAAAACGATATAAAAACAAAACCCTCCGAAATTCAAATTTTCGGAGGGTTCGTTTTTATCTCTTTTCCTCATACCAGGTCTTATGGACTATTTTCCACTGACCATCAATTTTGATCAGCGTCAGGTAATCATAATAGTAAATCCCCGGCCAAAAAAGTTCGGTTTTGGCCAAAGCTGTATAACCTTTGATATCAATATCCAAAAGCTTATTCTCAAATTTGCTGGAATCTCTTTTTTCACCTTTTGCCGTTCCGGAAGCCCATTGTTCATAGGGTGTTACCGTAAAATTTTCACCACGATATCCGATAAGTCTCGCTGAGGGATCAAAAGCTGCATCAAGTTTCGTTCTATCCCTTTCCATCATGCCATCAAAATAGAGTTGTATGGTATGCGTGATGGCTTTTTTTTCCTCCTCCAGAGTTTGGGAAAATAACGTCCCGCTACAGGACAAGAAGAGAAATATGATAAATAGTTTTTTCATCTATTTCCTAGGGAATTCAATTCCCATATTATACAGACCAAAGGCATAGATATCTGCGATTTCTGCAATCTGCATAGCAGTTGGTTTTCCTGCACCATGTCCTGCATTGGTTTCAATACGGATAAGGACAGGATTGTCTCCCTGATGTGCATCTTGTAGCGTTGCTGCAAATTTGAAGGAATGTGCAGGAACGACCCTGTCGTCATGATCAGCGGTGGTCACTAAGGTAGCAGGATAAGCAGCTGGTTTTAAATTGTGTAAAGGAGAATATCCTTTAAGGTACCTGTACATTTCTTCGCTATCGTCGGCAGTTCCATAATCATAAGCCCACCCCGCACCAGCTGTAAATTGATGGTACCTCAGCATATCCAATACCCCAACAGCAGGGAAAGCTACCTTTGCAAGGTCAGGCCTTTGGGTCATCACCGCACCTACCAAAAGACCCCCGTTGCTTCCGCCCCTAAGGGCAAGGAAATCAGAAGAGGTGTAACCTTCTTGGATAAGGTATTCGCCCGCTGCAATAAAATCATCAAAGACGTTCTGCTTTTTCATCTTTGTGCCTGCCAAATGCCAGTTTTCGCCATATTCTCCGCCACCCCTGATATTTGGGACGGCATACACTCCACCGTTTTCCAACCAAACAGTGGCGGATATGCTAAATGCCGGAGTAAGACTTACCCCGAATCCGCCATAACCAAAGAGTATGGTTGGATTTTTTCCATCCAAGTTCAACCCCTTTTTATGGGTAATGATCATGGGTATTTTAGTCCCGTCTTTGGAGGTATAGAACACCTGCTTGCTTTCAAACTGCTCGGGATCAAACTTTACCTGAGGTTTGTTATACATTTCGCTTCCCCCTGTGGCAATATCATATCTGTAAATTGTGCCGGGAGTAATGTAGGAAGTGAAAGTATAATAGAGTTCTGATTCTTCTTTTTTCGCAGAAAATCCCCCTGCCGTACCTATGCCGGGAAGTTCTACTATTCTTTCCTGCTTTCCGGTATAATCATATTGGTAAACTTCTGTCAACGCATCTTTAAGATAGGTAGCGAAAAATTTCCCACCACCTTTGGAGATATCCATAACATTTTCAGTTTCAGGGATGACGTCTTTCCAATGCTGTGGAGCCAAAGCATCTATTCTGGTTTTCACCAATTTATTATTTGGCGCATTCAGATTGGTGAAAATGAACAATTCCCCGTCCTGATGGTCCACGACATAATGGGTATTTTCCATATCGGAAACCATAGGAATGACCGGTGAGAAAATTTTGGTAAGGTCCTGAATATACAATTCATTTCCGGTAGTGCTGTTGGCTGCGGAAATCACCAAATACTTCCCGTCTTCGGTAACTGAGGCACCAACATATCTTCTCGGGTTCGCATCATCACCAAAAACCAATACATCCTCTGATTGCTTTGTTCCCAGTTTATGGAAATACAATTTATGGTTATTGGTCAGGGCAGATAATTTTGATCCATCAGGTTTGTCATAGGTACTGTAATAAAAACCCTCTGTTCCTTTCCAGGCTATGCCTGTAAATTTGGCATCTTGAATCTTATCATCTAATAATTCCTTACTATTGGGATCCATGACGTAGATATCCCTCCAATCCGAACCGGCAACAGATACAGCATAGGCAAATAATTCCCCGCCTTTTGTAAATGAAGAGCCTCCCAGGGAAGTTGTACCGTCTGCTGACAGTTTATTTGGGTCTAAAAACAACTCTTCTTCACCATCCGAGCCAGACTTCCTGTATAAGATTGACTGGTTTTGAAGACCATCATTTTTGTAATAATACTGGTAATCCCCGTATGTTGTCGGAGCAGATAATTTTTCATAATTCCAGACTTCTTCCAGTCTTTTTCTTATTGCTTCTCTGAATGGGATTTGCTCCAAATAGCCAAATGTAACTTCATTTTGTGCCGTAACCCAAGCCTTGGTTTCTTCTGCATAATCATCTTCCATCCATCTGTACGGATCGGAGACTGTTTCGCCCCACTAGGTATCTATATGATCGATTTTTGTATTGTCAGGATATTCCACTTCTATTGTTGGAAATTTTTGCTCTTGTTGGCATGAAAGGACTAGTGAACTTCCAATTGCCATTGCTAAAATTTTATATGTTTTCATTTATTTTTTAAATCTTATCAAAACCTAAATAAGGCACCAATACTTTAGGCATCCTGATACCATCCTCCGTTTGGTTGTTTTCCAAAATAGAAGCTACGATTCTTGGCAAGGCCA
>CAZLJT010000284.1:0-4623 GCA_964559905.1 uncultured Aquiflexum sp.
AGACGTAGTCGCGCGCGGTCAGCTCGCGCTTCTGACCCTTGAAGGCCGGGTCGTCCTGGAAGTAGATGCCGGGCCGCACGCGCACGGTCCAGGTGCGGAAGTCGTCGCTGACCTCGGGCAGCGCGGCGGCGGTCAGCGGCTCGATGCGCACCGGCCGCGCCAGGTGGTCGTAGTGGTACAGGCCCTCGAAGATGTGCGGCGTGATGGTGCGCGAATACAGGTCGCTGATCTTGACCGGGTCGAAGGTGGTCTCGGGCGTGTTGAAGGCCACGCGCAGGATCTTCTTCGGCGCCGTCGGCGGCGCCTGCGCGAACGCGCCGGTCGCCAAGGCCAGCGCCAGCGCGGCGACGGCCCAGGCCCTCATGCCGCGCCGCGGTCGAGGTCGGCCAGGTGCCACCACTCGTTCCAGAACAGCGGCCGGCGGTAGCCGATCAGCGCCGGCTGGGTCACGTCGTTGCTGATGCGCGCGAGCAGGCCCTTGTACGGCATGTAGGCCGTGCCGATGACCTTGGCGCGCTCGAACAGCGCCTCGCGCTCGGGGCCGTCGGCGATGCGCTGCACGCGGTCGTAGATGGCGTCCATCTCGGCGTGGCGGAAGCGCGCGAAGTTCTGTCCGCTGCCGATCTGCTGGCTGATGTAGGACTGCAGCGTGTCCACGCCGTCGGGGCTGGCGGCCGAGCCGCCCAGCGTCCACATCTGCAGCTTGCCGGCGTAGGCGGCCTTGAGCTGCTCTGACCACTGGCCGGTGAAGAAGCCGACCCGGATGCCGACGGCGGCGAAGTCCTTCTGGAACACCTCGTCGAACTGGCGGCTGAACTGGCTGGGCTGGGTCGCGATCTCGATGGCCAGCTTCGAGCCGTCGGGCCTCTCGCGGAAGCCGTCGCCGTCGACGTCCTTGAAGCCGTACAGGTCCAGCAGCGCCTTGGCGCGCGCCGGGTCGTGGTCGCCCATCTCGCTCTTGAAGCGCGGGTCGTAGCCGCTGCAGTGCGGGATGAACAGCGACTGCGCCGGGATGCCCTGGCCGCGGTAGAGGCGGTTGATCAGCGCCGGCACGTCCAGCGCCAGCGACATCGCGCGCCGCAGCGCGACCTGCGGCGCGTCGTAGCCGCCGACGACCGGGTCGTCCATGTTGAAGTAGGTGTAGACACCGTCGGCGTTGAGGCTGCGCGTGAGCCGGATGCCCTGCTTCGCGAGGTTGGGCGCGAGCTGGTTGTTCGGCACTGCCTGGGTGATCGCGACCGAGGGCACGTTGGTGACGTCCAGGCCGCCGTTGAGGAAGGTCAGCCAGCGCGGCTGCTCCTCGGTGATGATGCTCACCTCCACCTCGTCGACCATCGGGATGCGCTTGCCTTTCAGCGCCGCCAGGATGGCCTGGCCTTCGGCGTCGTCGGGCGCGGGCTCGGCGTCGTAGAAGCGCTCGCGGTAGGTGGGGTTGCGCTCGAGCACGATCTGCGAGCTGCGGCGCCAGCTCTTGAGCCGGAACGGGCCCGTGCCCACCGGGTGTGCCGAGATATCGTCGCCGTAGAACTCGACCACCTCGCGCGTCACGCCGCCGACCAGGTCGCTGGCGGCCAGGAACTGCAGCAGGCGCGGGCGCGGCTGCTCGAGCCGGATCTGCAGCGTGTAGCGGTCGAGCGCGCGCAGGCCGTCGATCGGCCGGTCGTAGTCGAAGGCGCGCTTGTCCTTCACCGCGTCGTCGCGCAGGGCGTTCAGGCCGACGATGCCCACGTCCTGCACCACCGAGCCCACCGGGCTCTTGTTGGCCGGGTCCATCAGGCGCTGGATGGCATAGACGTAGTCGGCCGCGACCAGCTCGCGCCGCTGGCCCTGGAACGCCGGGTCGTCGGTGTAGTAGATGCCCGGGCGCACGCGGATCCTCCACTCGCGGAAATCGGCCGAGGCCTCGGGCGCGCCGTCGGCAGTCAGCGGCTTGATCTTGAACGGCCGCGCCAGGTGGTCGTAGGCGTACAAGGCCTCGAACAGGTGGCCGGTGACGGTGCGCGAGTACAGGTCGGAGATCTTGGCCGGGTCGAAGCCGGTCTCGGCCGAGTTGAAGGCCACGCGCAGCACCTTGCGCGCGCTGGATGCCGTGGCTGCCGTGGCCAGCCCGGGCGCGCCGGACGCCAGCAGCGCGGCACCCAGCAGGTCGCGGCGGCGCAGAGCGGTCATCGGGCGCTCATCGGACGCTCACGGCTGCGGTGCCGCGCCCGGGTCCATGTCGACCAGGTGCCACCACTCGTTCCAGAACAGCGGCCGCCGGTAGCCCGTCAGGCCGTTTCGGACGAGGGTCGTGCTGATGCGGTGCACCGTCGCCTTGTAAGGCATGTAGGCCACCGAGATCATCTTGGCGCGGCGGAACAGCTCGTCGCGCTCGGGGCCGTCGGGGATCTGCTGCATGCGCTCGTAGATCCGATCGAACTCGTCGTTCTGGAAGCGCGCCAGGTTCTGGCTCCCGGCCTGCGGGCCGTACAGCCGCGCGAGTGCGCCCTGCCCGTCGACCGCCGCCGCCGACGAGCCCAGCGACCACAGCTGCAGCTTGCCGGCACGCGCGGCCTTGAGCTGCTCGGGCCACTGGCCGGTGAAGAAGCGCACCTGGATGCCCAGGCGCTTGAGGTCGGCCTTGGTCAGCTCGTCGAACTGGCGGCTCAGCGCGTCGGGCTGGGTCGCGTTCTCCAGCACCAGCGGGCTGCCGTCGGGCTGCTCGCGCCAGCCGTCGCCGTCGCGGTCGACGTAGCCGTACAGGTCCAGTAGCGCGTTCGCGCGCGCCGGGTCGAAGTCGCCGTTCTCGCTCTTGAAGTCCGGGTCGTAGCCGGTGGTGTGCGGCACGATGACCGACTGCGCCGGCACCGCCTGGCCGCGGCGGATGATGCGGATCTGGCGGTCGATGTCCATGCCCAGGCCGATCGCGCGGCGCAGCGCCACCTTCTCGGGCGTGGTGCCGCCGACCACCGGGTCGTCCATGTTGAAGTACAGGAAGGCCGAGTCGGCGTTGAGGCTCTGGTAGCCGCGCACGCCCTGGCGCGCCAGGTTGGGCGCGAGCTCGCCGCCGGGCATGGCCTGCAGCGCGAACTCGCCGGGCACCGCGAGGTAGTCGAGCTGCCCGTTGAGGAAGGCCAGCCAGCGCGGCTGCGATTCCTGGATGATCGAGACCTCGACGCGGTCGATGAGCGGGATGCGCTTGCCGCGCAGCGCCTTCAGCACCGCCTGGCCCTCGGCGTCGTCGGCCGCCGGCTCGGCGTCGAAGACGCGCTCGCGGTAGGCCGGGTTGCGCTCGAGCACGATCAGCGAACTGCGCCGCCACTGCGCCAGCTTGAACGGCCCGGTGCCCACCGGGTGCGCCATGATGTCCTCGCCGTAAAACTCGACCACCTCGCGCGCGGTGGCGCCGTAGAGGTCGCTGGCGGCCAGGGCCTCGAGCAGGCGCGGCCGCGGCTCGGCAAGCCGGAACTGCAGCGTGTAGCGGTCCAGCGCGCGCAGGCCCTCGATGGGCCGGTCGTAGTCGAACGGCGCGTTGTTCGCGACCGCGGCGTCGCGCAGTTCCCTGAGCCCCAGGATGCCCAGGTCCAGCAGGCCGGCGACGATGGGGCTCTTGTTGGCCGGGTCGGCCGGGCGCTTGTAGGTGTAGACGTAGTCGGCGGCGACCAGCTCGCGCGGCTGGCCCTTGAAGGCCGGGTCGTCCTGGAAGTAGATGCCGGGCCGGATGCGGATGGTCCAGGTGCGGTAGTCGGGCGACACCTCGGGCATGGCGGCGGCCGTCAGCGGCTTGATCCGGATCGGCCGCGCCAGGTGGTCGTACTGGTACAGGGCCTCGAAGATGTGCGGCGTGATCGTGCGCGAGTACAGGTCGACGATCTTGGCCGGGTCGATGCCGGTCTCGGCGACCGGGAACGCGAGCCGCAGCACCTTCTGGGGCGGGACGACGTCGGCGGCGCGCTGCGCCGCGGCCGCGGTTGCGGCCAGCAGTGCGCATGTGCCGACGAGCGCCAGCGCCAGCGCGCGGAAGCGGGTGGCCGTCCTCATGGCAGCCTGGACGGGTCGACGTCCACGTAGCGGAAGAAGTCGCGCAGGAAGGGGTGGCGCCGGTAGCCCACCACGTGCGGGTAGTACAGGTCGGTCGCGACGCGGTGGGTGGTGAACTTGTAGGGCATGTAGGCCACGCCCAGCAGCTTCATCTGGCGGATGATGGCCTCGCGCTCGGGGCCGTCGGGCAGCACGCGCTGCTGCTCGTACAGGCGGTTGAACTCGGGCAGGTCGAAGCGCGCGTGGTTGGCCTGGCCCTTGTTGGGGCCGTACAGCAGGTCCAGGTAGTAGCTGCCGTCGGGGCTCACGCCGCCCCAGGCCACGCCCCACATCATCAGCCGGCCGGCGCGGCTGGCCTTGAGCTGCTCCGGCCACTTGGCGATCGGGAAGGTGATGCGGATGTTCACCAGCTCGGTGGCCTTGCGCCACAGCTCCTGCTGCTTGCGCGACTGCTGGTCGGGCTGCGACGAGTACTCCAGCACCAGCGGGCTGCCGTCGGGCTGGTCGCGCCAGCCGTCGCCGTCGCGGTCGGTGTAGCCGTAGAGGTCCAGCAGGGCCTTGGCGCGCGCCGGGCTGTGTTCGGCCATCTCGGACTTCAGCTTA
>CAZLJT010000285.1:0-4590 GCA_964559905.1 uncultured Aquiflexum sp.
GCCTGAAACGGAGGAGAATATTGAACCGGAATATGGACACCAAAGAAAATGGGTGGACGCCTGCAAGGCAGGTTTTGGCAGTGCAGAACACAAAGGATTGACTTCCTCCTTTGACTATGCAGGTCCTATGACCGAAACAGTTTTGATGGGAAATCTTGCAATCCGAAGCTACATGCTCAGAAGAGAAAACAGCAAAGGACAAATGGAGTTTTATGGTCGAAAAAAATTGCTTTGGGACGGGGACAACATGTTGATCACCAACCTGGAGGATGCCAATCAGTTTGTGGGGAGAGAACATAGAAAAGGGTTTGGGATGTAGGTTTGGATGACCGATGTTGGATGACAGTTGACCGACGTTGAAGAAGGAAGAAGGGAGACCGGAGACGGACGACCGAAGATAGTGTCATAAACACAAAGTGGTTGAACCTAGATCAATAGGACTGGGCTTTGGCCCAGTCACCTATAAATGCCAAATAACCTCATTAGTCAAAGCAATATCGTAAATCCTGGACAATTTTATATTCTCAAAGAAAGCTCCATTCAATATTTGATACATAACCCAAAACCCTTGCACCAACCCACACCCAAATCTATCTGGATAGGCCGAAACTCTGAAGATATTCAATATTGGCATCAGGTAGTTCAATGCCAGCCGGCTTTAAAACTGCCTACAGATCCCAAAGCGAAGAAAATAGCTATTCTTGGTTATGCCGGAGATGAGGGTGTTTCCAGAAATCAAGGAAGACGCGGTGCAGCAACCGGTCCCATTGCCATTCGAAAAATGATGGCTCCTATGGCCTTTCACCTACCCTTTAACACCCAAATTTTTGATTTGGGTGATATTGTCACTTTGGACAATAATTTGGAAGAAAGCCATGACCTGATTACCGGAACTGTTTCAGAACTTTTGGCACAAAAAGTTTTTCCTGTCTTGTTAGGCGGTGGACATGACCTGGCATTTGCCCATGGACGCGGTATTTTCAGCCATCTGAAAACCAAAGGTGAAAAACTCGGAATTATCAACTTGGATGCCCATTTTGACCTAAGGCCTTTGGTTGGGGGCAAAGGACATTCAGGTTCTCCGTTCTTTCAATTGGCCAATGACTATACCTCAGATTTTCATTACTTATGCCTTGGACTTCAAAGAGCAGCAAATCCTCCCGCTTTGTTCGAGACTGCCAAAAAATTAAAAGTGAATTGGATGGAAATGGAAGATTTTACACTTCCGAACTGGGAAAATATTGTGCTGATCTTAAATGATTTTTGCAATAGTGTAAATAAAATCTATTTGAGTATTGACTTGGATGGCTTTTCATCAGCCTACGCACCTGGTGTCAGTGCACCTTCCCCTCTGGGTTTTTCTCCTGAACTTGCCTTTAAAGTCTTCGATTGGATCGCCGGTTCCGGCAAATTGATCAGCATGGATGTGGTAGAATTGAATCCTGAATTTGACCTGGACATTAACACTGCAAGACTTGCTGCAAGATCGGTGGAGTTTGTCCTTAGAAATCTTTTTTAATATTTTAAGACTCTATTTTTTTTAATTTTTGAATTTTCTTTTTGAAATATATGAATATCAGCTTTCATGCCGGTAAATCAATCTAAGGGCTTAAAATTTCGGTCGATTACCTTTTCCGGTAGCATCGGTCCTCCATCCCAAAAAACAAAGGGAATTTAGAAAGTGGTCCAGTAGCGGATAATCATATTGAAATATAAATTAAACCCATTTAAACTTGAGCACAATCAATTGGTCTTGTGACTATTATCATATTATTTAAATACTATTTGTTATATTTTTATCCCATTAAAATTAAATCAAATAACCTAAAAATTTAAAAAATAATGGGCGCACTAACAAGAAGAAATGGAGGTTTTTGGCCAAAAATGGTTCAAGACTTCTTCGGAACTGAAAACCCATTTGATTGGGATGAGAAATTCTGGTATCCTGAAAAATCAATTGAAATCCCTTCATGCAACGTGATTGAGAATGACAAAGAATTCAAACTTGAATTGTCTGCACCGGGATTTGACAAAAAGGACTTCAAGATTGATATCAGCGATGGTATCCTAAGCATCAGCGCAGAAAAAGAACACAAAGCTGAAGAAGAAAAAGACAATTATAGAAAAAAAGAATTTTCTTACTCCAGCATCAGGCGTTCTTTCAGTCTTCCTGAAAATGTAAAGAATGAAAATATTGATGCCAAATATGATAAGGGCATTTTGAAAATTGTTCTTCCAAAAAAAATGTTGGAAGCAAGTAAACCCAAAAAAGCAATCGAGGTTGCTTAAACCAAAAAAGAAAACCTTCAGAAATCTGAAGGTTTTCTTTTTTTTATCACTGTGTCCCGTCCTGAAATAACTTTCTGAAATGGTATCCATTCAAAGCAACTCTATGGGGAATTCCCTGAAATCATTCAAAAGGGAATTACTAGGGCTTAACTCGGTAATCAGTATATCTATAGCATTTAAATCACAGGTCTGATAGCGTTGTACGGAGTGAAGTTTGTCGGAAACGGACAGTATAACCGTTTTTTTGGCAGATTCAATCATCGCTTTTTTAACCTGTACGACTTCCCAATCAAACTCCGTCAGTCCATGCTTGGGATCAAGATATCCTGTTCCCAAAAACAACATATCGACCCGGATCTGGGAAAGTGAATTTACAACTGTCCCCCCGATTGCGAACTTGGCTTCATGAAGAAGTTTTCCCCCTAAGAAGATTACTTCCACATTTGGAAACTCCATCAATTCCAGGGCAATATGAAGACTGGGAGTAAAGACCGTCAGTTCGATTCTTCTGGGAAAAACTTTGACCAATTCAAGGTTTGTAGTACCCCCACTCATCAGAATGATTTGGCCTGACTTTAAAAGTGAAACTGCTTTCTCAGCTATAATGATTTTTTTTGATTGCAAATAAACATTTCCATCATTTTTGGAGAAAGTCATAAAGCCAAAGGAAGTAGCCCCTCCATGCACCTTTTTGAGCTTTTTTTCCTTGTGCAGTTCTTTCACATCCCTTCTGACGGTATCTATAGAAACATTCAAAGCTTCCGAAAGGTCATTGAGTAAAACTCGGTGGTGTAAATGGACCTGATCCAGGATATATTTTTGACGTTCTTCTTTTAGCACAGGGTATTGGGTTTCTGTTTTTTGCAAGTATTAAACCATTAATCTGAACAAAAAAATTTAAAACAGCAAATAATTGCAAATCAAAATTGCAGGATGCTCTAATAAATTCATGTATTTTAGCGATATATTCTGATTAAATTATCGAAACCTCACAAATCCCGTCACGAATGAGAACATTAAAAAATACCTGGTTGCTCTTAGTTTTTATTCCTTTGATATTCTCTTGCAATGCCCCAACTTTCAGAATCTTTGAAAAACCCATTGTCTTCGATAAGGAAAGAGAAAAACTGTCACTGGAATATCTCAAAGTCAGACATGGATTGGATCAAGAAACAGCGACTATAGAACCGACTATGGTGGTAGTACATTGGACTGCTGTACCTACATTAGAAGCCACATTCAATGTATTCAACCCAGTTCAATTGGGCGGAAGGCCCGAATTGACCACTGCCAGCAACCTGAATGTTTCTGCCCATTTTCTTGTGGATAGAGATGGGACGATTTTTAGGCTCTTACCGGACACTACTTTTGGAAGACATACGATTGGATTGAACTATACAGCAATCGGTATTGAAAATATCGGGGGACCTGATGATCCATTGACCAAAGCTCAGTTGAAAGCGAATGCAGACCTTGTCAGATACCTCCACAAAAAGCACAAACTGACCTATATGATCGGCCATCATGAATATTATGATTTTAAGGGGACTGAAATTTGGAAAGAAACAGACCCCAATTACTTGACCCAAAAACAAGATCCAGGGCCAAAATTCATGAAACAACTGAGGAAAAAACTCAGCGACCTGAACCTTAAAAGTAAACCCTAAGCCAATTCCATGAAACCGCAATACCCGATTCAAATTTCAAGAACCTTCACTTACCTATGTTGTTTTTTATTGCTATTCCAATCCTGTAAAACAGCTACCACATCTACCGGACCACGGGAAAGGAATCCTATTCCGGGTTCCGGACCCAGGAGTAGCGATAGTACTTATCCTTCAAAAACAGCCAAAATGCCTCCTCAACCTGAATTTTACAAGGCTTTGGACCTAGAATTATCACCCAGTCCAAGAGAATTCAGAGGAGTATGGATTGCTACAGTGGCCAATATAGACTGGCCAAACAGTCCAACCGACCCATTCAGCAAGCAAAAGGAAGATTTTATCAAATTGTTGGATTATTATAAATCACTCAATTTCAATGCAGTAATTGTGCAGATCAGAACTTCGGGGGACGCTTTTTACCCCTCGAATTTTGCCCCTTGGTCACGGTATCTGACAGGAAAGGAAGGCCAAAAGCCCAATACTACCGAGGACCCGCTTTCTTGGATGATATTGGAAGCACATCGAAGAGGATTGGAATTCCATGCTTGGCTGAACCCTTACAGGGCTACCATGAATCTTGATACCAAACTCCTCAGTGCTGAGCATGATTTTTTCAAACATAAAAATTGGATGGTCA
>CAZLJT010000286.1:0-4581 GCA_964559905.1 uncultured Aquiflexum sp.
CATCTTTTGAATTAATTATAACCCGATCTATCTAATCAATTTGTTTTTCAATCCAAAGCTTACCAACTGGAGGTTCTGGACCTTCATAGATTCCCGAAGGCCTTCTTCCTGCCATGATCTTTTGATGTTCTTTTTCCATTTTTAGTTGAAGTTCTTTTACCTTTTCTGGTATGTCCGCTGCGATATTATTCCTTTCCTCGGGGTCTTTCCACAGATCAAATAGAGACAAAGGAATAGAATCAATCACAAATCGGTCTTGTTGCCCGGGATTTATTGAATCACCAGCAGGTTTTTGATATCGATGAGGTAATAAAAGCTTAAACATCTGATCGCGGATACCGAGCAAATCTTCATTATGGTAATACAAAAATTCCTCTCTTGGAGAATGATCTGTTATTCCCATTAAAAAATCCCCGACCGAAAGTCCGTCTATTTCCAAATTTGGCATAGGTCCTCCTACCCAAGAGATCAAGGTTGGTAGTAAATCCATATTTGTCACCAAACCATCTAATTGCTTTCCTTTTGGCAATTGGTCCGGCCATGAAATAATAAAAGGTACTTTATGGCCGCCATCGAATGCCGTGTTTTTCCCTCCCCTTAGATTTCCTGCAGAACCTGCATGCGTTTGGTACGCCAACCAAGGTCCATTGTCCGAAGTGAAAATTAAAATGGTGTTATCATAAATTTTTTCTTTTTTCAAAAAGTCAACTATTTCACCAACCGACCAATCCAATTCTTCGACTACATCACCATAAATACCAGCTTTGGATTTTCCTAGAAAGTTTGAGGAAACGGCCAAAGGAACATGAGGCATAGGGTGGGCCAGATAGAGAAAGAAATTAGAATTCATATTTTCTTTTATAAATTCCAAAGATTTTTCGGTAAAATTTTTTGTGAAGTTAGATTGGTCTGGGTCTATTTTAATAATTTGATCATTTTCGATCAAAGGCAATTCCGGATAATATTCATTTCTATCAGGAAGCATGTCATTTGAATATGGTATTCCAAAAAAGTAGTCAAATCCGTGATTGAGCGGTAAATGCTCTTTCAAGTGACCCAAATGCCATTTTCCGATTATAGCAGTTTTATACCCTTCAATTTTCAATAATTCTGCCAGTGTTTCTTCTTGAGGGTTTATCCCATACCTCCACACATCTTTAGCCCAATCTGCACCATAAGGCGCGAGAACTTTGGGTAAACCTACTCTATTGGGATATGTCCCTAATAGCAAAGCTGCCCTCGAGGGTGAACATACAGAGGAAGCCACAATAAAGTCCGTTAGAACCAATCCCTCTGATGCCATATCGTCCAAATTAGGTGTAGAAATATCTACAGCCCCAAAAGGCTCTATATCCGCATAACCAAGATCATCAACATATATAATTATTATGTTTGGTTTTTCGTTAAATTTTTTTGGATTACAAGAGATAACCGACAAAAACATCAACACCATAAAAGTTATTCTCATTTCAATAGAATTTTACAGTTATTGTTTCATTTGGGTTTATATAAACCTCCTTCCAAAGCTTACCAGAATCATTGATACGTCTAGAGAGCTTTCTTTTTTGAGAGTCAACCATAATTGAAACTTTTATTTCTTCCGTATGAGGGTTAAAAATTTCTAATTCCATACCTGTGGATTCAATATTGAAGCTTTTTAATTCAACTTGATCAAATGCTATGGGGAGATTGTTTTCCAGGTCAACATAAACCCCAGGAATTTCTAAAACTGTCAGCATTAAGGCAGTCTCTGCCCAAGTTGAACCATACATGATTTCTCCAATACCTTCCAACCAATCTGTTGTATTTATCCTTTCACTCATCCAGGCATTTGGCAGACCTGGTATTGGGTTATTCTGGTGACTTAAATATTGGGGTATTGATCTGACAATTTCCTGGAGAAGGTATAAGTAACGGGCATCCCCTGTTTCTCTATATAGGTCTAATAAAGCATCTCCCGAATGAGTGCAAATCCCTGGTGAACCATGCTTGTTCTGGGTGTTTGCCCAAACTGCTCCTGTAGTTTTTTTGTTCAATCTTCCAAAAAGAGATTCTTCTGGAAAACTATAATCATAATTCATAACCCATGTCGAAAACTGTTGAGCGGAAACTTCAGCCCTATCTAACCATTTCTTATCATTGGTTTTTTCATAAAGCATCATAAATGACTTTAAAAGTGCATAGGCTGATTCAGAATCCGGGTTTTGCAAGGCATCGCCGGGCCCTCCGTAAGTCAAACCTTTTTTTACAAAATTTTGATAATAATACTCACCTATTTCTAATGCTGAATCCTTAAAAGTGTCATTTTGAAAATATTCAGACGCTAAAATCAATGCCGCAGGTATTATTCCTCCACTTGTGGACCCCCCCACAATTATCTCGCCTGTTTCATTATTTACAAATTGGCCAAGCTGTTCATTGTTTTTCCAAATTTCTTGTAACGCCATAGCAACTGAAATTGCTCCCTTTTTCCATTTATCCTCAATAGCTACCCCTGATTTTTTTAATTCGTTTAACAGCTCAATCAAGTAAAAAAGACCATCACCGCTTTTCCTTATCAAATGCCAGTTTTTTGTATGAAAATTTCTTTGATCACCACCATACCAAATCACCCCTTTTTCTCCGGCATCCCAAAATAGTCCGCTTGGAGCCAGACCTTCGGGAAACAGCCAATTTAAATTTCTTATGACATTTCTCTTAGTTTGATCATCGCCCAATTTAAAAAGTGGAAGGGTACTTATTAGACCACCGGTCCAACCAATCTGCCAGTCCTGCATATAATTTTCGCGCATACCCACCGAATAGTAACCAAACTCCTCTACAAAATTTTGATTGTTGAATTTATTTTCCAGTGAAGAAAAAGCTTGGGAAAAAGAAATAGAATATTCAGGCAAGCTATAATCATAAAAACTATGCCTGCTTGTAAACAGGGTTTTAAATAGGCCTAGCAAATCTGTATTGTCTACAACATCAACTTGGAACTCAACAGACCACTTATCTCCTGTTTTGAAATCAAAAGGTTGATCATCAGATGCCATTTCATTATCAGCAATAAAGTACTTTGTCCCTTCTCTCACTACGGGCGCTGAAATTGACAATCTTGCAGATTTTCGATCACTACTTTCTTGAAAATCAACTCCATTGTCGCCAAAATTTGATTGGGTAGAAAACTGAATTACCAAAGACCGATTTAGGTTAGAATCATAAAAACCAAAAGAGGGCATTGACAAGTCTCCGGATCTCAGACTTACCGATGAAGGCCCTTTTCTGTTATTAAGTCTTGGAACATCTGAAATAATTGGCCCGACATCTTTTCCAATATCTTTATTATTTAAAAGTTTCGGTGAATACCTGATTCTGCGCGATTCGAATCTGTTGCCTGCATAAATAGCTGCGGGTAACAAGACATAATTTTGATCAGACCAATTTTTAAAATTAAATGAAAAAAATAATTTAGAGGAGCGCAATTCCCCTTCCAAGCATTCTAACTCAAATTTTATCTTTGTTTTTCCATTTTTCCCTGGAGCCACCGACAATGAACTCTTCCATTCAGAATTTGCCATTTTTAAGATCTCAATCCCATGTAAAATTGGAAACTCAGACCTCTGCAAAACTTCATGATTGTACAACATATTATATTGTACAAACCCTGCATTCAATAAGAAGTCTCCTGTTTCTTTTATTGCTTTGTCCTGGGATTTTCCTACAGTTATCAATAAGAAACTTACTAAAACTAATAATGACTTGGCAGTTTTCATGATTAATAATTTTCAAATGAGGCTGATTAACGCACTTCATTTCTGGGTCGGATAATGGAATTATTAGTGGTGCTTTTTTTGATGATGGAATTATATGCAGACTTTTTCAATGGTCATGTGCCTTTAAATTTTATTACTCCAATGTACTTATTATGAACAGGTTGGCCTTTATCTGAAATAAGAGAAATCCAGATTTTCAAATTATGACCATTCTGTTATTTTCTTTAATTCTTATCAATCCCTAATCCATACTTATGAAGGTATTCAATATCTTTTTCATTAAGAGAAGCATCAAATACCGCAAGCCCAGAAATCTTTCCAATTAACTGATTGGTCATTTTGCCACCTACAGAATTGGCACCTACAGTGAAGTCAGCACCATCTAACCCGCCATCAAAAATCCCTTCTTCATACGGAAAAGGATTGGTAAATTCCGAAACACTTAGCTTTCCATTGATATAAGATTTGATTTCTTTTCCATCGTAAGAAATGGCAATGCATGTCCATTCGTTTTCAGGGACTGGTTCCCTTGAACTTGAATAGGAAATCCAAGCAACTTCTCCCGGGCTTTTCCCACCGGTTGCAGAAATATGACCATGTAATAACCCAGAGGCCGGATAACGTATCATTTCATTGAAATGAGTTTTTGAGTGAGCATTCAAAAACATGTAATATTGTCTTTTTAACCTACTTTCATCCCAGACACCTGCTACAGCCTGCCAGCTCTTGGAAGATTCTTTTTTGACCCAAGCCATTACCGTCACTTGAGCGTTTTTACCAAAAATATTCAGGTCACCTAATGAATCCCTAGGGATAAAAAACC
>CAZLJT010000287.1:0-4573 GCA_964559905.1 uncultured Aquiflexum sp.
ATCAATATGAAGAAGAGTTGGCCAAAATGGCCAAAGCAAAAGGTTGTGATGGAATTATCTGTGGTCATATCCATAAGGCGGAAAACAGAATGATCAACGGAGTCAAATACCTCAATTCGGGAGATTGGGTAGAAACAATGAGTGCCTTGGCCGAAGACCATGATGGTTCTTGGCAATTGATATATTACAATGAGATAAATTTCAAGAAGTCAGTTGAAAAGGAGAAAACTGAAATAGCGTATTCTCAGGAGCTCAAAACTGTCGCATTCAATAAAATTCCTGATTTTCTGAATTCTCCTAATCTTCTTCCATAAAATGAAATTTTTGTTTGTAGTCCAGGGTGAAGGAAGGGGGCATATGACCCAGGCTATTGCTCTTGCCCAAATTCTGGAAAACAGAGGTTTTGAACTTTGCTGTGTTTGTGTTGGAAAAAGCAAAAGAAGAACAATTCCGGATTTTTTCAGTCAAAAAATAAATGCTCCGATTATCCTTTTTGAAAGCCCAAACTTTGTGACAGACAAACAAAATAAAGGAATCAAATTAGGGAAGACTATTTTTCATAATCTGGTGAAATACGATAAATTCAGAAAAAGTTTAAAGCAAATACACCAAGTCGTTTTAGAAACTCAGCCAGATATTATCCTCAATTTTTATGACATTCTGGGGGGTATATATAATTACATATACAAACCTCAATGCCAATTTTGGACCATAGGGCACCAATACCTGATCAATCATCCGGAGTTTGCCTATCCTAAAGGCCGTCAACTTGAAAAACTCCTTTTTCAGCTGAATACAAAAATTACTTCATTGAGATCCCAAAAACAACTAGCACTATCATTTCGGCCCTTAGCTCAGGTTCAGGTAAAAAATACGTATGTATTACCCCCACTTTTGAGAAGGGAATTAAGGGAACTAGTTCCATCTAATGGCAATTTTTATCTGACCTATATGGTCAATCCCGGGTATGGAGAAGAAATTATACTTTTCGCTAAAGCTAATCCTCATATCAATATTGTAGCCTTTTGGGATAAGAAAGGAGCATCTGACTTAACCAAACCCTTAAATAATGTCCAGTTTTACCAAGTAAATGATGTCTTGTTTTTAGAAAAAATGGCTGATTGTAGGGCATTGGTCTGTACAGCTGGATTTGAATCAGTATGTGAAGCCATGTATTTAGGTAAACCGGTAATGATGATTCCGGTCAAAGGTCAATATGAACAGCATTGTAATGCCTTGGATGCTGTGTATTCCCAAGCAGGTATCTCCTCAGATAAATACGATTTTTTGAAAATGGAATCTTTCCTGAACTCCCATAAATATCAGCCAACTGATCCAAAAAAATGGATGGATAGTTTTGAAGATTGTTTTACAGAGATTCTGGAAAATTCACTTCCTGTCACAGAAAAAAAAATTAGCTCCTACAGCAGTTTATGGGAAGGTCTTCTGACTTCCTGATTATTTAATCTCCTTCAAACTTTCCTGTTTTACATTTGTTTAATCAACAATCGAAAGAAAATATTTTTTCTCGCAAAAAAATTTGTCCAAAACAACAAATTAAGACGTTTAAATCGATTGCTGATAAAATTTAGGGAATATTATTTCAGTAAAGCTATTATCAGAATAATCGAAGTATTATAAAATATAGTAAATTCGGTTTGGTTATTTGGATTAAAATCTAATGAATACAGAGAAAATAAGGCTTCAGGAAGACAAAGAGAGGAAAAAACACTGGAAGAAATGGGGGCCATATCTGACCGAACGACAATGGGGAACGGTAAGGGAAGACTATAGCCCAAATGGTGCTGCATGGGATAATGTGACCCATGATGAAGCCAAAAGCAAAGCTTATAGGTGGGGTGAGGAAGGAATAGGTGGGATTTCTGATTTCAAGCAAAATCTATGTTTCGCATGGGCTTTCTGGAATGGTAAAGATCCAATGTTGAAAGAAAGGTTTTTTGGACTAACCGGTCATCAGGGAAACCACGGAGAGGATGTAAAGGAACTCTACTATTATTTGGATTCCACCCCTACGCACAGCTATATGAAGATGCTGTATAAGTATCCTCAGTCTGAATTCCCATATCAAACATTATTGGAAGAAAACAGGCGAAGAACCAAATCTGATCCGGAATTTGAAATTATTGATACGGGGATTTTTGATAAAGACGAATATTTTGATATTTATCTGGAATATGCCAAAAATGACATCGATGATCTTGCTGCATTCGCCACAATATATAATAGAGGTCCTGAAGATGCGGAAATATGGGTAATACCCACTATTTGGTTCAGGAAGACCTGGCATACAGGTCATGAACCCTTTATTCCCAAATTATCTTTAAGTGGAGAGAAGCAAATCAAAGCCTTTTCTCCAAACAGGGGAAATTACTTTTTTAATTTTGATGGTGATCCTGAATTCAAATTCTGTGACAATGAAACCAACCGTGAAAAACTCTATAATATTCCCAATGAGAAAATGTATCTCAAAGATGCTATCAATGATTATGTTGTTCACAGGTTTTCAAGGCACCTGAATCCAAATAATTATGGGACCAAAGCAGCTGCTATATATAAATTGAAAATACCTGCAGGTGGATCTGAAAGGGTGAAATTCCGGATGACTCATCAAAAAACTGCAGAAGCCGTCGCAAGCTGCGATCAAATTCTGAAGGAAAGAATCAATGATGCGGATGAATTCTACAACGAATTACAAGAAAGAGTAAAAAGTGAGGATATGAAAAATATCCAAAGACAGGCATACGCCGGCATGATGTGGGGAAAGCAATTTTATTATTACAATATTGATAGGTGGTTAGATGGTGATCCAGGTCGTTATTCTCCCCCGAAGGAGAGGAAAAAGGGCCGAAACAGTGATTGGAGACACCTTTATAACCAAGACATTATTTCTATGCCTGACAAGTGGGAATATCCTTGGTATGCAGTTTGGGATTCTGCTTTTCACTGCGTGCCGATTTCAAGGATTGATCCTGATTTTGCAAAAGGACAACTACTGCTATTCCTCAATGAATCATACATGCATCCAAATGGGCAAATCCCAGCCTATGAATGGAATTTCAGCGATGTCAATCCACCTGTTCATGCCTATGCTGTTCAAAGAGTCTATCAGATTGACAAAAAAATGAATGATGGCAAAGGGGATCAGGAATTTTTGGAAAGAGCATTCCATAAGCTTATGATCAATTTTACCTGGTGGGTCAATCAAAAAGACAGTGAAGGTAAGAATATATTTGAAGGTGGCTTTTTGGGGCTGGATAACATATCGGTCATTGACAGGTCACATGCCCATAGGTATAAGGGTAAGCTGGAACAGGCAGATGCTACTTCCTGGATGGCTATGTTCTCTCTGAATATGATGAGAATTTCTCTTGACCTATGCGAGTTCAATAAGACATATCAGTTTACTGCAACCAAATTTTTAGAACATTTTCTGCATATCGCCGGTGCTATGAGCAATATCTCCGGCGAAAACATCAGTCTGTGGAATGATGAAGAAAACTTCTTTTTTGATGTATTTCATTTGCCCGGAAAAGAACCGAAAGTAATGAAGCTCAAATCAATAGTTGGAATTATACCTCTGTTTGCTGTGGAATCAATCCGGTTGGATATGTTTGATAGTCTTCCTCAATTTAAGGAGAGGTTGGACTTCTTTTTGAAGGAAAAACCAAAACTGGCCGCATTGGTATCAAGTTGGATACAGCCGGGCTTTGAAAAAAGAAGGCTTTTTTCATTGTTGAGAGGCCACAGGATGAAAAGTATTCTTAATAAAATGCTTGATTCCAATGAGTTTCTAAGTGATTATGGTATCAGGTCACTTTCCAAATACCATGAAAAGAAACCCTATACCCTTCGAATCAACGGTGATGTATTGAGTGTGAAATATACACCTGGAGAATCTGATACGATGATGTTTGGTGGGAATTCCAACTGGCGGGGCCCTATTTGGTTTCCCATCAATCATTTGATCATTGAGTCCCTTAGAAAATTTGATTATTATTATGGGGGAGAATTTTCTATTGAATACCCTACGGGTTCTGGAAACTACGTTACCATGGACCTTATAGCCAGAGAATTATCCTTGAGATGTATCAAATTATTCCTAAAAGATGAAAATGGACATAGACCTATGTATGGAAAAAATCTGAAAATGCAGGAAGATCCCCACTTTAAAGACCATATCTTATTTTATGAATATTTTCATGGAGATAATGGTGCTGGTCTCGGTGCTTCCCATCAGACAGGATGGACAGGTTTGGTGGCCGAAATGATTCATAAATATTATAAATCAGAAAGAAGAACAGCTGAAGATGCTGAGGCCGAATTTAAAATCCGATAGATTAGAGGCAGGTTGCGATGAAGTGGGCAGAGGTTGTCTTTGCGGTCCTGTCGTGGCGGCTGCGGTAATTTTACCGGAAGATTATGCCAATGAATTTATCAATGATTCCAAAAAATTGAGCAAATCCAATCGGGAAAACCTTTTCGGGGAAATTAAAGACGTCGCACTTGCCTGGTCAATTGCAGAAGCAAGTGTGGAAGAGATTGATCAAATCAA
>CAZLJT010000288.1:0-4571 GCA_964559905.1 uncultured Aquiflexum sp.
TTTGCCATCCATCTGGCAATGGATTCAAAATTGACCATGCCCAAAATATAACCCTCTTTGATAATCGGGACCTGGCTATAATCTTTTTCTACCATAGCATGGAGTACTTCTACCATGGGGTCTTCCGGGGCAACCGTAAAAACCGGTGATAGAAAGTGCTGGGAAACCAAGGGTGGGTCCAGCAACATTTTCACTATTTTTTCTATCTGCTCAACCACATCCTCCCTTGGATCTGCGACAGGTTTCCCTTGTCTTCTATCAGAGTGCATGATGGCATTTCTGAGATTGCCAAAAAGCCTGAGTTCTTCCCTGTATTGTCTTACAATAAGGTTATCCTCACTGGCTTCATCAATGAGATTAAAAAAACTGGTAAAGTTTCTTGCTTCCAGATTCCTTCTTAGATAATTCTCTATGGAATTAAAAGCCTGGATAAATCGCTCTGCATTGTTCATTGGTCTTGTGGTTTATTTATCAAAGCAAATGCCTGTTTACCTATTTCCAATTCCTCATTTGTCGGAATAACGAGGATTTTTACTTTGGATTCTTTTTCATTAACCTCTCTAATATCAGAAGAATTGATTTTATTTTTTGATTTATCCAAAGAAATACCAAAAAAATCCATGTTTTTACAGACAGCTTCCCGCATATCAGGATCATTTTCACCAATTCCCGCGGTAAATACTATGGCATCCAAGCCATTGAGGCTGGCTGTGAAAGTACCGATATATTTCTGAATCCTATAGGCATAGAGTTCATACGCCAAAATAGCATCCCGATTGCCTTCTTCCATGGCTTTTTTGACATCGCGCATATCACTCAGACCACAGAGACCAAGTAAACCACTCTTTTTGTTCAAAATATCATTGACTTCTTTTGCTTTGAAGCCGCGTTCATTGATCAGGTGAAAAATAATGGAAGGGTCAATATCCCCGCTTCTCGTGCCCATCACCAATCCGCCCATTGGTCCGAGTCCCATACTGTGGTCAATGGATTGACCGCCTTTAATGGCAGTCATGCTACTGCCGTTGCCAAGATGAATGGTGATGATTTTGGCATCAGGGTTATTCAGGTATTCATTTGCCTTTTTTGAAACATACAGGTGGCTTGTTCCATGAAAGCCATAAGCCCTGATTCCGAAATCTGTATAAAGTTCCTTCGGGATGGCATAGCGATAGGCCCGCGGAGGCATACTTTGATGGAAAGCAGTATCAAAAACCGCGATCTGCTGAGCATTTGGGAAAACCCTTTCAGCTACGGTTATTCCAATGAAATTTGGTGGATTATGTAAAGGCGCCAAAGCAAAAAGTTCTTTGATTCTGTCCTTTACTGCATTGGTGATGAGGGTGGTGGAGGCAAACTGTTCCCCACCATGGACTACCCTGTGTCCTATAGCAACAACCTCATCGACTGAAGAAATGACCCCTTTTTCAGGGTCAAGCAATAGTTTGTTGACTGCCAGCAATCCTTCTTCATGATCTTTGATTTTTCCTTCTATTTTGAAAACTTCTTTTTCGCCGTTTCTATGGAAATTATGGGTTAGAGTTGAATTTTCCAATCCTATTCTATCTACCAGACCACTGCAAAGGGGTTTTTCATTAGGCATTTCAAAAAGCTGGTATTTAAGGGAACTGCTTCCTGAATTTAGTACGAGAATTTTCATTTTTTCAATTAAACTCAAATAAATTCAAATTTTGTGTAAGTAGCAAGAAGAAAGAAGTGAAAGGAAGATAAGAAAACCGGATATAACTGATTCAATCCGGCTTGATTTGAGGAAGACTTTATCCTTGAAAAAGATGATGCCATTAGCTGGCTTCTGCTACCCTTACTTTCACTTTTTTCAATTTCTCATTATTGATTTTGGAAATTGTTTTTTTGGCAAGAGTTCTTTTAACAGCCACATAGGATGCGAAATCCAAAATGGTAATCAAACCGATATCGGAACCTGTGAGTCCGCCCTTTTTGGTCAAAAGACCCACTATATCCCCCTTGCTGATTTTATCTTTTTTCCCCGCGCTGATGTAAAGGCAGGCAAGATCGGTGGGAGTAGGCAAGGGGAGTATTTCTGAAACTTCGATTTCCTCTACAGATTTATCTATGTATTCAGGAAGCTCCTCATCATTGGCCAAAATCAGGTAACCCTGGCCTTCCGCATGCATCCTCGCAGTTCTTCCGTTTCGGTGGGTAAAGGCATCAATCCGGGGAGGCAATTGATAATGGACCACATGCTTGATTTCCGGAATATCCAAACCCCTTGAAGCGAGGTCAGTGGCAATTAACAGGTTATACACCCCACTGCGGAATTTGATGAGGTTTTTTTCCCGGTCAATCTGTTCCATTCCTCCATGCAATACCCCATGTTCGAAATCATAATCCGTCAACAATAAGCTGATTCTGTCCACTGCATCCCTGTGGTTGCAGAAAACCAGGCAAGCCTCATGCTGAAATCCGGCAACTAGGCGCATCAAGGTCTCTACTTTCACCTTGCTTGAGGTATGGATGAGCTTGAGTTCCAATTTGGAATCAGCCTCATCTTTGAGGTAATTTACCTGATGTGGTCTGCTGAATGGAATGAAATCCGGCATCCTGTCCAGCTTGGTGGCAGAAGTCAAGAAGTGCCTTTCGGTACCGGTTAATGCCCGGAATATCCCTCTCAGCTGCTCGTGGAAACCCATTTGCAGGGATTTGTCAAATTCATCCAACACAATCATCCGGATATTGTCCATTTTAAAGGATTCCCTTTGCACATGGTCGGATAACCTTCCCGGTGTTCCGATGACCAATGCCGGACCTTCCGATAAGGAGTTCTGTTCAATTTTCACAGCATGTCCTCCATAGCATGTGCTGACCCTGAAATTGGTTTTCAGGGATTTAAATACCTGCTCAATCTGAATGGCCAACTCCCGGGAAGGAACCACTATCAATGCCTGCACTGCTCTGAGGTTTTCATCCAAATCGTCTATGAGGGGAAGGAGATAGGCCAAAGTTTTTCCGGAACCGGTAGGTGCGAGCAGCATCAGATTATCTGTTTGCTGCGCCTCTTGTATAAAATCCACCTGCATGTCATTTAAGGATTCGATCCCTAAATGGCTTAAAAATCCCGTATATTTTTGAATGGCGTTTTCTGACATCCAGCAAAGGTAGGTTTTAAGACTCAAGAAGCAATGAGGTGGGGGTTAGAAGCGAGAGACGAGAAGCGAGAGGCGAGACGAAAAGTAATTAGACTTCCGCGTCATTGCGAGGAGCACTTCACAATGTCTTTCTATTTGTCTTATCCCAATTGCGACATGGTAATCTCAGAGGTTGGGGTTGTGAGATAGGCAATAAGATTGAGATATTGGAAGCCCAGAAATTGTTTGTTTGATCTCTTTTCAGGCTCTGAGTTGAGAGGTCGGTATTTCAACTTCAAATTCCTTTTCCCCGAGATCCCAATAAAAGGGGATCAGTTCGTTGGGTTTCATTTTACCTATTCTGACAGGTGAGGATTCCTCAAATTCCGGAAAATCCCACCAAACTGTTTTGCCTTCTTCCATTTGGCCGGTACTTTTGGAAATAAAATACATGCTCATTTTTGATGGATCAACGATGGCATCATAAACTTCCTGAACAGGCTTTTGTATCTGTAGTGCGGTGTTGTTTTGTAATTTTTTCATTTTCGTTTTTTGGAAGCTTTTATTTTGTTTTCTTCAACCCTGAATTGTACCATTGCCGAAATCAATTCATATGGTATTGGTTTATTCAATGGAAACTGCATGGTACCCTTTCCTGTCTTATAAGTTGCAACCTCCCTTTTAAACTCTTCCATTCCTGATGGTGCGGGATAAAAACCAATATGGTTTTTGTAAGCTGCGAAATGGACCAAATTCCCTGCTAACTTGAATGTAGGGATACCATAGTTGATGGATTCTGTAGCCTCAGGGGCTGCTTCTCTGACAACTTCCCGAATCTTCTCCAAAATCTCTTTAGTTTCACCCTGAAAAGCATTGATATAATTATCGATGTTTTCGAAAATTTTTCCTTCCATTGTTTTGGGTTATTGGGTTAATTTAGAAATATGGTGGAAATACAGTAGAAATATTATTGAAATATACCAGAATTCTTAGCGCACCGAATATTCCTAGAGCAAAAGTTAGTCTGGTTAATGTTGAAATATGGTAGAAAAAGAATTGATATAAACTTGAAATAGGCCTATCGATGAACTATTAGGATCAATCTATCCGCAACCACCAAACATTTACGTTCGATATGACAAGTAGAAGCCATTGACACAGCGAACTTGTAAAAGCAACAAGAAGACGAATAGACTTTGCCTTGTCACTTCGATCCCGATAATTATCGTGGAGAGAAGTCTATACTCTCATAGGTGTTACAGATTTCTCTCTACGTTCGAAATGACAAGGGAAAGCTTTTCGACCCGATTGTTCAAAAATGATTTCCAACCGTAAATCTTATTCATGCATTCTTCCGTCTTCGGTCTCCCGACTTCCGTCTCATTTAATTCCACAATCTCAATCCGCCTGAAATACAACCTTTCCTCCCACCACAGTCATTTTAACTTTGGTACTGAGGATTTC
>CAZLJT010000289.1:0-4565 GCA_964559905.1 uncultured Aquiflexum sp.
GTTGAGGTATAGAACCAACACCCAAGAGCCAAGTGTCAATCAGCTTCAAAATGTCATCAACAACCAAAATCCACTACAGCTTTCCATAGGAAACCCAAATCTGGGACAGGCATTTTCACATACAGTATTTACCAACTACTCCAAAATCAATATAGAAAAGTCCAAAACCTTTTTCACCTTCCTGTTTCTTTCATTGACGGAAGATTTTATCGGTAACAATACCTTCGTAGCGGTAAGAGATACTTTGATCAATAATGAAACACTGCTCAGATCAGGTGGGCAAATCACCCGGCCTGAAAATCTTTCCGGTCAGTTTAGGTCCAGGTTGTTTGTTACCTACGGTTCCCCTATCAAAAAAATCAAGTCCCAGTTCAATTCCAATACCAGTGTTTCTTACAACAGAACTCCCGGTGTGATCAACTTTCAGAAGAATTTCAACGATAATATTGACCTTAGTCAGGGCTTGACTTTGACCTCCAATATCTCCAAAGACCTGGATTTTACCCTATCCACAACGGGTACCTATACCATAGTCAACAGTAGTCTACAGGCTACATTAGACAATAATTATTATATCCAATCCTCCAATATCCGACTCTATTATTCTCCCAATGGGGGGAAACTTTTTGTTTCCAATATTGTCAACAATAATATCTTCAGTGGCCTGTCCGCTGATTTGGATCAATCAGTTTGGCTTTGGAATATTGAAGCAGGCTATCGGTTCCTAAAAGACAATAAAGGGGAGTTGAAGCTATCCATTTTTGATTTGCTCAATCAAAATAACGCGATAGCCAGAACTATTAACGATGTCGCCATTGAAGATACTTTCACCAGAGTCTTGACAAGGTATGGTTTGGTTTCTTTTACCTATATCATCGGTAATTTCAAACCTCAACCTGCCCAAGAAGGTCCAACAGGAAGACCTTGGGGTGGTGGGGGCAGGAGTTGGTAGGGTTTAGATTCGAGATGTGAGATTCGAAATTCGAGATTTGAGACACAAGACACAAAACACTAGATATAAGATTTAAGATTCGGCCAACAGATAACGGTGATTTTTAAAAGGGTGGTGAAAGCAATGGACCGGTCATTCTGAGTGATGAAAATTGGCCTTCATAGAAAAGGAATAGAAAAAGGTTTCCCTTCAAATTGGAAAGTCCATTAGCAAACAAAATTGGCTTCAAGATCTCTTGAATTTAAGTACATTTCGAAAAGAACTTTTATATTTAAAAATCATCAATCGATATGGAAAATAGCATTTTGCCCGTTGAGGCTATCCAGGAAAGGGATATAGATTTGATTCTTCTGGAAGAGTTATCAACTGACATCACTTTTGCTGAATGGTTTGTTTGTGAACTCCAACTTCCTATTCTTACTTCCCTAAATGGTACTTGGAAAAGTATGTCTCAAATTGGTTTGGGAGAAACAGACATTCTCTTTTCCTATGTTTCAGATCAAAAGAAAATCTTTCTGCTGATTGAAAATAAATTGGACGCAATATTTCAAAACGAACAGTTTGATCGCTATGAGAAGAGGGCGCAACAGCATTTAAAAAAGGGAGAATGCGACGAAGCTTACACGGTTCTATTCGCCCCCCAGAAATATTGCGAAACTCAAAATGATTTTGACAATTTTATTACCTATGAATCAGTAGCCAATAGACTAGAGTTTACAGGTTCAAAACGAAATATCTTTAAAAGTTCTTTGCTTAAAATTGCCATTGAAAAACTGAGAAGAGGATACAGGCCTATCAACTCACCTTCAGTCCAAAAATTTTGGCAGGACTATTACCATTTTAAGCAAAAAGAATTCCCCAGCTTGTACATGAAAAAACCAGGGATTGTGCCACATAACAGTGATTGGCCAATGCTTTTTGATTCAAGGTTAAAGGGAGTTACTTTTCTTCATAAATTGAGACAGGGAAATGTAGATGCTACTTTCTATGGATTTTCAGAAGAGATGGAGTATAAAGTCAAGCAAAACTTACCAACAGGTGCAAAGCTTCAAAAACACAATAAATCATTCTCCATCCGAATTTTTTCTGGAAAAATTGACCGTACGAAAGATTTTGAAATCCAAAAAGATGTAGTAAAAAGCGGATTGGACAACATCATTCAAATAAGAGATTGGATCATTCAAAAAAGCCTTTTGCATGAATTAGAATAAAGATTAGAATTGAAAATAATTTGGAGAACATTTTAAAAGAGGTAAACCAAATCTCTTGCACTTCAAAACAAAAGAACTTCCAGCCTTTTTCATATTCTTTGGTGTTCAAAAACTCAATAATACTCCTTGGTATACCTTAAGCTCTATCAAACAAAACCTGATTTTTGTGGAATTGGCATTTTAGTAAGGCCTTCTTTAGTGATTTCAGAGCCTCCCTTTCTCCTGAAATCTTCTTTTGCCAGCCAGGGAAACTCTCTATCCTGACTATGGCATCAATATCAGTTACTATTCTTTCGACTAAGGCAGGAGTTCGATTTGTTTTCAGCTCTAAGAATAATTCTGTTAAGGCAGCTTTGGGTGTTTTTTCTTGGATCTATTCTGCCAACACATGTCCTCCTTAAGACATAAACTTCAAAATACCTCTCTAAATCAATAGGAATCTTTTAGATTTGTGATTCTGAAAAATAGACAACAAATGCATCAGGAAAAAATAAAAGCCATCAAATCTTCCATCGCTTCGGCAGATGCCGGCAATGCAGATGAGTTGGAGGCTTACAGGATGAAATATATCAGCAAGAAAAGTGTGGTAGGAGAGCTTTTTGCTGAAATGAGAAATATCCCCAATGACCAAAAAAGGGATTATGGACAATTGGTCAATGAAGTCAAAGAACTCGCCGACCAAAAATTTCAGGAATTGATTGAAAAAGTCAATGCTACTTCTAAAAAGTCAAAATCTTCAGACATTGACCTGACGTTGCCACCTACGATGGTTAGCGCAGGAGGAATACATCCGTTGACTGCAACCCGTCAGCGGATCATTGAAATTTTCGAGCGTATAGGATTCAACCTTTCTGAAGGTCCTGAAATAGAAGATGATTGGCATAATTTTACCGCGCTGAATTTTCCCGAAAACCATCCGGCCAGGGAAATGCAGGATACTTTTTTCATTGAGAAAAAACCTGATATCGCCTTGAGAACACATACTTCCTCAGTGCAGGTACGGGTAATGGAAAATCAGAAACCGCCTATTCGGACTTTGTCACCGGGAAGGGTTTATCGTAATGAAGCCATATCTGCACGTGCCCATTGTATTTTCCATCAGGTGGAAGGCTTGTATGTGGATGAAAATGTGGGTTTTGCTAATCTGAAAAACACCTTGTATCATTTCGCCAAAGAGATGTTCGGCAAGGAAACCAAAGTAAGGTTCAGGCCATCATTTTTCCCATTTACAGAACCAAGTGCTGAGATCGATATCAGTTGCCAGCTGTGTGGAGGCAAAGGCTGCAATGTTTGTAAGGGAACAGGTTGGGTAGAAATAGGTGGTTCAGGAATGGTTGACCCCAATGTATTGGAAAACTGCGGCATTGATTCCAAAAAGTACACAGGATTTGCATTTGGAATGGGAATCGAGAGAATAGCCATGCTTAAATATCAGATCAAGGATTTAAGGCTTTTCACGGAAAACGATGTGAGGTTTCTAAAGCAATTTAAATCCATGCTCTGATTCTTGTCCCTTTAGGGACAAAATATTGATAGAAAATCATATTGGACCTAAAGGCACAACAAAACATTCATTAATAGCTTTTTTCTACCCACATCGTGTCCCTAAAGGGACTTTGGTCAGAACTGGAAACAATGTTGTTTTAATTGACAAACTAGAGATAACAGTCTCTGTCAATTCTCCAATACCCTAATCGATTCTAAGTAAGCAGAAACTTCGGAGAGGAGCTTTGGGTTTTTTCCGGCACCATTTCCGATTACCACCACATCTGCCCCGGCATGATAGGCTGTTTTGATTTTTTCCAGGGATGTTAATCCCCCACCGACAATCAGCGGTGACATTGTTTTTTGCTTTACTTCGCGGATAAGTTCAGCCGAAACCGGATTTGGGGCTCCGCTTCCGGCATCCAGATAGAAATAGCGCATTCCCAGATATTTTCCTGCAAGGGCTGTTGCTGCGGCCAATTCGGGGTGGTGATTGGGGAGAGGGATAGTCTGACTGATATAGTGTACAGCGGTAGTTTGACCTCCGTCTACCAACATATATCCCGTGGGAAGTACTTCCACTTTACTCTTTTCAAGGAGAGGCGCCACACTGACATGTTGCCCGATCAACAGGTCAGAATTTCTACCTGAAATCAAAGAGAGAAACAGCATCGCATCTGCTAATGGACTGAATTGAAGGGAATTTCCAGGGAATAAAACTACAGGAATATGCTCTGCTGTTTTTTTAATAAATCTAATGATATCGTAGATACTGTTTTGTTGGATAAGGCTGCCTCCTAAAAAAATAAAATCAATTTTCAATTGAATGGCTTCCAGAATCTGGTTTTCAAAAAGGTCTAGTGACTTCACATCATCAGGGTCAATAAGCCATGCAATTCCTTTTCTTCCAGATGCAG
>CAZLJT010000290.1:0-4537 GCA_964559905.1 uncultured Aquiflexum sp.
TCTTTCAATGCTGACTTTAAAACAGACTTCCATCCGAATTTACCTAAAGTGAATGTGGTGCCGCAGGACATCGGTAGGGTACTGTTGAATATCATCAATAATGCCTTTCAGGCTGTAGGGACAGGGCACGCCCTGTCCCTACAGCCAATGGTCATCGTTACCACCTCCCCCCTTGAGGGGGGCAGGGGGGTAGAGATTTCTATAAAAGACAACGGCCCCGGCATACCCTCCTCCATCAAAGACAAAATCTTTCAGCCTTTTTTCACTACTAAACCCACAGGACAGGGTACAGGATTGGGATTATCCTTATCTTATGATATTGTAAAGGCACATGGGGGGGAAATAAGGGTGGAAAGTCAAATAGGAAGTGGAACAGTATTTATCATTCATTTACCTTTGACTTAACTCGATAGGGGAGCTGCCCTTACTGATAATTTAATTGATTATTTAAAGAAAAAATAAATCCATGGAAACAAACCACAGCTTTTATCGACATAGCAAGGTATCGGTAATTTTACCTCTTTTGTTTTTTATCCTCCATACCTCCTTCACATTGCAAGCCCAAGTCAATGCTTCCAAAGGAGTTCCCAGCTACACCAATTATGTTATTGGGGACGTTAATCTTGCGGGACAACAAGTTTGGAATGTCAATCAGAACAAGTATGGGTTTCTCTTTGTCGGCACAAGCTCAGGCTTACAAAAGTTTGATGGAAAAAACTGGGAGTTACTTGCCTCTCCTACCACCGAATTCAATACCAATGTCAGGGCCACTTTGCTTGCCTCGGACAGCACTTTTTATTTTGGTTCTTTGGGTGACTTTGGAATTGTAACTTCTGATTCTACTGGCAAGGCTGTCGAAAGATCACTTTTATCGGGCTTTCCTGCGGATATGGTTTTCAATGATATTTGGTCAATCAGGGAGAGTAAAGAGAAAATTTACTTTCAGGCAAGGGAAGCAATTTTCATTTATACCCCAAGAACCGAAAATCAGCCAAGCAGTATCAAAATTTGGAAACCCGACACGGAATTTATGTATGGGTTTAGCCTGAATGATACCTATTTCACGCATCAAATGAATCTCGGCTTGTTTAAAGAAAAAGATGGAAGTTTGGAGTTAGTCCCCAAAAGCGAATTTTTGGGTGAAGAAAGGGTGCAGGTTTTGTTACCCTATCAAAATCCGGATGAATTCTTAGTTGGCGCGTTTTCCGGTGGTCTATTTCATTATAATGGGCAGGATTTCATTCCCTTTCAAACTGAAATAGACTCTCTCCTTCAGGAAAGAAGTTTGTACAAAGCCTTGGCACTTCCGGACGATACCTATGCATTAAGCGTACTGGGCCACGGTTTTTTTATTATTGACCAGGAGGGTAAAATCAAGTCCCATTTTAATACAAAAAACTCGATTACTGACCAAAGCGTCTACGCCTTCCACTTGGACAACACCTACAATGTATGGGTGGGTACAAATAGTGGACTTTCGAAAATTGAAATTTTTTCACCCATAACCAGATTCAATTCTAAGGAACATGAAATAGGAAGTCCTTTGTCGCTTAAGGCAAATGACAATAATTTATATATTGGTACCTCTACCAACATCCTGTACATCGATAAGTCGGATGGGATTGTCAAAAAAGTAGAGGGCATCCCAAATACTCAAGTATTTGGGCTTGCCGAAGACGACAATCAGTTGCTTGGCACCGGAGTGGGGATTTTCGAAATCAAAGGTGAAAAAGCAACCATGGTCAAAGACACAGAAAACTTCCAGACCTTACAGGTTGTGATCTCTGAATTCCATCCAGGTTATGTTTTTATCAGCGGTGGATTTGGCATACAGGTTTTCAAACGGGAGCTTGGCAGAAATGGGGAGTATGAATACGAAAACATAGGTCCTATTTCCGGAGTAAACCGCTCTGTTTACAGCTTAGCGGAAAACAAAGAGGGCGAATTATGGGGTGGTACGCAAGCAGGAATCCTTTTTCGGATAATTTTTGCAAAAACAGCTTCCGGTAATCTGGATGTGCCCAATGCCAGGGTGGAAGAGTTCAAAGAAAAAGATGGAATCAGAGGTTTGTCAGGCTTAGCAGTAGGCCCCATTGAAGGAAAGGTGTATACTTCAGGTATAGATGGCTTTTATTTTTTTGATTCAGGTACACAGGAATTTGAGCGCGACCCCATATTTAGTTTTTCTGACGAAATAGCCAATATCAACTTGGATACTTATGGATTAGGAGTGGCAGAAACCGGCAATGTTTATTTGGATTTTAAGGGAGAAAAGCGATTGGCTGTCCGTCAAGCAGATGGCACTTTCATACTTCAATCCTACCCCTTCAACTTAATCAACTCCAGCAGAGTAGCATCTGCATATACAGAACCTAGTGGGGTAATCTGGTTTGGTACCGATGAGGGTTTAATAAGGCTTGACCCGAACAAAGACTATAAAATAGATCATCCTGTTCCTGTGTATTTCAACTCCATTGTGACCGGAGAAAATAATTTGGCACCAAAGGAGTATTTAGCGGGGTCAATTCCGAAAATTGCCTTTAAAGGGAATGGGATCCGTTTTGATTATTCGGCTCCATATTTTATCAGGGAAAATCAGATTCGATACCAGACATTCTTGGAGGGGTTGGATGCTGACTGGAGTGATTGGGAAGACAAGGTGTACCGGGAGTTTTCCAATCTCCCTTGGGGTACCTACACCTTCCGGGTAAGGGCAAAAAACACCTTTGGTACTGTCTCAGAGGAAATTGACTATACGTTTGAAATCTCACCCCCTTGGTATGCTACCTGGTGGGCCTATCTCTTATACTTCCTAAGCTTTGGTCTGATCGTGTACGGAGTGGTAAAGTTTCAAACTGGGCGCATACTTGCCAAAGAACGTGAGCGCAATCTAGAGCGGGAAGTGGTTCAAGCCAAAGAGATTGAAAAAGCCTATAATAAATTGAAAGCCACTCAGTCCCAATTGATACAGTCGGAGAAAATGGCTTCCCTTGGCGAACTAACTGCCGGCATCGCCCATGAGATTCAGAACCCATTGAATTTTGTCAATAATTTCTCCGAAGTCGGTGAGGAACTCATTGATGAAATGAAAGAAGAGATGGAAAAAGGGAATATGGAAATGGTCCTGGAAATATCCAATGACCTAAAGGAAAACCTCTCCAAGATCAAACACCACGGAAAACGGGCGGATTCAATCGTAAAAGGTATGCTGGAGCATAGTAGAAATAATGCCAGTGATAAAAACCCTACAAATCTCAACGCCCTTGCAGATGAATTTTTGCGCCTGAGCTATCATGGACTGCGCGCCAAAGACAAAAGTTTTTCTTCTGACTTCGAAACCGATTTGGATCCAAATCTACCCCTTGTAAACGTAGTAGCCCAAGACATAGGGCGTGTCATTTTGAATTTGATCAATAATGCATTCTATGCAGTTGGACAAAGAGCAAAAACCTTCGCAGAATCAGGTAATTCAGAGGGAACTTACCATCCAAAAGTAACGGTCCAAACCCGTATTGTAGACCTGGCAGGCAATACAGCTGGAGTAGAGATCTGCATAAAAGACAATGGTGGGGGTATCCCAAAAGCCATCAAAGACAAAATTTTCCAACCGTTCTTCACTACCAAGCCTACAGGAAGCGGTACTGGACTAGGCCTTAGTTTGAGTTATGACATTGTCAAGTCACATGGCGGAGATCTTCGGGTCAAAAGCTTGTTTGCCGGAGAGGCAGACACCGAAGGTGAAGGAACAGAAATGATTATCTTTTTACCTATCGAAAATTAAGTTCAATGCCAACTCTTAACCAGAAAATAAAGGAAGCTAAAAAAATTTACGAAATCTATTGGGATAGCTACACCAAGGGAGACCTGGAAACTTTTTCCTCTACTCTGGACGACACTTTTGAAATGATCGGTACCTCAGAATCAGAAATCTGCCATTCCAAAACAGACGGTATCGCTTTTTTCAAGGCTCAAATGAACGAGGTAGTCGGAAAAGTAGAAATGAGAAACCGACAGATCGATGTCCTGCCTGTGGAGAACCTGATGCTGGTCAATGAGCAATGCGATATCTATGTTTTGAGTGAATCGGACCTGCCTTCCGATAGGCAAGGCCTGTCCAACTACAAGTCGATTTGGATATTTTATTCGAAAATCAGGATTTCCACTTTTCTTCGAGAAACCCAATCAGGTTGGAAAGTGATTCAGCAGCATGGGTCACTACCTGATATGCGGGTTCAGGAAGGAGAAACGATCGCTTTGGAGAAAATCACTAAAGAAAACCTCGAACTCCGTGATGCAGTAAAGCGACGTACTGCCGAACTGGAAAATAAAAACCGTGAATTGGCCATTGAAGCGTCACTGGAGAAAGTGCGTGCTGTTGCCATGGGCATGAAAAAACCCGAGGAGATGCTGGATGTCTGCCAGGTAATTTCAGATCAGTTGCAACAATTTGGAGTGGATCACATCCGAAATGTACAGATCGCAATTATAGACGAAAACATAGGCCAATACCTCTGCTACCAGTATTTCACTCCTTATG
>CAZLJT010000291.1:0-4473 GCA_964559905.1 uncultured Aquiflexum sp.
CTAGGCGCAACAAATCCCGGCCCTCCCAAAACATGTCTGGGTACAATCATAAAACCAGCACCACTAAGTAGTGAAGCTTTGACAAAATCTCTTCTGGAAAATGGCGTTTTTTTCTTGATCATGATTTAGGGATTGTTTTGAGGTTATTAAAATATTCTTTGCGTCTTTGTGACTTTGCGGGATTATTTCACCTTCTTCGGCTTCAATTCCTCAAAGAAAATATCATCATTCGGCACATCGAAATCCATGCTGATGACTTTCATATTGTTGTCCATGTTGAATTTAACCGTACCGAAATTAAACCAAGCATGTTTTTCGTCCCAGATGATTTCAAAGGTATCATGGTGCCAATGCCTTAAACTGGCATTCAATCTAGGTGAATTTGAAAATAGTAGTCGTAAATTATCTCCTTCTAGCTTTACCTCAATATCACCATAAATTTCAGAATTAAAAATACCCCCATATTCTGAAAGAATTAGCGATGGCTTGGTATTAGGAATTAGATTTGCCTTGATATCTACTATACGAGTATCTCTAAGCTCATTTTCATTGGATCTTTTAAGCAAATCAGCAGACCAATTTTTCTCACCAGTTCCCAACATCTGATCCAAGGCATAATAGGTTGCTGCCATAATCGGACTTTTGTGTCCATTGGTCAAAACTACGACACCCAACTTTTGGTCAGGGATTAAAGTAACCGCTGTAATCATTCCATCATAGCCCCCTGTATGTCCTACCATAAAGTTACCGTGAAAATCCCCAATGTTCCAACCCAGTCCGTAACCACTGAAATGCCTTCCCAAGTCATTTTTGGATGTATGGTCAACGATATTGACATTGTGCATAGTCCAGACTAAATTTCGGGTCTGCCTTTTCAGCAAGGTATCTTGCCCATGAATTCCATGGTTCAGGTTGAAAATCATCCACTTGGCTACATCATTGACCGATGAAATCACTCCGCCCGTAGCTCCAATTGTTTCCCAATCCTCAAACGCAATGGGAAAGTTTTTCCCTTCCTCTCTTCCATGTGCTGTAGTATAATTGCCTTTCTTGTCCAGATCTTTGGCTGTGGTGATTGTCCTGTCCATACCAAGGGGTTTCAATATCCTTTCCTGCACATTCTCCCCCCAACTTTTACCAGAGACTTTCCTGATTACCTCACCTGCTGTGATGTACATCAGATTGGAATAACCGTAACCAGACCTGAAGTCATAAGCCTGCGGTACTTTGCCTGCCCGTTTGATCAACTCCTCAGCATCTGCTTCGGACTTATACCAAATGACATCCCCGCTGAATGTGCCCAAACCTACCCTATGGCTCAAAAGATCTCGAATAGTTACATTAGCGCTTATCCAAGGATCGCCATACAGGGAGAAATAAGGCAGGTAATCTCTCACTTTATCGTTCCAGCCCATTTTACCCTCTTGAACCAACATACCGATTATAGCCGATGTGAAGGCTTTTGAATTGGAAGCGATGGCATAAAGGGTGTTGGAATCCGGTTTCTCATTTTTTCCAACTTCCCTGATTCCATAATTCCCGGTAAAAACAAGCTTTCCATCTTTTACGATTCCAATACTGGCTCCAGGGACATCCCAATCTTTGACCATCTGTTCAAAGTATGCATCGATTTTTTTAAAGTCTGGGGCTGTTTGTGCATGAAGTTGGTTGAAAAAGAACAGAGAAAAAACAAAAAACAGAAGTAGGTGATTTTTCATAGATCGGATTTCGTATGGATTTAAGCTCAATTTAGGAATGGCTTTGGATTGTAACAAAGAATAACCCTAAAATGTAGAATACAGTAATTTTAAAAGCACAATCCCGGACAAATCAATCCTTATAAATCGATAAACCAATTCAAACTTGTCCAAAAACTCTGACTGGGATTATTGGCCAAAAAGGAGTCGATTCGGTAATCCAAACCAATTTCCACCTTATTCTTAGTGTTTATAGCATACCCAAGTAGTGGAACCAATCTTATTTCAAGATCATAGTTGAAATCCTGTAAGCTATTGACATATTCATTGTTGAGTCTCAGATAAAATTCCTTGGGGTCCACGGATTTTCCATCAAAGGGGATTTCGGCAGTAAGTCTGTACCTCAATCGAAACTCGGTTTTTTCAACAGGGGAAATGGTCTGATCCGTTAAAAAACGATGAGCCAACCTAAATCCAAACTTCCGTTTTACAATGGTAAACTGCTGCGAAAACCTATGGATTATTTCTCCATCTTCAATTCTCATCAAGTATCCACCTGCTATCCTGGAATCTAAACCAACCTTTTTGGCTGCAATCATGGAAATGTCCGTAAGCACATAATCATATTGACTAATCCGGTCTTCATCACTCCCACCACTCAAAAAAAGTTGACGGGACTCTATTCTTGAGTTAATTGACCAATCATGCTTTAACTTTTTATTTAAATTAAAAGCTGGAAGCAATCCTGCCTCATAAGTACTTTGTGCCACAACTGTACCCGCAAAAAGAAAGCACAAAAGGAAAGGAATTAGTCTGCTAAAACTCAAGGTTACTACTGTTTTTAAAAATAATTTTTGACCTGGAAATTACTACCCCATCCTCACTAAATAAGTATTCGAATAGATTCACACTATTATTTGATGAGCACTTCACTATAATTTCATATCTAGTAGTTAAAGGGACAACTTTCTCAGGTATTTTTAATTTAGTAAACAATGCCTCCAAGTCACCTGTGAATTGAATTTGGACCTTTTCAATTTTGTGTTTGGTACAATCTTTCTGAAGTTGGGAATTGATGGAATTCTGAAGCTTTATTGGCAATTTTTTCCATTGTAATTCGATTTCAACATCTTCAATATTTCCGAGTGAATCAAATTCTATACTATGTCTTTTTTTATCTTTCTTATATTTGGCTTCTATACTAGTCCGCTCAAGGCCCTGCTCAAAATACCATTTAACCTTACTTTTTATATCCAAAGAATCAATAAAATGCAAAGCTTTTTCCGGGACATCACTGCGCTTCAGTCGACTCTCCCTTTCAAACTTTTCTTGAGCAAATAGCTTTGTGGAAGCCATCGCAAAAATCAACAATAAAATAAAGCAGTTGAGGAATTTAAACATTGATTTTATTTTTTCATTTATAGCGAAACACATTCCTGGACATCCAAATTAAGTTGGTTCCTTCATTTCAAAGGAAAAAGAAGAAATCAAAAATAGTAAATATAAATGAGGTTAATGTTTTTGGCTTTATACTTGATTCTTTGAGAAAAGTTGAGTTTTCCAATTTAGTGAAATCTATTGAAGGTATACCCGTTGATATAGTTCATCTCATAATCAAGATTTGAAAAACTTACTATTCTAAGGCATAAATTGAAGGAATTTAGAATTTACTTTTCTCCACAAGGCCTTCGGTCAGCTTATTCAAAGCCTCGACTTTGTATTCAAAATCTCCTTTTAAAGTCTCTCGGTATTTGTTGATGTTTTCCACCAATTCATTGATATCTTCAGGAATAACTTCCTCCAAAAGCTGTCGGAGTCTTTTGGCTGTGGTTGGGGATTTGCCGTTGGTACTGATGGCAATTTTGACATTGCCTTTGGTCACGATACCACCAAGATAAAAATCACAGAGTTCAGGAGTGTCTGCCACATTGACCAATAAATAGCGCTCCTTGGCCTCATCGTGGATTTGCTTATTGACAGCCTTATCATCAGTGGCGGCAATGACAATATGTTTGGCGCCAAGGTACTTTTCATGATATATATCTTCAATCAAAGTCACGTTGGGAGCGTCATGTGCCAATTTTAAAAACTCTTCATTGAATTCCTTGGAAACCGCTGTCACTTGGGCTTTGGGACTGCTTTTCAACAAAAAAGAAAGCTTCTCCGTCCCCACAAATCCACCCCCGACCAAAAGGATGTTCAATTGATGCACTTTGAGAAAGATGGGGTAGAGAGAATTCATATTTTAGATTTTAAATATAAAGGAAATACAGTTGAAATATGATGGAAATAAATTGAAATATAGTGGAAATATTATGAGCTATTTTATGTCATTTGGCTCCTCACTTTTTCTTGAGGCCTTTTTAAATTGTATTTCAATAAATACCTATTCTAAGAATATATTTCTACTTATTTCGCAAACCTATCTGCTAAATGCATAGCATATTTCAATTTTATTTCATGAAAAATACTTCGCCGGAGGCATATTTCGTGAACCTGTCTTCCGGGGCAGAGCATATTTCCACCTTATTTCGAGAATCATATTTCGCCGAAGGCACACCAGCCTGCCGGATGGCAGGTTTCTACCTTATTTCCAAAGTTATAGCCTCCTGGTAAATATCCTTCAACCTATAACTTTCCCTGACCACCTCGCCTGCAATGATGATGGCCGGGGCAGTAATTCCAGAGGATTTGGATTTGGCCAGGATATCCTGTATTATCCCGGCTACAATCTTTTCTTCTTTGGTTGTTCCGCTTTGGATAATGGCAATTGGAA
>CAZLJT010000292.1:0-4377 GCA_964559905.1 uncultured Aquiflexum sp.
TTTTTTCAGGGTTGCTACTACTTTCTTAGCCATATCTTTGAGGTTTTATAGGTTGCCTAAGCAATTGCCTAAATTATTTAATTTCTTTATGAACCGTCATTTTCTTAAGAATTGGGTTGAATTTCTTCAATTCCAATCTTTCGGTAGTGTTCTTACGGTTTTTGGTAGTGATGTACCTTGAAGTACCTGGAAGACCGGTAGCTTTGTGCTCCGTACATTCCATAATCACTTGAACTCTGTTACCTTTCTTAGCCATCGCTTTATATTATTTATTGGGTAAACCCGATGATTATCTAATTACAATGAATCCTTTGTCCTGAGCTTCTTTCAATACAGCAGTGATGCCTTTTTTATTGATAGTTCTAAGGGCTTTGGTACAAACTTTCAACGTGATCCAAGCATCTTCTTCAGGAACATAGAAGCTTTTTTTGTGCAAGTTTGGATAAAACTTACGCTTGGTCTTGTTGTTCGCGTGCGATACATTATTACCTACTCGAGGTCTTTTACCGGTGATGTCACAAACTTTTGCCATGATATATGATCGTATTATTAAAGACGTTTTTCCAATTGAGTTTGCAAATATCGGACTTTTACCTGAATTACCAAGGGCAGGTTTCAAAAATATTCCTGAAAGTTTTTTAATGTAAGACATGAGATATGAGACTTGAGACACTAGATAGGATATTTAAGACCTTTGGAACGAGTGTAGGGGGGTAAAGATTGAACCAAGTACATTGAACCAAGTACCAAGAATTGACAAATTTGGAGCTTGATGATTTTGAACTGCAATAGTGTTTAAGTCCAAATAGGACTTCCCCTTGTCACTTCGAGTCACTAACTTTTTTTTGCAAAAATATACGAAAAAGGAATGACATGGAGTTCACCCAAATTTGGCCTCGGCAAGCTCGGCCACTGGGGTTGTTTTTTTGGGTGGGTGGAATGTGAAAAACGGCACAGCCGTTTTTCACATTCCACTCTTTTTAACCGAATTATCCGTTCCCCGAGCTTGCCGAGGGGTATTTTACATTTATGTCATTGGTATACCAAAGCAATACGGGAGAGAGAACTATCACCTTCAAGGTTAGATAGATTTCTCTCTACGTTCGAAATGACAAGGAAAAGCTTTATTCCATGGATTTATCAACTGTCTCCAACATCCCGCTTACCCCATACTTGGTACTTTGTCCCTTCATCCTTTTTCCCTCATCCTTCTCTTACCCCTGATGCTCTTCACGCAAAAGGTCATTCACCGTCTTCACCGGATTGAATGTAATCAGAGGTACTTCCACAAAAACGGTGTTCCATCCCGCCATTGCTCCATTCCAAAGCCCGGGGAGCTCCAAAGCTTTGAGATCTCTTCCACTTTTTGATTTTTCGGTGATGAAACCTGTTCGCATATCCCGATATTGAAGCAGGTCAAATTTTTCACCTTTATAGTTTTTGGTAGCGCAGACCAAATCTACAGGGTTGAAATGCGTGGATGACTGGAATATTTCTTTCTGAGAAGGATCATTTAAATCAATCTGTGCTGTTTCAGCTATTTGTAAGGATAAAGAGCCATCATCCTCTTTAACCCAAAATGGACCTCCTCCAGGTTCGCCGGTATTTTTTACCATACCACAGACTCTGATTGGCCTATTAAGTTTTTTATGTAAGTAGTCCCCTTTTTCTTCAAGGGACATTCTGCTATATTTTTCAGGTAATTTGCCTCCCAAATCTTGATAAATAACAGCTTCTGCATTAGAGACTGAGTTTTGGTCTATTCCTGCATCCAGGCTTCTCAAAGCCTCAAATACCTTCTCCTGAACTTCCAACAATAGACCGCCTATGGCAGTTTTATAATCTTTAGTGGGTTCTTTTAATCTATCAGGAACCTCATTGTCAATATTTTTGATGAAAATCACATCACCGTCGATATCATTGAGATTTTCGAGCAATGCGCCATGTCCAGCTGGTCTGAAAAGAATGGTTCCATCTTCTTCAATGAATGGGCTGTTGTCCATGTTCACGGCTATGGTGTCTGTTGATTTCTTCTGCTGGGAATAGGAAACTTCAAAATTCACTCCGAATTCCTTTTCAAGTTTCGGTTGTACTTCGGCAACTTCTGCTTTGAATTTCTCCTCATGTTCAGGAGAAACTGTGAAGTGAAGTCTGACTGTATTTCCTTTGCCCAAGCCATAAAGAATCCCTTCCATAAAATGCTCATAGGTAGGGGTCCTGTCGTGGTCAGTATAATGATGGAACTTCAACAGGCCTTTTGGCAATTGACCGTATCCAAGCCCATCCTCATTCAAGAGATGGGAAATTACCAATTGATGTTGTCCCGATTCCATTGCCTTTTTAATGCTGCTCCCAGCTTTTTCAAGGCTTTTATTGAGGTCATCATAAAAGGCAAACTTTTCTATATGCGTGAAAAACTTCTCAATAAAGCTACTTTTGGTAATATCTCCGTCTCCTTCCAAAAAGGAAAAAAGGTCTTTGAACATCCTGGAAGCGGCCCCACTTGCAGGGACAAATTTTACGACCTCTTTTTGCGCAGCTTTCTTGGGATAGGTATCTAAATAATGCTTGAGTTCAGCTTCGGTCAATGCCTTAATACCATTACCTATTGTGGCAGCCTCCACTATGGGTAGGAAAGGGAATCCTTCTTTAAAATTGGAGAGCTGTTCTTTGACATTGTCAACTGACATGCCCTGATTCAAAATCTGCTTTTCTAGCTGTTTATCCATGGTTTTGTATTTACTGTTTTAAAACCATTAATATATACATTGAAAATGGCTAAATCAAAGATTTTTCCAATCCTTAACTTAGAGATAAAACATTTCAAAAGAGGCCACCAAATTATAGGAGGCATGAAGTAGAATAGCCCACATAAATCCAAACCTTATCCTTACAATACCTAAAAATACTCCACCGATCAACTGTGGAAGAACTGTTGGAAGGTAAAGATACCAAGGGATAATTTCCAGGTCATAATTGTCCAAATGTATCAGGCCAAAAATGAGGACAATTAACCAAAAAACTGCTAGCCTATTTTTTAGCCAAAAATATTGAATGATGATATAATATCTCCTGTAAAGCAGTGAAATGGCAAAAACCAGCCATAATCCCAACATCACCCAACCCGCCACTTTTGAAAATGCAAATGAAGACTATGCTATCAGAAAGAATGAAATATTAAATCTTGCTCTTGAAAATTTCAAGAATAACCGGAACATGGTTTCTTCCAGAAATGGTGCCAAGATAACGCCAGTGATTATGGCTTCTGTAATTGTTTCTATCGGATACTGATCCGCTTCTTCTATTACCGGAAATAGCCATATCAATCCATACCAACTGCTAATTCCAAAAAAAAGATCAATAACAAGATAAGGCCCCAATACCAAAAAAGCTTTTTCCCAATTATTGCCTTTGAATTTTTGGATCCTGTTGTGATGAAAGATTTTTTTTAAATAATGGTACTCTTGCCTAAAAATTTCATTCATCCACAATTATACTAAACTTTACTTTTTCACCCGCTCTTTTTTGGGCTAAAATATTCATGGAATGGATGTCGACATGAAGAATTCTGGGATAGCCGCCTGTCACCTGTGCATCTCGCATCAGAATAATCATCTGACCCCCGGGAGTCAATTGAATTGTCCCCGGATATACCGGAGCGGTAAGAATTGGCGGGATGTCGTTTTCCATTCTTTCTTCCAATTGATAAGCCATCCTATTGATCTGTTCAGAAATGGTAAATGTTTTACTTAAAATCCTGTTGTGCAAAAGTTTGGGAACAAGATTCCATTCAGGACCAGGGTAGACCTTCAGCACATTATCTTTGTACCAGTTGGCTTTTATCTTTGAATGGGAATTTTCAGGTGGAAAATATCTTTCTTCATAAAGATAACAAATCGTATCCCCTTTGATTACCTTTTCCCTTGGAGTTATTCCCTTATACCAACTCCTGCTATTGCCGACCATTTCAGATTCCAAGCCGCCCTGAATGCCCATATAAAGCCATTGTCTTCTTCTGAATTTTTTTACCCAAACTACATCATCCTCCTCAATTTCAATTATCTTACCCAATTTGACCGGACGGTCATTGAGGTAAATATCAGCCTCCGCACCTGCAAAGGCGATTCTTGTTGGCATTTCAAAAATCATCTTGGGGCCAATATGGGCCATTTCCAATACTGCTGCATTTTCAGGATTATGAAGAAGATGGTTGACCAATGTCATTGAAATCCTGTCCATCACACCGGAATAGGGGACCCCATAGGCAACCATATCATATCTTGCCCAATCCTGTACTGAGGTCATCAAACCGGGTTGGTGAAAGTGGATATAGGCAGGAGTTTTAATCATGGGTAAATGTAAATTTTCCGGCCATTG
>CAZLJT010000293.1:0-4349 GCA_964559905.1 uncultured Aquiflexum sp.
TAACTAGAATCATTTGGAAATGGGCCATATTGAACATAGATAGTTGTATTCGTCGGGGTAAAGGTTATAGGTTCTGATAGTGGTAAAGGATTTGCACCGGTATTTATAGAATATATCCCAATGTTGCTGCTAATAATTCCATTTTGATCAACAACATTATAGGATCCGGTGCTTGCTGAAGCAGTAAAACCTATATAGAATGTGTTGGGAAATGCAGGGTCACAATAGAAATATACACCCTCGAACTGAATGTCGCATTGTGCTTTAAGGAGATTTCCGCTTATAAAACATAATGCAATAGCAAGTAATACTTGTGTAGTAAGTTTTGTCATGACTAATAATTTGTAGTATCCAATTTGAAACCTTAAACGCTTAGGAAGTTAATCCCAAACGGTGCATATCTCACAATATCTGCTTTTAAGATTTTATTGGATATTTTAATCTTCTGTAGTGGCAATAACTATGCCAAAATTTTGATCAAAAGAATCAATATCTATTCAAGATTAAAGATAATTCCAGATGTTCAAATTTTAAAATATTACGTATATATTTTTCATAATATTTTTATACTTTATCATATTAATATCTTTTATATATATTTAATTATTTTAATTGCCAATTATTTAATGATGTGTCTAATGTGTAAATACTTGTGCTTCATAGTATTTTATATGGTGATACTAATAAATTATTTTAATTTATATATGATTCAATTGAATCAGTGCCAGTTATACTTGCAATATTATTTTAATAATAAGCTGCATATGGACTTTTTAAAACCGAAAAAAAATAATGGGATAAAACAACAAAGTGATAGATTATTTATTAATAACATATTAAAAGTATTAAAAACTTATCATGTATTTTTTTATTTTCTTACTTTTCCTTATCTTAAATGATTGCTAAAACATCAAAAGTTGCTATATTTTTTGTGTGATCTGATTAGATAAGTTCGACTTTTATCAATATACCTTAGATGTTGACAGAGGATCCTTTCACGAAATAGATAGAGGGGAACAACTGAAATAACAACGCTCAGAGATTAAATAATACTTAAAGATAGGATTTCAAAGGAACATAAAAAAAGCCACCCCGAAAGGTGGCTCTTTAAAAGAATTTCTATTAGCTACTAGTATTTCATGACCCGATATATTTCTGACACACCATCCTGATGGATAACCTGAATATATATCAAACCACTTGCAAATCGACTAATTTCCCTGGTTAAGGAATAGGTATCTCCTCTATTTAGAATGATCTTCTCTTGATGATGTTCAACACCCAATCCATCTCGTACACTAATAGTTACATTACCTTCCTTCACAGCACGGCCGGAGAAATAGATTACATCTGTTGCCGGATTAGGATACACTTCAGCTTGATCGAAAACTCGTGGTCCGAAGGCATTATTCTTAGATGTAGTACATTCTCCTTTGAAAATACATTCAGTTTCACAACCATTGGCATCTATTACTGTAAGGTAAATAGTAATATCAGAATAACCCATATTAATAGTTATCAACGGGGTTCCTTGACCACCTTCAATAGAACAACTACCACCTTCTACTCTCCAAATGTATGTATAAGGTCCTGTACCTCCAAATACACTTCCAAGAACTCTGATTCCATCTGTATTGCAGAACAAAGTATCTAGCAAAGTAATATTACATGCCATTGGAACTTCAGTTCTAATCTCAATATTCTGAAAAGCCTGAGCTGTATTTCCGCATTGGTCAGTGGCAGTCCAAGTTCTCAAAATGAAAATGTTTACACCTTGTTCAAAGCGCTCCTCTGTAAACTCAACAGTTACATCAGTACAATCGTCATAAACTTCAGGCTCTTCATAAGGAGGTTCCTCTCCACAAATAACCAACTCATTGGCAGGCACATATGTAAAGACCGGGCTACGTGTATCCCTATAAACGACACTTAGTTCAAAAGTTCCAACATTTCCGCAGATATCTGTTGCAGTCCAGAGGTAAACTATCCTTAGAAGGTACCCTTCACTTACACAATCTTCTGCAAATTCTTCAGAAATTGTAAGTACAAGCTGATCTCCTGCACAAGAGTTCAAAATAGATGCGTTCTCCTCAACAAAGAAGATTTCAGTGCTACCACATTCAAGCTCGAATTCGGTTCCATTCTGTAGATACCCAAGTACCGGAACAAATACTTCAATTTGTGGTGCAATATTATCTTCAAGTATTACAGTCTGAACCATTTCAGACATAGTGCCACAACTATTGAATAATCGAATCGTACGTCTAACTCCTCGGTTTGCTCCACATTCATTAGTAAAGTTTTGCAGCTGAACCTGTGGAGTCAATATATCACCAGTACAAGGATCCGTGAACACTGGCAATGGAGGTACTTGACCTGATGGGGCACATACCACCTCTTCAAGACCTTCAAACATCTCAGTATTTTCAGTACTTACTCTGATTACCTGCGTCATGCTTGCAATGTTTCCGCAAGCGTCTTCTGCAATTAACTCCCTTGTGATAACTACAAATTCAGGACAAGAACCCATGTCCCTGCTTACTTCTGTAATTTCAATGCTTATCTCACTGCATGAATCGTAAACATCCGGATTTGGAATAGGATCTCCACAGCTTATCGTCAAAAACGGATCTGCTTCAATTTGCGGCGGAGTAGTATCCACTACTTCTACATAAACTGTAAATCTACTCTCAATACCGCATTCATCGATTCCTATCCAGACCACTCGCAAGAGACTCAAATAACCATCTTCACCACATGAACCTAATTCAATCAACTCTTCAAAGAAATCTGTGGATTCCAGATCGCTACAGTTAGCATAGATATGAACATCTCTTCTGTTCAATCCGCTTTCTGTTATTGACTCATTATGCTTACATTCTATTTGAATTGTATCCCCACTCTGAACTCCATCCAGTATAGGATTGCTAGTCTGGAAGGAAGGACCTGGATTGGAAGTTAAAACAACCTGTTCGTACTCAGACCTATTGTTACATCCATCTATCAAAATCAAAGTTCGTAGAACATCCATTTCCCCAGGATTACAATAAGAAGGAACTTCTATTTCATTCAATTCAAATGTGTAGCCACTGCACGATTCAAGTATTTCAAGCTCATTAATGTTAAAATCACCGGCGCACACCAAGTATTCCCAATTTTCAACAATTGGTGCTTGTGTATCAACTACTCTAGCAATTACACTGAATGAATTTGTAACCCCGCAATCATCAGTTGCATACCAGATCAAACGAAACTCCTGAAGGTAACCTGACTCAATGCAATCAGAATGCCCAAGAAACTCTATCTCAAACCATGTATCCAACTCATCATGATTGCATCTGTTAAATGCACGCATTGTTCCTGAATTCAATTGGTAAACCCAGGCAGGTAGACCACTATCCTCACACTCAACCTCAAATATGTCTCCTTCCTCTAAACCTGCAAGCCTGTCATCATTCCAAACAAAATAAGGACCTTCCAACTCAACAACTGTGATACGCTGTGTATCTATCGTAACATTTCCACAATTATCTGTAGCTGTCCAAATTCTCAATATTTGATAATTCCCACTGCAAGGACCTCCAATTATCTGCTCTTCAAATTGAATTCCGGCACATTCACATTCATCTGAAGCCATTACAAAATCATCCCAGTTTTCATTGATAGTTCCACATGGTAAAGTATCCCGAATAGCCGGAATATCGTCACAGCCCACGGTAATATCATCTGGAACACCGATCAATACAGGTGCTATATTATCAACTATTCTAACAGTAAGCTCAAAGGTTGAACTATTTCCGCAGTCGTCAGTAGCAACCCAGGTGCATATCATCTCCATTAAATAGCCATCTTCAAGACAATCACCTCCATTGACTACCTCTGTAAACTGTAGGTCTATTTCATCTGAGCAATTATCAGTCACAATCACATCCTCATCATGATTAATCATCGGAATATCCCATCCAGGAGTATTGTTTTCACACTGAATTTCTATAATATCGCCATTCTCAAACTGACCATAAAAAGGATGATTAATCTCAATTACCGGAGGCGTTGTGTCTACAACTGTAACAACTTGTGTATACGATACGCTGTTGCCACATTCATCTGTCGCAGTCCATGTTCTGGTAATAGTGTAATTTCCAGAGCAGTTGCCTTCAGTAATTACTTCAACCAGTACAACTTCTATGTTTTCCGTACAGTTGTCTTCCACCTCTATCTCAGGTGCTTCTGGTACATTATCACATTGAACAGTAATATTAGGTGGTAGATCACCAATAAATGTTGGTGGTGTCGTATCCTCCGCGGAAATCGTTTGTGTATGAGATATTGAATTACCGCAGTCATCT
>CAZLJT010000294.1:0-4339 GCA_964559905.1 uncultured Aquiflexum sp.
GTGTGCGGGCGCAGGTGGACGAAGAGCATGCGAGGCATTGTAGGAAGCGCCGCCGGCGCCGGCGGCGGGCCGGCGGCCTCCTAGAATCCCGGGCCATGACCGACCGCCTGCGGCGCCTGATCGGCATCCTGATCCTGGTCACGATCGCGGTGCTGGCGCTCACGCGCGAGCACGACCTGGTGGTCGAGGGACTGGTCGCGCGCTGGGCGCCGCCGCCGTCGGAGTTCATCGACCTCGACGGCCAGCTCGTGCACCTGCGCGACATCGGCCCGCGCGGCGACCCGGTGCCCATCGTGCTGCTGCACGGCACCTCGGCCAGCCTGCACACCTGGGAAGGCTGGATGCCCGAGCTGGCGCGCACGCGACGCGTGATCGCCTTCGACCTGCCCGGCTTCGGCCTGACCGGCCCGCGCGCCGACGGCGACTACGCCGGCGACGCCGACGCCCGCTTCACGCTGGCGCTGATGGACCGGCTGCAGGTGCCGCGCGCGGTGCTGGTGGGCAACTCGCTGGGCGGCATGGTGGCCTGGCGCGTGGCGACGCTGGCGCCGCAGCGCGTGGAACGCCTGGTGCTGATCGATGCCGCCGGGCTGCCCGACTCGCTGGGCTCGCTGCCGCTGGGCTGGCAGCTGGCGCGGCTGCCCTTCATCGGCGCGATCGGCGAGTGGGCGCTGCCGCGCGCGCTGGTCGTGCAGGGCCTGGTCACGGTCTACGGCGACCCGGAACGGATCACCACCGGGCAGGTGGACCGCTACTTCGAGCTCACGCTGCGCGAGGGCAACCGGGCGGCGCTGCGCGATCGCATCCGGCAGTTCGAGCCGGGCGCCGACGCCGACCGCATTGCCGGCATCACCCAGCCGACGCTGATCCTGTGGGGCGCGCTGGACAGCGTGATCCCGGTGGCCGCCGCGCACGAGTTCCAGCGCCGCATCGCGGGCAGCACGCTGGTCGTGTTCGACCACCTGGGCCATGTGCCGCAGGAGGAAGACCCGGCGGCCTCGCTGGTGCCGGTGAAGGCCTTCCTGGGCCTGCCTTGAACCGGGGCCCGGCGTGGTGATGCGATCCCGATGCGGGCGACGGGGTCCGGGTCGCATCCGATCCCTCCCGACTGCGACGGCCTGGCGCCGACCGACCCTGGCGATCTTCGCCGCCGGGCGACGCCGCGCCGTCGCCCCTGCCGCCGGCAGGGCGGGGGGTTCAGATTTAAGACCTGACCCCAAGCTACTGCATGACCCCAAGCTACTGCAGGCCGCCGCGTGGTTCGCCCAGCTCGCGGACGGGCGCGTCGGCGAAGGGCACAGGGCCTTCGAACGTCCTGACGAAGGCACGGCACGGCACGAGGCCCGGCCGACCGCCGCCTGAAGCGGCCGGATCCGGCGGCCGGCGCCTCAAGCTGCCGCGTGCCTGGCCCGATCGCGTGCCCGCGCCGCCTGGTGGCGTGACGGCCACGGCTGCCGCTGCGCCTGACGCTCGAGCGCGCTCACCGCCTCACGGTGCCGTTCGCGCTGCCGCTTCCGGAGGCTGCGCAGCCCGGCTCGTCGTGGTGCCGGCAGTCGCGACAGCGGCAGGCCGACGGCGGCACCGGGCCCTACAACAAGGGATGGTCGCCGGCTGGCGCACGCCCTGCGGTCGGTCTCAAGGTGTCGTCAGCCGGTATCGTCACCCACCAGACGAATCCAAAGGTGCGGATGCACAAGACCCTCTACTCGGTTCGCCGCGTTCAGCGCGCGCTGCAAGGTCTGGCCCTGGCCGGCGTGACCGGTCTGACGGCGATGGCGGCGCCGACGCCGTCACAGGCGCAATCGCTGGCGATCGAGAACCCCGGCTTCGAGGCCGACGTCATCGGCGACGGCGCCTTCGTCGTGCTGCAGCCCACCGGATGGCAGCGCTACGACCCGTTCGGCCTCATCGACCAGGGCGCCAACAGCGTGGGCGTGATCCGGTCCAGCGTGCCCCAGACCTACTTCCCCGGCGGCGCGCCGGAAGGCGCACAGGCGGCGCTCGTCTACCTGGCCGGCGCCGTCAGCGGCGAGGCCGGCCTGCAGCAGACGCTGTCGGCCACGCTGCAGGCGCAGACGGTCTACACACTGAGCGTCGAGGTGGGCAACATCGGATCGGGCACGTCGCTGCCCGGGTCGACTGGCGGCGCCGGCATCTTCTACGACCTCGAAGGCTTTCCCGGCTACCGCATCGAACTGCTGGCCGCCGGCGTGGTGCTGGCCGCCGACTCGACCTCCACCGGCGCGATACCCGAGGGCGACTGGCGCACCGCCACGCTGAGCTTCAGCACCGGTGCTGCGCCGGAGCATCTGGGCCAGGCGCTGGGCGTGCGACTGATCAACCTCGACCTCGCCTCGACCCCGGGCCAGCCCAAGATCGAGGTCGACTTCGACCACGTGCGGCTGATCGCCGCCGCCGTGCCCGAGCCCGGCAGCTGGGCGCTGATGCTGCTGGGCCTCGGCGCGCTGCCGGTACTGGCACGGCGGCGCGCCCGCGGCCTCGACCGGCCGGCGGCGGACGCCGTTGCCTCACCCCGCTGCGTGCCTGGCCCGCTCACGCGCCCTGGCCGCCTTGTGGCGTGACTTCCACTGCTGGCGCTGCGCCTGGCGCTCGAGCGCGCTCATCGCGTCGCGCTGCAGTTCGCGCTGCAGCTTCTGGAAGTTGCGCAGCCGCTCGGGCGTCGCCTGGCCGCGCACCGCGCAGCCCGGCTCGTCCTGGTGCCGGCAGTCGCGGAAGCGACAGGCCGACGCCAGGCGGGCAATGTCGTCGAAGACGCCCTCCAGCGTGTCGACGTCGACGTCCAGCCGCAGGGTGCGCAGGCCGGGCGTGTCGATGACGCAGGCGCCGCCCGGCAGCCGGTGCAGGCTGCGCGCGGTGGTGGTGTGGCGGCCGCGGCCGTCACCGGCACGGCTGGCGCCGGTGTCCTGCACGGACTCGCCCAGCAGCGCGTTGCCCAGCGTGCTCTTGCCGGCGCCGCTGGAGCCCACCAGCACCAGGGTCTGACCGGGGCCCAGCCAGGGCGCCAGCGCCGACTGCGGCTGCGCGCCCAGCGCGTTGAGCGCGACCGCCTCGGTGCCGGGAGGCAGCAGCACCCTCACCTCTTCCAGGCGCCGCTGGGCCTGCGCCTCGCCGCACAGGTCGGCCTTGGTGAGCACGACGACGGCGGCGATGCCCGACAGCCGCGCCAGCGCCAGGTAGCGCTCCAGCCGCCGCAGGTTGAAGTCGGGGTCCAGGCCCATCACCAGCAGCGCGGTGTCGACGTTGCTGACGATGACGGCGCGCTGCACCTTGTCGCGCCCGTCGTGCAGGCGGCGCGCCAGCTGCGTCAGCGGCGGCACGCGCCAGTGCACCCAGCACTGGCCGTGGCGGTCACGCGCCGCCCAGGCCCAGTCGCCCACGGCCAGGCCGTCGTGGGCCGCGGCCTGGGCCAGCAGGGCCGGCAGGGCGCGCGCGGCCTGCGGGCCGTCGCCGTCGTCGATGGTGAGGGCGTCGCGCTGCACCTCGGTGATGCGCACCAGGATCGGTGCGGCGGGGTCGTGTTCCTGGCTGGCGATGTGGTGCGCCATCGCCGCGGTCAGGCCGATGGCCTGCAAGCGCGCGCGGCGCGCGTCGTCGATCGTCGTCATGCGTCGTCTTCCGGTTCGGGGGCACAGGCGTGCCCGTTCCCGGCGCCTGCGGCGCCAGGTTGGCGAAGGGTGGGGAAGTCGGCGCCGGCGGCGCGGAGCGCAGCCGGATCGGGCGATCAGGTCGCGCGCAGGGCCGGGGCCGACCGGGGGGCAAGGTCCGATGTCGTCATGGCAGCCTCCTGGGTCGGGGGTGGAACAAGCGGCAAGTCTGCGTCCGGCACCGTCCCCTTGTCAACGGAGCACCCGCCCTATGCTCGCCGGGTGTTGCCCATCCACATCGACGACCACCTGATCGTGCTCGACAAGCCCGCCGGCCTGCTGGCGGTGCCCGGCCGCACCGAGCCCGACTGCCTGGCTGCGCGGGCCGTCGCGCTGTGGCCCGACGCGCGCGTGGTGCACCGGCTCGACCAGGCCACGTCGGGCCTGTTCGTGATGGCGCGCGGCGCAGCGGCACAGCGCCGGCTGGGCGACGCCTTCGCGGCGCGCGCCGTGGACAAGGGCTACGAGGCCCTGGTGCACGGCCGGCCGGTGGGCGACGAAGGCGAGATCGCGCTGCCCATCGGCGCCGTCTGGGCCGAGCGCCCGCGCCGCTGCATCGCCCCCGAGGGCGGCCGGCCGGCGCTGACGCGCTGGCGCGTGCTGGCGGCCGATGCCGGCAGCGGCATCACGCGGCTGCGGCTGACCCCGGTGACCGGACGCACCCACCAGCTGCG
>CAZLJT010000295.1:0-4327 GCA_964559905.1 uncultured Aquiflexum sp.
AAAGTCAAGGAGTTGATTTCCATCCAAGTCTGTTATCTGAATTCTCTTGGGATATTTTTTATCCATCCTCTGTCTAAATACCATCGCTTCCTCAGGAGTTTTATTCTCCCACAATAATTCTCTGTCTTTGGCATCATTTCCTGGAAAGTAAGCTATAACAAAAAAATCTCCTATTTTTTTAATATTTTCCACTCTCCCCCATTCACGTCCAATTCCCAGTTTCCTAAAATCGTGAGTAAACTCAATCAATCCAGGAAACAATTCATAATCATTCAGATTCAAAGGAATGCTTCTTTTGAGTTCATGAGGCTCCTCAACATCAAAGGCATAGATCATCGGCTCTATGCCATAAACCACATATATCATGTTATCTGCTATGGTAAAGGCAGGAAACCAAGCTTGTCTGAAAAAATACCTGCCAGATTTAAAAGTGCTGTTTTCAGGCAATGGATTGAAGTGGGTTTTCTTGCCGGTTTTGGGATGATGCCAATTGAGCACCCGCAATTCATCATAAAGGCTGATTTGTGTATAATCTTCCTTTCTTGAACCTTGATCGAAATAGAGTAGTTTATCCTGATATTTTTCAAAATTTCGGCCCATGCCAAATGTAGCAAAGTTGTAACCGGAAAATTCCTGAGGTTTTACCAATGAAAACATCTTGCCTTCCATATCAAAACTTAGATAACCTCGATTTCCATAAATCAATATGCTGTCCTCACCCGAAATAAAAACAGGCGAGCGGATTCCTCCATGATTATCCGGCATGTCCCCGAGTTTGGAAAAAGTAGATAAAATGTTCCCCTCAAAATCCGCTATAAAAATATCCTCTGTGAACTCCTTTTGGTCCATAAATACTACACGCTGCTGACTGGGTGAAATATCCTGAACCATTGGATTGCCTAAAAATGGAATTTGAATAGAATCTACTATAGCCAAGCTTATGGTTTTTGATTCCGATAGGCCTTCATTCTCCTGAATATCCTTTCCTTTTTGAGTACATGAAAAATTGCCCAACAAAGGGGCTGACATGAAATACCCGACAAACAATCTTAAACCAACCCCTTTAACCATGATTTCCAATTTAAAACTAAACTAATAATTTTAATTTAAAAACCAAAGAATCATCAATATCAAAATCCTTTCTGTACCTAAAGGTAGGTGTTTTGATTTCATACGTATTCATCTTTATTTACCACTATAATTGTAGATTTTACTCTAATGGTCCTGATATTGATCCGGAGTTTTATTTATGACCAAACATTTTTCCTATCTTTAGCTTAAAAGTTAAATTACACAGTAAATGAAAAAATCATTTAGAATTATACTAACACCGGAAAGTGAAGGCGGATTTACTGTTATGGTTCCTTCTCTTCCAGGTTGCATCACATGGGGAGAGAATATTGAACATGCAAAATTAATGGCCAGAGAAGCCATAGATGTTTATCTTGAAGAGCTTCAAGCCAATGGTGAACCAATACCTGATGATACAAACAGCCTCGAGTTGTCCCTTCTTGTTGATTGAGGCTAATATTTTTTTTGACAATGAAAAGTCTTACTCCAAAAGAGCTAATCAAAATACTTATACAAACAGGCTTCAAATTTCAAAGAAGTAAAGGTAGTCATCATGTTTTTAGACATTCCGATGGGAGAATCACTATTGTTCCAATGCATTCAAAAGATCTCCCAAAAGGAACATTATTTGCAATACTTAAGCAGGCAGGAATTTCTAAAGACGAAATTTGATTTGTTTTTAGGTATTTCATTTCTCTGTCTTGGTTCTTTGTCTCGTCCTGATTTTTCTTGACACATTTTATGAGAGAGATGAGGTATTAAAAACTTCAAAGGTTACGCTAGCATGTTTCTTGTTAATCGCTTCGGCCCCACTTCTTCTCTCAATCTAAATCTCTGAGGTCAATAGACTTCTCCTGCCGTCGAAGTGACAAGGAAAAGCCTTCTTGGCTCTTGTTTCTTGGCTCTTGCATCTTTCGTCTAACTTCTCGCTTCTCGCCTCTAATCTCTCGCATCTACATCCCTCCCTGCATCAAAACCAACAACAAAGCATTTTGCACCCCCAGATAACCGTCTTCGTTGATCCACCATTCTCCCAAGCTATGGACAGCTCCTCCTATCCCTCCTTTGCCGATGGTTACGGCAGGAATTCCTTTGGAAAAAGCAATATTGGCATTAGTGGAACCTGAGGTCAATACAGGATCATTTCCTGATAGAAACTTGGCAAGAGCCATGGTCTGTTGGATTATGGGTGAATCCGGATCGGCCATACCGCTTGGCCTATCTCCAACTTTTTCTATTTCGAGTTTCAAAGCATCACCACTTCGGATAATGGCATTCTCTTTTTCCAATCCTTCCTCCATTGCTGTCAGAAACAATTGATTGATACCTTTCAGTTTCTCCTGACTTTCCGAACGCATATCCACCAACATCCATGATTCGTAAGGGATGGAGTTGACAGAAGTGCCTCCACCCAATACCGAAACACTGTAAGTGGTCTTAGGCCCCTCCTTGGTAAATGCATCAGCCTTTGGGACAAATGCGGTGATAGAATGGGCCAGGGCATTGTGAGGATTTCCGATTCCAAAAGCACCGTAAGAATGTCCCCCTGAACCTTTGAACATCACTTTGTACCTGAGCGAACCTATGCCCCCATTCACAATATCTTCCAATCCGCCCCCATCTATGGCGATATGGGCAGCCAAAGGATGCGCACCTTCCCTAAAAAGATGCTTCATCCCTTTCAGATCTCCCAATCCTTCTTCTCCGACTGTTCCTGCAAACCAAATATCATGTTCGGTCCGGATATCGAATTGATGAAAAGTCTTGACCAAAGCAATCACCACCGAAAGGGACCTTGTCGCATCCCCAATCCCAGGGGCAAAAAGTGTGTCCCCTTTCTGCTTGACTTTTACATCTGTACCAAAAGGAAATACCGTATCTAAATGCGCCTCCACGAGGATGGTTTTATCCGACTTGGTTCCTTTTCGCTTTCCGATAATATTACCAACCTCATCTATCCATACCGTATCCGCTCCGGCTTTTTTCAACAGTTCGGCGAAAGCCAAACCTTTTTCCTTTTCGTGAAAAGAAGGCGAAGGTATCTCAGCCAAGAAAATCATATCCTTGATGGTCTGATCATCGATAGATTTGATATACTCAAAAGCCTTTTGGATCGTTGGTTTATTTACCAACTCCTCCACCTGTTTTTGGTATTGCGGCTGTATGGTTTGGGCAATGATGATTTGATTGGTTAGAAAAAATACCAATAGTGGGAAGAAGGTCTTGATGTTCATAAATGGAAGTTTCTATTGGTAGCGAAATAGGTCAAAAATTAAAAGAATGGCAAGACCGTTTATATACAATTGATCAAAAAGTGTTATTTTTAACTTATTAAAATTCACAAGAAATGGAAATAGAAAATAGAAAATACGCCATTATTGAAAAAATAATAAGTATGAGCGAAATGGAGATGTCTCAGCTTGAAGAATCAATCGAAAGCATACTTTCATCTTCGACTACCTTGGATGAATATAACAAAGATCTGGAAAGAGGTGAATTGGAAATTAAAAAAGGGGACTATTTGCTTCATGAAGAAGCAAAAAAGTTATTGAGTACATGGAGATCAAAATAATTTGGCGTAGATCTGCAGTCATTGGCTTATTAAAAGCCCTTAACTGGATTGCCAAAGATTCCGTTTTACAAGCTGAAATTGTTCAATCATCCATAGATAGTGAAATTGAAGCTTTGAAACTAAACCCTGAAAAACACCCACCAGATAAATTCAAACGTAATAATGATGGAACATACAGGGCGTTTGAGACCAAAAGTCAAAGAATTTCATATAGATACCAGAAAAAAGAAATACTTATTTTGAGAATAAGGCATATCCGACAAAATCCTATCGATTATTGAGATCCCAAAACCAAAGGATCCTGCTTCAACAAAAAAACAAGTGCCTGATAGAATTCCGGGTTATACTCCTTTAACTCGGCTGATTTTTCAAAGAATGTTTCCAATGCAACTGCAAAGAACTCATGGCTGTTTTTTCCGGCAGATGGTCTGAATATGGATGCTTCACCTGATTGGATTTTGCGGATTTCTTGTGCTGCAAGCTTGGCATAAGTCTCCCAACGATCGGGATTGAAAAAATTACTTTCCTTATTGTAATGGATCTGATTTTCCAGTTTGAGCGCATGGGCCATTTCATGAATACCCAAATTAACCCCATCGCTTGGATAAAGAAAGCCCTCGGCAAAACTGCGCCAAGACAATACAATTACCCCTAGCTTGGGATTGACTTCCCCTTTATGATACT
>CAZLJT010000296.1:0-4296 GCA_964559905.1 uncultured Aquiflexum sp.
CATTTGCAGGCTGCCCAAACATCATTACGACGTTGTGGAAAGCTGAAGATAAAGCCACTGCCTATATCTCAGGAAGATTCTACCATTACTTGAAAAAGGGGGAAACCTACACTTCGGCACTTCGCTTGTCAAAGTTGGATCTATTAAACGATCCAAAAATGAGTCAGTATCACCACCCGGCTTTTTGGGCCCATATTATCCTGACCGGAAATATTACTGAAAGCGAAAGCGTCTTCAATAATCTCTTTATTTGGATTGCTATAGTCGTTTTGGTTTTCAGTTTGATGATTTTACTTTTTAAAAAAAAACACTATTCAAGTTTTAAATATCCAACAAAAAAACCACCCTGGTAAAAGGGTGGTTTTTAAATAGGATCAGGAGATCAGCTACTTTTTCAATTCAATTCAATTTCTATTTCTGAAGATGCTATAATGCTTTCTACGACTTTCTTGTAGATTTCTTTGTTTTCCGCTTTGGTCAAGAGTATTTTACCATCTTTTATTTCCGCATTTTCCAATTCAGATTCGGAGACATTTCGGAACCAATTCAAGGCATTGATTTCAAAAAGTGCTAAAGGGTTGTTGATTCTGTCTACCTTAAAGTATTCATCATCATCTTCGGCTTCTATTTCTACTTCAAAATCAATTTCATCACCATAATATTCAAATACCAAAGGAGTTCCATTAAATGTTCCCTCAATATAAATCGAAGGTTCTTTTTTATAATCAATCAGATCAATTTCCAGTTCTATTTCATAATATTCGCCTTCCGGGATATTAATAAAAAAGTCTGTGGAACTGTCAAATTGGTCAAAAGTTACCTTTTTGATGTCATTGAAATTGATTTCAATTTCTTTTTCAAATTCCCCGTTATCATCTCTTCCATCGACTTCAAGTTCCAATTCTTTGATTTGTATAAATCCGGATTCCAAAACCAAAGCATTCGCAATCCTTCCGGTCGAAGAATTGATATTGCCGTTGGCTAATTTAAATGCCATTCCTAATTTGCCTTCTCCATTTCCGTAAGCAGGTACTTCTTCTTCGGTGTTGCATGAACTAAAAATTAGGGCAGCCAAGATGATTGTTGATGCGAAAATAGATTTTAGATTTTTCATTTTGATTATTGGTTTGATTTCTTTCTTTAGTCGGAGCTGCTTAGGAGAATGTAACCATTCAATTTAAATTTTTCTTAAAAAACTGATGGGTCGCATCAGTTTTTTAAGAAAGGATTCATTCAATTCATCAAAGCATTTCTAAAATCCTCAATTTGACCATATCGGTTTGAGAAAATACTTTAAAGTATTTGTGGTTTTCATCTGAATTGATTGCTTTCATTTTTTCGAGGGCATTATGATAATCTGACAGGCTTATAAATGAAATTGTTTTATAGTAATCTGTTTCATCACTGAATAATGCATCACCACTACCATAGTTGATTATTTCAATCCTTTCAAAATACAAAAGGGCTTTTTCATATTCTTTCAATTCCATAGCTGATATTCCTGCCAGAAATAAAGATTGACGATCATCCGATTGAATCTCTACCGCTGCTATCACCTTATTCCAATCCTGGTTTTTGAAAGTTATTTCCAGAGTTTCTTGTCCATTTTCATTTGACCTCATCGTGGGCAGTTCGTATGAATAGTATTTTTCGGAAAGAAGTTTATCCGGAAAATTTGAGATATGATTTACCCCAACCAAAATCAATAGCAAAAAAGAGGCTGCAATGCCTATCCACCAATGTAAAGTTCTGACTTTATCTTTTGATGATTTTCCTGAATCGATGGATTTTTCTTTTAAGAATTCTTGATGGATTTCTTTTATCTTGTTCTTTTGTCCATTCACTTTGATACTTTCTTTGGTAAACTTCACTAAACTCAGGAGTTCTGACAGTTCCGGCTCGGTTTCAAAACGATGTTCCAGTCTTACTTTATCCTCTTTGGACAAGTTACCGTTCAAATAATCGTCAATGAGCGCTATGTTTTTTTCATTCACCATTTTGAAGGGCATTTTTTAATGAATAGAATAATTTTTGATCAGCTTGAACTCTCTCAATAAGGGACTTCATGCATTTATGTTTTTTGTTTCTAAGTACCTGTTCGCTTGAAAATTCTTCTTTTTCCATGATTTCCTTCATAGAGAGATTTTCATAGTAGAAGTAGAGTAAAATATTTTTGCATTTTTCACCCAAGGATCCGAAAAGGGTCATGACCAACTTATGGTCTTCATGCTTGGCAAGGCTTTCGCTGAAATCCTGTAAGGGTTCGTTCTTTTCGGTTTCGTATGTTTCATTTCTTGTCATGGTGCTTTTTCTTTTTCTTATCTCTGTGATCCATAAGTTTCTGCAAATGGAATACAAGATTGACTTTATGGAAGCATCTTGCCGGAACTTTCCGTCCTCAACAATCTTGATAAAAACCAGAAATGTTTCCTGAATGATATCTGCAGCATCATCTTCATTGCCACTATTTCTGATTATGTAATTTTCGAGAAGTGCATAGAATTCCCTGAACATAAAACTGACTGCAACATTCGTCCTGCTGCCTCCAAGTCTGATATCCTCCAAAATTTGACTTTCAGAATAGATTTCCTTTTTATTCATTCTTTACATTCTTTAGTCGAGATGATGCTTAAGTTTGTAACTTAAAAAAACTGAAAAGTTCAAAAGCTTTCAGATTTTTCCAAAAGTCGGATAAAAAATAACAAGTAAGAAAGGATTAAGAAAGTAAACAGTAAATTTGAACACCACAAATTTTGTATTCAATCCTACATGAAAATCACAAAAGACCTTTACCAAAGTTCGTTGGCACTCCTGACAGATTTTTATCAGTTGACCATGGCCTATGCCTACTGGAAATCCGGAAAGGCAGAACAGGAGGCAGTTTTTAATCTTTTTTTCAGGAAGAATCCATTTCAAGGTGGTTTTACCTTGGCTGCAGGTCTGGATTATATTATTGATTATTGCCGAAATTTTCATTTCGACAAAGATGATTTGGAGTATTTGGCAGGAATGAAAAACAGTGATGGAACTCCCACCTTTGAATCGGCATTCATTGAATATCTTGAGCAAATGGAATTTCAGTGCAATGTGGAGGCCGTAGAAGAGGGAACAGTTGTTTTTCCGCATACTCCTATGGTCAAAGTTAAAGGACCATTGATACAATGTCAGTTATTGGAAACGCCATTGCTCAATATCATGAATTTTCAGACCTTGATAGCAACTAAAGCAGCCAGGATAACTTATGCTGCTAAGGGGGATTCGGTCTTGGAATTTGGCCTGAGAAGGGCACAGGGCATTGATGGCGCCTTGGCTGCCAGTAGGGCATCATATATTGGCGGCTGTTCTGCTACCAGCAATGTCATGGCCGGAAAACTATTTGGAATCCCGGTCTCTGGAACACACGCTCACAGTTGGATTATGTCTTTTGATTCTGAATTAGAAGCCTTTGAGGCCTACGCTGATGCTTTTCCTGATAAATGTGTGTTTTTGGTTGATACCTATGATACCATCAATGGAATAAAAAATGCTATTGAAATTGGGAAAATTCTTCGGTCAAAAGGCAAAGAAATGTTGGGAATCAGAATCGATTCCGGTGATTTGGCTTATTACAGCAATATAGCAAGAGAAATGCTGGACAATGCCGGATTTTCCCAAGCAAAAATTGTCGCTTCAAATGACTTGGACGAACAAATCATCACCTCACTGAAAATTCAGGAAGCATCCATAGATATTTGGGGCGTAGGTACCAAACTTGTTACAGCCTACGACCAACCTGCCCTGGGAGCGGTCTACAAACTTTCTGCCATCAAAAACACAGATGGAGACTGGGAACCCAAAGTCAAGGTTTCCCAACAATCCATCAAAATAAATATTCCAGGAGAACATAATGCCATTCGCTTTATCAGAAATGGGAAAGCTGTTGCTGATATGATTTATTTAGAAACAGAAGATCTTTCAAAAACATCATTTACCATTATTGATCCAATTGATCCAACCAAAAGGAAGAAGATCATGACAAAAGGTTTGGAGCAGGAAAAGCTCTTGATACCGATTTTCATTGCTGGGCAGAAGGTTTATGAAAGACCAAGCTTGGATCAGATTAAAGAAAATGCACGGAGGAATCTGAATCTGTTTGATAAAGCCCATAAAAGGTTGGTAAATCCACATGTTTATCCGGTTGGTTTGGAAGAAAGTCTATATCAATTGCGTACCGATTTGGTTTTTAAAATGAAGAATTATGACGGAGAAGAAAGTAATATTTAGCATTCGGGATTACAAATATATCAAAGATGAAGT
>CAZLJT010000297.1:0-3797 GCA_964559905.1 uncultured Aquiflexum sp.
CACCTGTAGGAGTATTTGGACATTGGTCGAGATAATCGGGAATACTGTCCCCATCTGTATCTATCTGATCCGGGCTACAGCCATTTTCATTCACTTGGGCGCCGGCAGGTGTATCGGGACATTGATCCAAATCATCTGTAATTCCATCGCCGTCTGTATCCAATTGAGATAAAGCGCAACCATTTTCGTCTACCTGCGCACCTGCAGGAGTATTAGGGCATTGATCCAGATAATCAGGAATTCCATCTCCGTCAGTATCAATTTGATCAGGACTGCAACCGTTTTCATCCACTTGGGCACCGGTAGGCGTATTGGGACATTGGTCCAGATAATCAGGGACACCGTCCCCATCTGTATCAATCTGATCCGGACTGCAACCGTTATCGTCTACCTCAGCACCAGATGGTGTTTCCGGACAAAGATCCATATCATCTGAAACCCCATCTCCATCTGTATCCAATTGGGATAAAGCGCATCCTTTTTCGTCTACCTGACTCCCGGCAGGAGTGTCAGGGCATAGATCAAGATAATCAGGAACCCCATCTCCATCTGTATCAATCTGATTCTGACTGCATCCATTCTCATCAACTTCTTCTCCTTCGGGAGTTTCAGGACAGATATCTTTGTCATCCATAACCCCATCTCCATCCGTATCTATTTGGGACAAACTACACCCATCTTGGTTAACTTCTTCTGCCTCAGGAGTATCCGGACATAGGTCAAGATAATCAGGAACACCGTCTTGGTCCGTATCAATCTGATCAGGTGTACAGCCATCCCCGTTAACTTCTGCACCTGGAGGGGTGCCCGGGCAAAGATCCAAATCATCTGTTACACCATCTCCATCGGTATCTTTCTGTGAGTCGGAGCATCCGGAAGTATCAACAGGCTCACTAAAAGGGGTATTGGGACAAAAATCCGTAAAATCCGGCACGCCATCTCCGTCTGTATCAGTCTGGGCAGCATTGCAATCATCGATATCCAAAAATTCCTCACAATCGCTGGACGAAAGGGCAAAATTATTTCCTTCACCTGGAAGCGGTGCAGACCTGAAAACAGCCAAAGAATAAATTTTTTCAGCTCCATTTGATAAACTGACTTTTATCAGGATATTATTGGTACCCTGAAAAAGTAAAATTTTTGGAGATCGGACAGCTGGGCTGACCTCAATGCCTTTAATGAAAACCCTTGCTGAAGGATCTGCTGTAAAAGGCGTGATATCTAAAACGAAGTCAGAAAAAGGAACCTCCACCTTATAATCTAAAATAGATGGGTGAAACCTTGGCTCAAGTTTGCCGGAATTGATTTTCAGATTGGATAGTTCAGCACCGGGAGTTTGGCGAATAATGGAACTGTCTTCCATGGCGACAGATTGATGTTGCACCAAAAAAACACTGTAAAATATAGCTATCCAGAAACTGTTTCTGAAAATTCGTTGGGTGTCGACGATTTTCATTTTTTACTGTAAAATGTTGTTAACAAGGAGTGATGGACTGGTGTAGTCGGTAATAAAATTGTAGAAAAAAAACCACATTATAAAAATAATATTTGAAAAAAATACCGTTTAGCAGTATAATATTCTATGAAAATATTTTTTTATATTTTGAAATGCAAAATCAAGGGCTTCAAAAAATAAAAATTTTATAACTTTTTTTACTAAGAACAATCAAGATCTATTGATTTGGTCAAAAAAGGTAAAATCCAAGGTTTTGGTAGTCAGTATAAAAGCAGCTAGGACTTCATGTAAAATGTAAGCTATTTATCTTGGTTTTTTATAGCATCACCATTTTTCCGGTCTTTACAGATTCATCACATGCAAAAGCAATTCTCAGGCTGTTCAATGCGTCATCGAGATGGTCTGTAAGGTCTATGTTATTTTGGATGGCTTTCAGAAAAAACTGCTGTTCACGGTTGCACAATTCCTGATGATCGGGTTCATCCTTCATATCAATCCATTCATTTTGATGTACAAAATTATTTTTAGCATCTATTTCGGCATGATGGATTTTGATACTTTCAGTTTTGGTATGGGAATCCACATTATCGGATTTTCCTGCTGCTGCTGCCTCTTTCGCTACGATGGAAACGGCACCTTTTGGGCCAAAAACATCCTTGATAAAAAAGGCATTGTCTGAAACCATGGGACCCCAACCTGCTTCATACCAACCCACTGAACCATCTTCAAATCTGATCTGCAGTTGCCCATAATTGTAATTGAATGTGGGAATTTCCTCTGTAAGCCTTGCGCCGATGGCAGAAACTGAAATGGGTTTGGAACGTGTCATCTGGCACATAACATCAATGTAATGCACGCCACAATCTACAATTGGACTGAGGCTTTCCATCAGGTTTTTGTGCACATCCCACATAAACCCATGACTTTGTTGGTTAAGGTTCATACGCATGACAAGGGGTTTGCCAAGCTTTTGCGCTTCTTCAATGAATCTTTCCCATGAGGGGTGGTGGCGGAGGATATAGCCTACCACGACTTTTTTATCGGCTTTTTTTGCAGCGTCGATGATATTTTGAGATCCCAAGACGGTATCAGCCAATGGCTTTTCTATAAAAATATGACAACCAGCTTCCAAGGCAGCTAAAGCCATTTTTTCATGGGTATCAGGGTAAGTAGAAATACAGATGGCATCAGGCTTGGTTTTTGAAAGTGCTGATTCATAATCATCGAAAAGATCATAATTCGCTCCCAGTTTTTCATTCAGCCTTATTTTACTTTCTCCCCTTGCCACCAAACCACAGATGGTGAATTCCGGCATTTGGTGATAAGCCGTTGCATGGGAAGCTCCCATATTGCCACATCCTACGATAAGAATTCTAATTGGATCAGCCATATTTTATTTTTTAGAAATTATTCAATCTAACTGGGATGAAGATGCTGTTTTGATGTGATAAGCAATCCTGATTTACTTTTTTATTCAGACTGACTAATTTTTTTTAGAGAAAGACAGCTAATTATTTAATTATGTTATCTATTTCTGTTTTCGTCAACTGAATGATATTGACTTTTAAAGTAACAGGAGTGAGTGGTTCGTCATTTTCGTCTCTCTTTACAAAAACAATTTTTTCTATGACATCCATTCCCTTAATCACCTGCCCAAAGACCGTATAATCGCCATCCAATCTATGTAGACCGTCCTTGTTTTGGACAATGTAAAACTGACATCTTGCCGAAAGTTTGTCGGGATTGCCGTCTCTTCCGGCACCGACTGCACCATACACATGCGTGATACCTCTGACAAATTCAGGTTCCAACAGGTACTCAGGGTCATTAAATCCCTCTTCTGTATCCGGACATCCACCTTGGGCCACAAAATTGGGAATTACCCTATTGAATGTCAAGGAATCCCAATAACCTGCCTCTGCAAGTTGGATAAAGCTGTCCCTGTGTTTTGGAGTTTCGTCAAAGAGTCGGATATAAACCTTGCCCTGAGGGGTTTCAATCAATCCTATGGGTTGGGTTTGGGCAGAGGTGGTTTCAACAAACCACAAAACCACTAAGGTGAGTAGAGGAATGAATTTCATGGATTTAAATATAAGGGTAAAAAAAGGGAAAATAAAAAATGTGAGGGGGTAAGAGGAGGGTGGAAGTAGGAAGATTGGGGGATTTTTAGAATTTGTCGGCAGTAGCGGATAGGAAGATAGAAGGATTTCAATTGATTTTAAATATCTACTTATAGGCGTTAGGAAAAGCATTTCACAATACCTATTTCTCAACTAAAAACATTTTTAAAGCTATAATTTTTATTTATCAAACCGAAAACCGCTGTTTTTTTTGATTGACT
>CAZLJT010000297.1:3807-4283 GCA_964559905.1 uncultured Aquiflexum sp.
GGGAAAATAAAAAATGTGAGGGGGTAAGAGGAGGGTGGAGGTAGGAAGATTGGGGAATTTGGAGAATTTGGGACAAATTATGTCAAATGGAAAAATACCTTGTTTCGGGTATTTTTTTATTAAAATTAATAGGGTAGTTTGAGCGATGATAGAAAATTAAAAAAGACGACCCCGAAAGATTAAATCCATCGGGGCCCTCTTAAATGTTTTCACAACGGAATAATCCTTATTGTGAATTGCTTCAAATTGATAATGCTAATATAGATTTTAAACTTTAAACTTTTGTAATAATATGAAAAAGATTTTGGGATTGGATTTAGGGACAACTTCGATTGGTTGGGCTTTTGTCAAAGAGCCCGAGAAAGAGGTAGTAGGAAGTGAAATAGTTGATTTAGGCGTAAGGATTGTTTCTTACGATAATTATGACAAAAGGGATGCTAAGTCAGGGAAAGTGTCTGAGTCTAAAAATCCAGTAA
>CAZLJT010000298.1:0-4229 GCA_964559905.1 uncultured Aquiflexum sp.
TTTTCATTATATTCGGATTCTAAAATTGTATAGATATGGGAATTTTCGGTTTTTTTACCAAAGACAAAAAAGAAAGTCTTGATCAAGGACTGCAAAAGTCCAGCGAAAATATTTTTTCCAAACTCAGTAAAGCTGTAGTAGGCAAATCCAAGGTAGATGAGGAAGTTTTGGATGAATTGGAAGAAATCCTGATCACCTCAGATGTAGGTGTGGAAACAACCATCAAAATCATTAGAAGAATTGAAGATCGGGTAGCCAAGGACAAATACCTGAATACAGCAGAGCTTGATGTCATTCTTAGGGAAGAAATCATGGGCTTGATGGAAGAAAATAAAAGTGCCGACCTTTCTGATTTTGATCTGCCCGCTGACAAAAAACCTTATGTGATCATGGTAGTAGGGGTCAATGGCGTTGGAAAAACAACCACTATAGGAAAATTGGCCCACCAATTTAAAGGTGCCGGAAAATCTGTCATATTGGGAGCGGCGGATACTTTTCGTGCTGCGGCTGTCGATCAATTGATTCTTTGGGGTGAAAGAGTCGGCGTACCTGTGGTATCCCATGGCATGAACACTGACCCTGCTTCAGTGGCTTTTGATGCTGTAAAACAGGGGGTGGATACAGGTGCTGATGTGGTCATTGTGGATACGGCAGGCCGGTTGCATACCAAAGTAAACCTGATGAATGAACTGACCAAAATTAAAAGAGTCATGCAGAAATTCATCGATGATGCTCCCCATGAAATCTTATTGGTCCTTGACGGTTCCACTGGTCAAAATGCATTTATACAGGCTCAAGAATTCACCAAAGCCACAGATATCACAGCCTTGGCCATCACCAAATTGGACGGCACTGCCAAAGGTGGTGTAGTCATCGGCATCTCCGACCAATTCAAAATCCCGGTCAAATATATCGGAGTAGGCGAAAAAATGACCGACCTGCAAGTATTCAACAGGAAGGAATTTGTGAATTCATTATTTAAAAAGAAGTGAAAACCTTTGAGGTCTGAAAAAGACCTCAAAGGTTTTTTACGAGAAACATTTTTGATTTTAATAAAATTCTCTCCAAGATTAATTTTACCCAATAATCCAAAATCCGCACATCATACCTAGGGGCAAAGACCTTCGGGGTTTTGAAAACCCCAAAGGTCAAATCAACTCAAAGATCAAGGAGAATCCTTACATATCCCTCATAATCATCACTTTGTTGAGGAATCAATTTGAGATAAAGACCTTGGGGAGTAGAGAACCCGAATCCAGAAAACATTTCATTGGTGAAAAACAACTCCCCTTTTTTATTCAATTGCTCATTCAAAATGACAAAACTGTTCTTATTCAATTTCAAATCACCCCTTTCTTCCATACCGATAACTAGGTGACGCAATATAATTTTCTGGTATGGATCATGAATCATCCATTTGTATCGACTGGAATCAAAATTCGGAAGAAACACCATCCATTCCCCTTGTGGTTCAACCTTGCCCTTTTCAAACCTCAATGGTTCTGAACTTTTCCCATCTACCCAAAACTTCTTTTCTCCTTCCAAAACCAATATAGAATCTGATGCAGGAAAACTGATCAAATGCTTTCCCGAAATATATTTATGGGAATAAACTCCCAATTCAGGATCGTCCAAAAACGCTGCATATTTTTCAGGATAGGAAAATGAAACAATACTTTTATCTCCTGTTTCAAAATCAAAAACCCAAATCCAATCCTGATATGATAGATTCGGTTCCTTAAGTACAAAAGGCACATCCGAGACGATCAGCTTTTTGCCGGAACTTATCCAGGTGATGGAATTTCCGTTCATCGTATTGAAATTTGCACTTAACCTATCTCCTTCAATCACGGGTAACTCGTTCCTGTTAATAACCTTTCCTTTAAAATCAGTCCGTACTATCTCTTTGTTGTCAGAAATAAAAAACAAACCGTCTTCCGTAATCAAACTTCCGGCTATCCAAGTTCCAATCCCATCAGGCCCTTCTTTTTCAAATTCCTGTACTTCCAAAAGTCTCCCGTCGGTATAACTATACTTCAAAAGTCTGTAATTGACAAAGGCATATAAAAACTCCTCTCCATCAATTTCAATGTAAGTCAAATCAGATGGTAGAATCTTTGTCTTAGTATCCTTTTCCAGATAAAGGGTATCCACAATATATTCTTGCAAATCACCGGTGAAAAATTCAGGAGATTCAGGGCTTTTTGGAGCACAGGAAAAAGAAATCCCAATTGTCACTAGAAAAAATCCTAAATTTCTCAGATCAACCTTTTTCATACACTTAAATTTTTCAGAACTAAAAATATATGTAATTATCGCTGTTGCAAAAAATATCTTTCGGAAAATATTATTAACGACTTGATTGAAACTTATTTTCTTAATTTCCCGGTTTTGGATCTTCAATAGTCTATTAATCCAAAAAAAGACCTCCGGAGTTTTTTAAACCCCAAAGGTCACTTGGTTTTTGATTTCCCGATATTCAGGGAAAGCTATAGCTCTTGGTTCTTGACTCCCCGATTCTCGGGGCAGGCTTTGCTTCTTGTATCTTAAGTCAAACTTTTCGTCTCTAAACTTAATCTTCACCTAAAAACGGATACTTATAATCCACTGGCGAAACAAAGGTTTCCTTAATTGTCCTGGGAGATACCCATCTGAGTAAATTGATCATGGATCCGGCCTTGTCATTTGTACCTGATGCCCTAGCACCACCAAATGGCTGCTGCCCTACTACTGCACCTGTCGGCTTGTCATTGATATAGAAGTTACCGGCCGCATTTCTCAGTTTCTTGGTAGCCAATTCTATAGCATAGCGATCTTGGGAGAATACTGCACCTGTCAAAGCATATGGGGAAGTCTGATCTACCAATTCCAACGCTTCTTCAAAATGCTCTGCTTGATACACATATATCGTCAAAACCGGACCAAAAATCTCCTCACACATCGTAGTGTACATGGGGTCTTTGGTGACAATGACAGTGGGTTCGATAAAGTAACCTTTGGATTTGTCAAAATTTCCTCCTGCTATAATTTCCACTCCATCCGCTTTCTTAGCTTCAGAGATATAATTGGAGATCTTATCAAATGCTTTTTCATCAATCACTGCATTGATAAAATTGGTAAAATCCTCTGTAGGTCCCATTTTCATGGAAGCCAGATCTTCCAACAGATATTTTTTGACTTCAGCCCACATATTGGAGGGGATATAAGCCCTTGACGCTGCAGAACACTTTTGACCTTGATATTCAAAAGCTCCTCTGGAAAGACCCACAGCAACAGCTTTTGGATTTGCTGATTTATGAGCGATCACAAAATCCTTTCCACCTGTCTCACCTACGATTCTCGGATAAGATTTATATTTAAAAATATTCTCACCGATTGTTTTCCAGATATGTTGGAATACACCTGTGGACCCTGTGAAATGGATTCCCGCAAAATCAGGATGGTTGAAAATAATTTCTCCAGTAGTAGGCCCATCTACATAGATCAGATTGATCACACCATCCGGTACACCGGCTTCTTTGAAAACCTGCATCAATATATTGGCAGAATAAATCTGAGTATGGGCAGGTTTCCAAACCACTGTATTTCCCATCAAGGCAGCAGAAGTAGGAAGGTTGCCAGCGATCGCAGTAAAGTTGAAAGGAGTCAAAGCAAATACGAAACCTTCCAAAGGTCTTTGTTCTACCCTATTCCAAACACCATTACCGGAAACCGGTGGCTGTTGGGAATAGATTTCAACCATGTATTTCACATTGAAGCGCAAAAAGTCAATAATCTCACAAGCGGCATCAATTTCAGCCTGAAAAGCATTTTTTGATTGGCACAACATGGTAGCCGCATTGATCTTTGCCCTATACGGACCTGCCAATAAGTCCGCAGCTTTCAGGAAAATAGCAGCCCTTTGCTCCCATTCCATAGATTCCCATGCGTACTTAGCCCCCATCGCAGCATTAATGGCCTGCTCCACATGGGAAGCATCGCCTTCATGAAAATGGCCCAAAAGATGCTGATGGTCATGTGGCGGGTTCATGGGCTTTTTATTGCCCGTTCTCACTTCTTCACTCCCGATATACATAGGCACATCGGCTTGCTGTGCCCTGAATTCTTTTAAGATTGCCTGAAGCTCAGTCCTCTCCGGTGAACCTGGGGCATAACTTTTGACCGGTTCATTGACCGGTTCCGGAATATCGAAAAATCCTTTAAGCATATTTATTTGAGTTTATAAGTTT
>CAZLJT010000299.1:0-4220 GCA_964559905.1 uncultured Aquiflexum sp.
CGCAGCGACTGCAGGCCGAGCGGCAGGACGCCGAACGCCAGGCACAGGCCAGGCTTGCAGCCGCGCAGCTGCAGGCCGAACGCGAGGCGGCGGCGCGTGCCGAGGCCGAACGCCTGGCCGCAGCAGCGCGTGCGGCCGAGGCCGAGCGTCAGGCCGCAGCGCCGCCGCAGGCGCCGGCACTGGATGCAGCACAGGTAGCGGCGGCAGCCCGAGAAGCTCGGCTGCGCGCGATCGGACGCCAGCTCGATGCCGAGGCCGACCAGCGCGCGGCGGCCGATCAGGCCGCCCTGGCCGCTGCGCCAGCCACGGCGAGCACGGCCGCCCCGCTACCCAACCCCTTGCCGTTGTCGCTGAGCACCGCCCGGCGCGTGCGCCTGTGGGGCCGCACCGACCCCAACGTCGAACTGGTCCTGTACGCCGAGGCCTGGGCGCGCAGGATCCAGCTCAACACCCCCGTCGAGACGGTGCGCGGCCTGGCCAGCCAGCCCCACACGGCGCCGATGGTGACCGTGGCGGTGCGCAGCGACGGATCGGTCGAGACGGTGAGCTTCGTGGTCTCCAGCGGCGCGCCCGCCGTCGATGCGGCCATCCGGCGCCTCGTGCAGGCCCAGAGCCCCTTCCCGGCGTTCGCACCGGTGCTGGCGCGCCAGTTCGACGTGATCGAGATCCGTCGCACCTGGACCTTCGACAACGCCTTGCGGCTGCAGTGAAGCCCGTGCGCCGGGCCCCGGGGCCGGCCCCAAGTCCGAGTCGGCACCGCAACCGGACGCACCACGGGCCGCGCCCGATCACGCCGCGGCTCGCGCGGGCGCCAGCGCTGCGCGCCCGGGTGACGGGCGCCGCACAGGCCACGGCACGCCGCGCGTGAGCGCGTTCTAGGGGGCTGCGCTCGCTCGTCGGCACCCGTATGCTCCCGATCAACTTGGCGCAACGTGGCGCTCGCGCGCATCCCCGGGGTGCAGCCGCCGGCCAGGGACGCTTCGAAGTCTCTCGTCCCGGTCGTTGCGGAGCCGCAGTTGCCCACCAGCCCCCTTTGTCCCGCGCGGCATGCCGTCGCCGCGAGTGCCCCGTCGGCCTGCGGGGGCGCCGGTCGTGCGAGTGCGGCAGGCCCAGGTGCGACCCCTTGCTCGCCGGGGCGTGGCCCGCGGGCACGTCCTCCGGTGTCGCTGGCGCTGGCACCGGGCACTGCGGCCAGCGCGCGCCCGACGCACCTTTGGTGGCGCGGCGCCGCGCCCGCGAAGCCGCGGTTCATCGCACTGGGTCCACCAGGACGGGCCGACCCCCACCCCTTGGCGCGCTGAGAGGTCACCCCCTCGCATCCCATTCGACTCGAACGGCTCCCGACGCTCATCAACTTCCGAACCCAGGCTCATCATGGATCAAGACTTCCACTTCCACGGCACCTACTACGCGGCGCGCACCGGCGGCTTCGGGAAAGACGACGCCACGCTGATCGCGAAGGCAGCGAACTTCATCGACTTCTTCACCGAGACCACCTACGCCGCCTACTGGAAGCTGGTCCGCGGGCAAGACAAGAACGCGGTCGTGGCCCAAATGGACAACCCCCGCTACACCTTCCAGGGCGGCATCTTCGGCTCGGGCATCATCCCCGAGGACGGCCTGTGGTGCTCCTACCATTTCACGCCCGGGAACTACGACGACCCGGCGGGCACCCCCAGCCGCGAAGCCATCCACGGCGCATCGGTCGCCGGGTCGCTGCCGCCGTTCCAGAAGCGAAGGACCGACGGCGGCCGGGCCATCCTGCAGGAGTACACCTACTACAAACGGTACCTGCCCGATCTGCAGTACGGTCGCTTGCTCAACCGGCCCCAGAGCGCCTTGTCGCGCCAGCTGATCCAGGACGCCGTGCGGTGCGCCACGGACGACGCGCGGCTGGAGGCCATCCTCGGCTGCGCGTCCGGCGGCAGCGAGATCCTGGGCCCGAACCGTGAGGACAACCTGCGCCGGTTCCGGCTCATCCTGCTGGGCGTCCGGGCGCACGTCGTGGCCGACACCTGGGCCCACCAGGACTTCTGCGGTCTGAACAACGTCATGAACACCTACTGGGACGTCAACTACGACCCGACCTCGTGGAACCCGTCGAAGCTGGGCTACGGTCGCCAGTCGATCGACTACGACGACGGCACCGGCTCGGGCTGGCGCAACCAGGTCCTCAGCTGGGGCGAGTCCACGTTCAGCCAGCTGAGCCCGAACTTCGAGGCTGTCCCCAACGGAACGTCCTACCTGGGCCATGGCTGGATGGGCCACCTGCCGGACTTCAGCTTCGTCAAGTTCCGCTACAAGCCGTGCTGGTCCGATCCGGCCGCGGCGGTCGAGCGCGACAACCCCAGGGAATACGAATCGGCCTGGCTGGAGCTGACGAGTCTCTTCCACCAGGCCCTGGGCAATGGCCACCTGGACGCAACGAACGCCCAGTTCCAGCTCGCGCAGCGCAAGGCCAGCACCGCCATCAGGACCCCGTGCCGCATCGACAGCCGCACCACGGGACGAAGCTCATCGGCCCAGGCGTGGCAATCGCTGTTCGGCGACCTGCCGTCGACGAACATCGACGCCGACGCCGAACCCGACCCCCATGCGGTACTCGACGGCATGGTCGAGGCGACGACCCACATCGACCGCTATGGGACCGACTACGTGCGCGTCGACAGCGACCTCTATCTGTTCCAGATCGCCGCCGACTACCACTTCCACTTCGTACGCTGGTACCTGCAGCGGCATGGCCTGTACCGCTTCGCCGGACCCTGGTCGCAGCAGGTCAGCGCGCTGTCGCTCGACGTCGAGCGTCTGTTCACCGAGCAGCCTCTTGCCGTCAGCGTGCGCAAGTCCGCCCGGGCCGGCGTGGACCGGGACCGCTCGTTCGACGACGTCCCGTCCAGCGCGGGCGGCATCCGGGTGCTGACCCAGGTCGTCGTCCGCGCAGGCGAAGTCATCGACGGCCTCGCCGTGCGCTACGGCGACCAGACCCTCTCGCATGGCGGCACGGGCGGCGCCGAGACCGTCGTGCCGCTGACGCCGGACGATCCGATCACCGGAGTGTCGGGTCACACGGGCGAGTGGATGAGCGCGACCCGCGTGCTCACGCTCACGCTGACGACACGGAGCGGCCAGTCCTGGACCTTCGGGTCCGTGGCGGGGTCATCGAACCAGGTTCCGTTCGACTTCAAGGCCAGCGCTGGCGAGTCCATCGTCGGATTCTTCGGCTCGGTGACCAACGTCAATGGGGCCCTGACCCTGGGTTCGATCGGCGTGGGCATCGCGTCCAGGCACTAGGCGGCCGTCCGCGGTCGCCTGGCGATGGCCGGCCGTCGGCCCGCCCGCAGGGGCGACGGCGGGCGCACGGCGCCGTCTCGCCTATGCTCGCGACGTCGTCAGCCACCGGGTGCACCGCATGTCGAAGTCCCAGGCCGCCCGCCGGCGCCCCCGCCGCCGGCCATGACCGTCCCCGACGACCTGCGCCTGCCGTCGCTCGAGGCCCTGCGTGCCTTCGAGGTCGTGGCCCGGCTGGGCAGCTTCGAACGCGCCGCCGACGAACTGGCCGTCGGCGCCAGCGCAGTGGGCAAGCGCATCGCGGCGCTGGAGTCGCTGATCGGCGCCGAGCTGCTGCAGCGCGGCGGGCGCACGCTGACGCTCACCGCCGCGGGGCTGGACTACCTGGCGCAGGTCCGCCCGGCGCTGACGCTGCTGGCGGCCGTGCCCCAGCACCGCCGCCGCGTGCAGCGCACGCGCCGGCTGCGCGTGTGCGTGCCGCCCACCTTCGCGCGCCAGGTGCTGGTACCCGAGCTCACCGCCTTCGCCGCCGCCCACCCCGGCATCGAGCTGGAAGTGGTGCTGTCCATCCCCTTCCTCGAGCTGCGGCCGGGCGAAGCCGATGTCGAGGTGCTGCACACGGCCACCGCCGACGACGGCCTGGCGGTGCTGATGCACGACGTCGTGCTGCCGGTGGCCGCTACGGCGCTGCTGGAGCGCCATCCCCCGGTCCGGCGCCCGGCCGACCTGGCGCGCCTGCCGCTGCTGCGCACGCCACTGGAACCCTGGACGCCCTGGTTCCGCGCCGCCGGCCTGGACTGGCCCGAGCCCGACCGGGGCCCGCTGCTGGTCGACCTGGGCATGACGCTGGAGGCGGCGCTAGCGGGCCAGGGCGTGGCGCTGGCGCGCCCGACGCTGGCCGCGGCCTGGCTCGCGGGCGGCCAGCTGCGCCC
>CAZLJT010000300.1:0-4211 GCA_964559905.1 uncultured Aquiflexum sp.
TTATATGATTTTGATCAAAGGGAGTAGGGGGATGAAGTTGGAAGGATTAGTGGAGTTTATTTGAGGGAGGCATTTGCAGTAGAGTTGTACGACTTGATTGAATCTTCCAAAATTGATTATTGGGTTTATGGGCATCACCACAATAATACCCGCGAATTTACACTTGGCAGGACTAAATTTTTTACCAATCAATTAGGCTACGTGCAGCAAAATGAACACAGGCTTTTTGAAATGGATAGACGTATAGAATTATAAAAATTAAAATGGTTAACCAATCAATACACGATGGGAAGAATTGATCAAAATGAAGAATATAACCTTAGCCATTCCTTGAGAATTGAAATGATCCGAGGAGGGGCTCTACTCTTTAATGTGGATTTTGAAACAGTAAAGGAATTTGAAAATTTTCTTCTTTACCAAACTGATGACTCAAATGAATTTTCCAGGAAATTCATTTCCTTTTATGCAATTCCTGACAGGGTCGTATTTGCAAGGATAAGTTCAATTAAAAGGATTATTTTTTGTTGGGATCCACAAGTAGAATTGGAAGAGCCTAATTTTTACCAAGATAACTTTGGGCTCGCCTCTAATTTTGATGGTGAACTTTTGATCCCTTCTGCTATTTTTTTAATTCGTGGAAGTAAAGAGCCAATGGTATTTAATGATTTAGATCCAGAGGGAGATTTTCTTAATCTAAATGAAGAAAGTTTTGATAACCCTCACTTTTTAAGAGGAGGTTTTATAAGTCTGCCAGATGAAGATGGCGAGCAGAATTATATTCCCGTAGCAAACATCGAATATATGGAAGTAGACCGATGTCAAATCTACCCCGATCAGGTATGGGAAGAAATGCAAAAGCCTGGAGAGTAATATAGATGAAAATAATAGAACTGGAATAACTTAATGGAAGTAAAGGTTATGTCTAGTTTAAAATAGCTGCAAAGCATTTCTTTAGGTGGAAGTGAACATCCGGATAATGAATATGATAAAAGATTCTTTAGGAATATACACACGCTTTTGCCAATGAGGGAGAATTGTAAAACAATTGAAAAAATTAAAAATTGATATTAAGCAATTTAAAAATCAGTAGATTTAAGGGTTAAACCTTTGAAAAATGATTCAATCATTCTTCATAGAGAACTTCAAAAGTTATAGAAAGGCCGAATTTAAATTAGCTCCTTTAACCGTGATGGTAGGTGCTAATGCTTCAGGAAAAACCAACGCCTTGGAAGCAATTCGTTTTTTAAGTTGGATGGCTCAGGGTCAGAAGCTTTCTTCTTTGCAGTTTGAGGTGAATCAGAATAATACATCTATAAGAGGAAAGTTAAAGGATGTGTTTTTCAAAGGTGAGAAAACTTTCGAGTTAGGTTGCAGTCTAAAAGTGACTTTTAAGGACTTAGGGGGCTGGTTGTTGAAGATTAAACTTGATTTAAGAGAAGAAAAAGAAATTCATATATACAATGAATCTCTGTATTCGAAATCTAATGACATGCTTTATGAAATCTATAAACCAACTTCAGATTCTGCCACAGATATTACGGTCTCATATAACAATTTTGCCAGAGGAGGAAAAAAGCCACAAGTGGTGTGTTCAGATCAATTACCCGTTTTTACCCAATTAAGTTATGCAGGAAAATTCAATCCAAGTCATAAAAGATCAATCGCTGTAATTGTTCCTAGAGCTAGATTAACGGAAGAATTTCTTTCAAAGATTTTATTTCTAGATCCTTCTCCTCAAAATATGAGAGATTATAGTTTTCCCTCTGACACACGCTTAGCAGGTAATGGTCAAAATATTTCTGCTATCTTATTTAACTTAATTAATCCTATCAAACATCCCATATTCAAGGAAATTGGTAGCCGAAAAGATGAAATCTTAGATTTTAATAAAAGTCTTCCTGAGCAGGAGATCTCAGAAATTGGTTTTTTGGAAGGTCCGAGGGGAGAAGTAATGGTGACTTTAACTGAGACTTTTGGAGGGGAGAAAAGGGTAATGGATGCTGGAATATTATCAGATGGGACATTAAGGGTATTGGCAATCGCAGGAGCATTACTTTCTGCCCCAGAAAACAGTATTGTAATAATTGAAGAAATTGATAATGGGGTTCACCCAAGTCGCGCCAAAAACTTGTTGCATCAAATCAATAAAATTGCATTGGAGAGAAATTTACAAATAATTTTAAGCACGCATAATCCCGCTTTGATGGATGCTCTACCTGATGAAGTGATTGCTGATGTTGTGTTTTGTTACAGAGATAAAAAAGACGGTACTTCTAAATTAATCTCACTCAAGGATGTTCCGGATTATCCAGAATTGATTGCTCAAGGGAGTTTGGGAGATTTGGTGACAGAAGGTGTTTTGTCTAATTTCGTAAAAAACTATGAAGGCTCTGCGATAAAAAAAGAAAAAGCCTTAGAATGGCTAGATTCAATTAAATGATTTTTTATATGGCTAAACCTAATATTTGGATAATCGATACATTGGTATTTTTAAATATTCTTGATATACCTGGAAGTAATTCCGACAGGGGTCAAGTCATTTCTGAATTCAAAGAAAGAATTACCGCGGAAGATCTGTTTTTTCTCCCATTTATTGTACTTGTTGAATCTGGAAATCCCATTGCCAAACTCAGCGGAAACCTTAAATATCAAAAAGCCCAAGTTTTTGTTTCTCATGTAAAACAAGCAATAAATAATGAAGCTCCGTACAAGCCTTTAAAATTCCCTGATAAAGGGGATTTTTTAGACTGGCTTGAGGGATTCCCCGAAATGGCAAGTAGAGGAATTGGATTCGGAGATTATTCAATTATAAAAGATTGGGAGGACCAGGTTCGTTTATTCAGGATGGTCAGTTCGGATATGGTCGCTTGATGAAGCGCTTCAAGGTTATAAATCTTAAAAGATTCGTATACTAATTTTTTTGATTCTAATTTGACAAATGTCAAAATTATCAACATTTTATTGCTAAGTATTTCAACATTTTTTACTTTTATCCGACCAATTGAAAATCCATGTATCTCAATTCCAATATCAAAGTCCTTAGGAAAAGGAAATCCATTACCCAGGAAAATATGGCAGCTGCCATTGGCATCAGCAGGTCAAAACTTGCTGGGTATGAACTGAACGTCAATCCACCTTTGGACACAGTACTTTTGATAGCGGATTATTTGGGTGTATCCGTGGATATTCTGCTCAGGAAAAATTTGGAGGAATTGTCAGCGTATAAGCTTCGGGAATTGCTGGAAACAGATCAGTTTCTCAAAGGCCGGAACCTGAGGATTTTAACTACAACGGTAGATGATACTGGAAGAGAACTGATAGAAGTGGTTTCCCAAAAGGCCAAGGCGAGTTACTTGGCAGGTTTTTCTGATCCGGATTTTATAGGAGAATTGCCGAGATTTAATCTGCCGTTTTTACCCCAGGACAAAAAATACCGGGTTTTTCAGGTTGACGGGGATTCTATGCTACCGATTCCGGACGGGGCTTGGATTGTCTGTGAATATGTAGAAGATTGGACAGCGATCAAAGACGGGGGAAAATTTGTAGTCGTAACCGAAGCTGATGGTGTCACATTTAAAACTGCTTATAATCAAATATCAGAGAAGCAAAAATTATTGTTATGTTCCTCCAATCCTATTTATAAACCTTTTGAAGTGGATATCAATGCCGTAAGGGAGTTGTGGCGGTATAGGTTGATGATGGTTTAGATTTGATTGTACCAATTGCAGAAAATATCAGCAATCCATTTTTACATCCGGTTTTGTAATTGATTTTTCAAAAAATATTTAATTTGATAGATGGCTTGTTTAGAATTTTTTGATTGATTAAATCTGTATTCATTTCATGACTTTTTAAATTAATTTCATTTTGAAAAGACAAAATGAGTTTTAATCCGTTGTAGTGTAATAGTGTGGAAGTGCTTATTGACAAATTGAGTATTAACCTTAAACGATCAGTAATCATGAGAGAGAGTACGGTAATGAGGACCCCGTTGGGGAATGTATTTGTTGAAGTTTGGGATGGATATCTGCTTAAGCTTCAATTCACTGACCTTCCAGAGACAGATGATTTTTTGGATGGCGTATTGATGGATGTCCGAATACAGCTTGGTCTTTATTTCCAGGGTAAGCAGAAGACTTTTGATATTCCTGTGGCCTTTGGAGGGACGGATTTCCAACATAAAGTTTGGATGGAAGTTAATAAAATTCCAT
>CAZLJT010000301.1:0-4198 GCA_964559905.1 uncultured Aquiflexum sp.
ATTTTCCGCCCGCAAAGTTAATTTTCTTTTATTGAAATCCAAATTGGGATTGGAGAGATAAAGTGGGAGGGAGGACGTTTACTGTTAAGACCAGAAAGATTTGGTAGTACTTTAGCCAATATGAAGCTTCTGGAATAAAGATTAAAATTAAGCAGTTGTTAGATTCTGAATAATGGAACATTATCTCTGATAAAATCCCTCCCCCCAAAAAAATCACATTCTTCCCATTGCTTTCCGGAGTGAAAGTAACTTTTGTTATCAATCCATCAATTCAGGGATTAATGTTAAGAAATTCAATGAATCATAATAAGATCTTTCCGGAAATGATTAATTTCAATTATATTGAAAATGTTGAAGTACAGATACTTGGTTGACCAAAACCTAGAATTATGTCAATATTGTCTATATCTAAAGCATTAACTATACAAAATGAATCTGCTTTAAAAAAAAATGAATTATTACAAGCAGAATTAGAGTTGAATCCAGATACTTTTTTTGCCCTTTTTTGGCTTTATACCCATGATTTTTTATATATCAGCCCTTTCATTTCGGAGATTTCCGGCCATCCCTTAAGAAATTTCGAAAAACATGGATTAGCATTTTTCCAAAGCATCATTCCGCCCGATATAATCGAGAATATTTATCAGTCTATGTATTTTCAGGCAGAAGCTATTCAAAATCATCCCGACTATCTTTTTGCGGAAGAGTTTCTGCATATCAAAGCAGCAGTATTTGATCCGGATAAAAATAGAGTTCCGGTAAATTACAATGCCGTACTGATGGATGAAAAAGCTTTTGACCCTATTTTATATTTGGTTTTTTGCTCGTGGATTGATACACGAAATAAAACTGATTTTGAAGTATCCCAAACTGAGAATTACTTGAAAAAAAAATTATTACGATATGAAAAAAATATTGAAATGGCTAGGCCTGTTTGTTTTTGGTTTGATCTTATTTGTAGCAATTGTCTTAGCAATTACCGGCATCCCAAAGTCCCCGGCAATTTCCACTGAAAACGTGCCAAGAATTCCACTTAGTTATGGCTTGAAAACAGTAAAAACACTCGATCAGACCAAAAATTTAATGCGGTATGCAGGCTGGTCATTAGCAGGTGATGGAAATAGAATTCTTGTTCAAAAATTAGATAATTTCAATCCTGTACTTTATGGAATCGATGGTCCGGGAATGGAATTGCTTCTTGTAGAAGAAATCCCCAAAAATACAGCAAGACTTTTCGGAAATCCCAATCTTAAGAAAAAGGAATTAGTCTATGCCAAGGACAATAACGGAGATGAGCAGTTTAAACTGTACCTATATAATAGAGATTCTGGTAAATCTACTTTGCTCACTCCCGGAGGAGATAAAAATGTAGCAGCCAGGTATCACCCTTCCGGTGAATGGATTCTCTATCAAAAAAATAAACCTGGATCAAAAAACTATGATTTATATCGTCAGAATCCACATGAACCCGGTAAAGAAGAATTGATTTTGGAAATGGAAGGTTTATGGACAATAGACGATTGGTCTCCAGATGGAAATCAAATTTCCATGCGAAAATACATCTCAGCAACCGAAAAACAACCCTATATTTTAACCTTAGAAAATGCCGAATTGATCCCTCTTGCCATAGATACTACTGTAAAAGCCAATTTCGATAGGCTTGAGTGGAGTGAAGATGGGGAGAAGTTGTTTTTTGCAAGTACCTATTTATCCGATTTTCAAAAACTCCATCAATATGACCTCAATACAGGCAGGGATAGTCTATTATTAGCGGATTTCAATTGGGATATTTCTACAGTATCCAATTCGCCTGATGGCAATTGGCTGAGTTTTACAGTAAATGAGGATGGACAAAAACAAGTTTATTTTTATGACTTGAGAAACGGTAACCTCGAAACCATACCTAATTTGCCTTTTGGAAATGTTGAGCATGCTACTTTTAATCGAAAGAGAGATGCTATAATTGGCTTTGGATTGACAACTGTCAACAATTCAACTAATGTTTATAGTTATGATCTTGAAACCAAAGAGTTGATACAATGGACAGATTTTACTTCGGATGAGGATTTACCTAATCCTGAAATTATCCATTACCCTACTTTTGATATCGATTCATTGACAGGCAAAAAAAGAAACATAACTGCTTATTATCACAAACCACCGGCAAATTTTGAAAAACCATACCCGGTTATCATTGATATCCATGGTGGCCCTATGGCCCAAATGACGATAGAACGTATGCCGCAATGGTATCCTTTACTGACAAAAGGAATTGCTTTTCTGGCACCTAATGTTAGGGGATCTACAGGTTTTGGAAGTACTTTTACCGACTTGGACAATGGATTGAAACGTGAGGATGCGGTGAAAGACATTGGAGCATTATTGGATTGGATTAAAGCACACCCGGACCTTGATGAAAATCGGGTAATTGTATTTGGAGCATCCTATGGAGGATATATGGCTTTGGCCTCAGCGGTTCATTATTCAGACAGAATATTGGGCGCTGTCGATTTTTTTGGGATGGCAAATTTTATCACAGATAGACAGAGCAGCAATGAAATATTAAAGGATGCAGACAAAATTGAGTATGGAGATATTCAAGTGCCAGAAATCAGGGAATACCTTGAAAAGATATCACCTTTAAACAATCTTGAAAAAATCAATATTCCCATATTAATTTATCAAGGAGCCAATGATTCAAGGGTCAATGTCAACGAATCCAGACAAATGGTTGAGGCCCTAAAAAATGAAGGTAAAACTGTGTGGTATATAGAAGCCTCTGATGAAGGGCATGGTATTACAAAGCCACTTAACCTTTTATATGTCCCTTCTGCCTTTTACCTGTTCGTGGATGAGTTGCTGGAAGAAAGTAATTAAGGACTTCATAAAATATGATGATTAAATTATGGCTGTTAACAATCATAATAGCTTTCTGTTAAAACCCGGAAAGATCTGTTGGTATATATGTAGGCATCAAGTTCCTAGAATTATTCCCCTTTTGTTTGGCGTAATTTTTCTTACAACTTAAATTTTTATTTTTTTTAATCCAACCAAAAAAAACCACCGTCACTCCCGCAACGATGGTTTTTATTTTCAAATGCCAGAAGGATTTTACTCCATCACAAAAGGGTAGTCTTCCTGCATATAGATGTCCTTAAAGGCATCCTGACCGTCAGGCCAATGGGATTCTTCGGCGAATTTAACCGCGTCATCTACTTGCTTTTTCACTCTTTTGTCAATCTCTGCGAGTTCCTCTTCGGTAAGGATTTTATTATCCATAATGGTAGCCTTTACCTGGGCGATGGGATCTCGCTGTTTGTATTCTTCTACTTCTTCTCTAGTGCGGTATTTTTGGGGATCGGACATGGAATGTCCTTTATACCTGTAAGTTCTGAACTCCAATAATGTAGGGCCGTCACCTTTCCGGGCTCTTTCTGCAGCTTCTGCCACCGCTTCATGGATGGCTTCCACATTCATACCGTCAACCGGAAATGAAGGCATATCATATCCTTCGCCTATGGTGTAAAGTTCCGTGACATTGGAGGTTCTCTCCACAGAAGTTCCCATGGCATATCCGTTGTTTTCAATTACAAATATCACCGGGGTTTTATATAGCATGGCCAGATTAAATGCCTCGTGTACTGCTCCCTGTCGCACAGCACCGTCACCCATGTGACAGATACAAAGATTTTTGGTTCCTTTATATTTTTCAGCAAACCCGATACCCAACCCCATTGGTACTTGGGCTCCTACGATCCCATGTCCGCCCATGAAGTTTCTTTCTTTGTCAAAAATATGCATGGAACCACCTTTGCCTTTGGTAGTACCTGTGGCTTTACCATAAAGTTCTGCCATCACAGCCCCGGGGTCCGTTCCCAAACCAAGTGGGTGGGCGTGGTCCCTGTAAGCAGTAATCCATTTATCATCTTTTTCCAATGCAGTGATCGCGCCGGCAGCGCAGGCTTCCTGACCGATATACAAGTGACAAAATCCTCTTATTTTTTGCTGTCCGTAAAGTTGGCCCGCTTTTTCCTCAAACCTCCTCATCAACAGCATGCTTTCATACCAAAAAGCGTAGGTTTCTTTCGGATATTTTGTTTTTGCTTTGGTAGCAGTACTCTTCTTTGCCATATCGTTTATAATAAAATATGCTAAATTAGGCCTCAAATATAACCAAACAGGCTGAATTTTCAGGCCA
>CAZLJT010000302.1:0-4150 GCA_964559905.1 uncultured Aquiflexum sp.
AGCCGATAGATCCTGACAGCAAAATCGTAATGAAAATCGAGAGGGCTTCAAAAGCGGTTTTTGAAGGAGAAATTTCCATCAACCAAATGAAACGCGGGCATGAAGAATTAGCCGGATTTCTTTTCAGAGAAATGAGTTTTCCGGATGGTGTCTATTTGATGACAGGTACCTGCTTGGTCCCTGACGATAGTTTTACCCTTAAGCCGGGTGATAAAATCAGCATAGAAATCGATCATATTGGTATTCTGGAGAACACTGTGAACGTGGACTGAAATACGTTTATCCCCCATTTTATGCAACCCTGTATATCTTTATAAAATGTTTACAGTTTCTACGTTTCTTTGTTAATCCGAATATATAAATGGCTTAAGTCTATTATTCTATGCAAAGAATAAACCTTACAAAAAACCAAAAATACTGGACATTTCAGATCATAGGCTGGGGATCTATAGTTTTTGTAGAAACCATCAATTACACCTTCTTTATCTTGAAACACTTTGATTGGAACTTTGTATTTCAGTTTTTAATATTGTCAGTCTCTGGTATTTTGGTTTCGCATTTTTACAGAAAAATTTTTATAAAGCCTTCTTTATTTGAAAAAAGCCTGTCAAAAATTTGGTTTAGAGCCTTAACTGACACTTTTTTCATTACCTTCCTCATGGTAGTAATATATTTTTCACCACTGTTCTTTACAGATTTTACAAATCTGCCTAAGAAAGATTTTGCCATACAATTTTTGGGACAAAATATGAATGTGGCAAGGTATGTGGTCGTATGGATTATAATTTATTACCTCTACCATATTTTAAATAGAAACAAAGAGATTTCTGAACAAAAACTAAAGATGGAAAATCTCATCAAAACCTCAGAACTAGAACTGTTGAAGTCCCAATTAAACCCTCATTTTCTTTTCAACGCACTCAATAGCATCAAGGCGCTTGTATTGATCGATGCTGAAAAAGCCCGAACAGCTATAATCAAACTCAGTGAACTCTTACGCTTTACATTGAATTACGAAAAAACTCCACTGATCAACCTTGCAGATGAAATCAACGAAGTAATCAAATACCTGGAATTGGAGAAAATCAGATTTGGCGAGAGGCTCAATGTAGAAATAGACCTTGAAGAAGAATCTCTGCATGCAAAAGTCCCCCCAGCTATGGTCTTGACACTTGTAGAAAATGCTATAAAGCATGGAATCAATCACCTACCTGATGGTGGCACCATAAGAATTACTTCTTCTATTTCATCTAAGATTTGTAAAATTGAAATTACAAATCCGGGGGTTTTAAGTACATTGAATACAAAAGGCATTGGTCTTGAAAATGTTAAAAAAAGATTGAATAGTCTTTTTGGTGAAAATTCAGAATTCATACTTAAAAGTAAACTGTTGAATCAGGTTTCTGCCAAATTGATCTTTCCACTAAAATACAGCACCAATGACCAAGAAATTCTATATCGTCGATGACGAATCCTTGGCTATACAAGAATTAGAGACATTATTGAAACCCTATCCAAAACTGGAAATAATCGGTAAAAGCGATAGAGTCCAAAAAGCTATAGAAGATATCAATATACTCAAGCCGGAGTTGATATTTTTAGATATTAATATGCCAGGGATGGACGGATTCGAATTATTGTCCAAGTTGGATGAAATTCCTGAAGTCATTTTTGTAACAGCTTATGATGAATATGCCATCAAAGCTTTTGAAGTCAATGCACTGGATTACATTTTGAAACCGATCAATCCTGAAAGGCTCAAGGATGCTATATCCAAGGTGGAGAAAAAGTTGAAGGATAATGCGAACAGTACGCAGGATAAACTTAGTCTTGAAAAAAAGATTTTCATCAAAGACGGAGAAAAATGTTTTTTTGTGCCGGTAAAGGATATTTTTCTTATCGAAAGCGAGGGAAATTATGTAAAAATTTATTTTGAAAACCAAAAACCTCTTTTACATAAATCCCTGACATATATGGATAGCAGGTTGCCGGAGGACATATTTTTCAGGGCAAACAGACAATATATCATCAACCTAAATTATGTCAAAAATATTGAACCCTATTTTAACAGTACCTTATTGGTAGAAATGCAAAACGGTCAAAAAATAGACCTCAGTCAGCGACAGAGTGTAAAATTCAGGGAAATGACCGGAGTCTGATTTTTCAGGAAGATTATAATTTAAATCATTCGATTTCAAAAATTCATATCGACCCTTTAAACATTGATAGAATGGTGTTCAATTATTGAATTACAACAAATAATAACTTTTTCCCGCAATCAATTCAGTGAAATTGTGGTTATATTGACAAGTGAGTTTTTTAATTCAAAAAAAACAACAACTATGAAAGCTTCTGATCTTTTTGTAAAAGCCTTAGAAAATGAGGGCGTAGAATACATTTTTGGAGTTCCTGGAGAGGAAAACCTTGATTTTCTTCAATCCCTAAAAAATTCAAAAATCAAATTAATTATCAACCGACATGAACAAGGTGCAGGTTTTATGGCTGCGACTTATGGCAGACTGACAGGTAAGCCTGGTGTTTGTTTGGCCACTTTGGGACCAGGCGCAACAAATCTTGTGACGCCTGCTGCTTATGCTCAATTGGGTGGCATGCCCATGTTGATGATTACTGGCCAAAAGCCGATCAAAAAAAGTAAACAGGCTCGATTTCAGATCATTGATGTGGTCGATATGATGAGGCCCATAACGAAGTATACCAAACAAATCGTGAACAGCAACAATATTTCTTCAAATGTGAGAGAAGCTTTTAGGCTCGCAATGGAGGAAAAACCTGGAGCGGTTCATTTGGAACTCCCAGAAGATATCGCTCAGGAAGATTGTGAGGAAAGTGTATTTGAGGTGGTGGGACATATTATCCCAAAACCAGATAACAAGGCTATTGCCAAAGCTGTAGAAATGATTCATGCTGCCAAAATGCCTTTGTTGCTTATCGGAGCGGGAGCCAACCGTAAAGTAACCTGCGATGCACTCCGCGACTTTGTTGACCACACTGGTCTTTACTTTTTCACCACTCAAATGGGAAAAGGTGTAATTGATGAAAGGCATTCACAGTATTTGGGAACTGCTGCACTTTCGAGTAATGATTTTATCCATGGTGCCATAGAGGAGGCTGATCTGATCATCAATGTAGGCCATGATGTGATCGAAAAACCACCATTCTTTATGAAAAATAATGGTAAAAAAGTTATCCATGTCAATTTTTCTCCTGCCGAAGTAGACCCGGTATATTTTCCCCAATTAAATGTCGTAGGTGATGTCACCAGTTCTGTCAAAAAATTGACTGAACAGACTTTGGTGCAAGAAAATTGGGATTTTGACTTTTATAAAAAAGTGAAAATAGAGGTAGCGGAACATCTTTCAAAATATTTTCTCGACGACAGATTTCCCATGTTGCCACAGAGACTGGTTAACTTACTGAGAAAAAAACTGGATTCGAATGATATCATTACATTGGATAATGGGATCTATAAACTATGGTTTGCACGGAATTATACCTGCCACCAGCCCAATACGCTTCTTCTTGACAATGCTTTGGCCTCCATGGGTGCCGGTCTTCCCTCAGCGATGATGGTCAAAATGCTATATCCTGACAGAAATGTGGTAGCAGTTGTCGGGGATGGTGGATTCATGATGAACTCCCAAGAAATAGAAACTGCTGTTAGATTAGGGCTACATTTGACTATCATCATCTTAAATGACAATGCATATGGCATGATCAAATGGAAACAGCAGGACATGGGATTTGATGATTTTGGTTTGGATTATAAAAACCCTGATTTTGTAATGTATGCCGAGAGCTATGGAGCAAAGGGACACAGACCCCAAAACGATGCTGATTTTCAGGAAATTCTAAACCAATGCCTGAAAGATGAATCTGTACATATCATTGATCTACCGGTAGATTATTCCATGAACCACCCTATTTTAAATATTATGTTAAAAGAAAAAACCAAAAAATTATGAGCAATACCCAAACATTGAAAGTCTTCTCCCCTTTTGACAATACCCTGATTCAGGAAGTCCCCATGGATGGGAAAAAAGATGTGGAAAAAGCATTGCGGAAAGCACATGATTTATTTTTGAACCGATCAAAATGGATCCCCTTCCATGAAAGAATTGCGATTCTGGAA
>CAZLJT010000303.1:0-4150 GCA_964559905.1 uncultured Aquiflexum sp.
CAAAGACTATATTCAACAAAAAATATCTTCGGGAGAATTGGAAGTTCCTACCGGTGTTTCCTACACCTTTTCAGGAAGCTATGAAAATCAAATCCGTGCGGAAAAACGCTTGGCGATTGTGATCCCGCTTTCATTAGCTGTAATATTCCTGATTTTGTATTTCCAGTTTAGGTCAACAGCCATGGTATTGATGATTTTCTCCGCCATAGCGATGGCCTTTTCGGGAGGGTTTTTGATGCTTTGGTTGTATGGTCAGGGTTGGTTCTTTGATTTCGATTTCCTGGGTACCAACATGCGGGAACTCTTTCAAATGCGCACCTTCAATCTTTCTGTGGCAGTTTGGGTTGGTTTTATAGCCCTCTTTGGAATTGCCACGGATGACGGGGTAGTTATGGGTACCTATCTCAAACAAAGTTTCGAAAAAATCCAGCCTGAAAATGTGAAAGAAGTCCGCAAGGCAGTATTGGAAGCCGGATTGAAAAGGGTCAGACCTTGTCTGATGACTACAGCAACTACTTTATTGGCTTTGCTTCCTGTATTGACTAGTTCAGGTAGAGGTTCCGACATCATGATCCCAATGGCTATTCCGGCTTTTGGTGGGATGACGGTGGCCTTGATTTCTTTATTTATTGTCCCCGTACTATATGGCAAATATCAAGAGTTTAAGATTAAAAGGAATTGATATGAATGGTTTTAATCAAGTTGAAAAAAAAGTAGTCTATTTCCCTAAATTAAGACTTAATAAAAGGAATAATGTCCAAAAAGTTATATTCTTATTGATAATGATGTTAAGTATTGAGGGTTATTCCCAAACATTAGATCTATACTTGGAAGAAGCTGCCGAGAAAAATCCTGCTTTACAAGGTAGTTTCAAGATCTATCAGGCAAGCCTTGAAAAATCAAGTCAGGTCAGTTTAGATAATCCTCAATTAAACATCGGGGTCTTTACAAGGCCTATGGAGTTGTTGATGGGGAATCAGCTGGCGGAAGCTTCGGTGATGCAGATGTTTCCTTGGTTTGGGATGCTGAAAACGCAAAAGGATGAAGCAACTTTGATGGCAGAAGCCAGATATGAGGAGTTCAGACAACAGCGAAATGTGCTGCTGTATCAGGTAAAGGAAACCTATTTTCAGTTGCAGCAACTACAAAACACCATCGATATTACAGCTTCCAATTTGGAGATTTTGAAGTCTTTGGAAGAGTTGGCCATTATCCGCTATCAGGGTGGTAATACTTCCGAAGCGGTATCCTCTGTTTCTGCTGCTGTGAGAAGGCCGGTATTGTCAAGTCAGCAAAGTGCCGGCGATGATGGCATGGGCATGGCAGGAGCTGTATCTTCATCATCTTCGAGGACTTCTTCTTCAGGAGCTTCGTCCATGTCTAGCATGGGTTCAGGTGGAGGTTCAGGGAAACTTACCGATGTGTTGCGACTTCAAGTTCAGATCAAGGCATTGGAAAGTGATTTACAGCAAATGGAAGTGGATAAAAGACCATTGATGGCAAAGTTCAATCAATTGCTTGGGCGTGAAAGTAATGAACTGGTGAATATTGAACCGACGATTTCCACAGAAAAGGAATTGGGTTGGAATATTGCTTTTTTAGAAGAGGTTTTAGAAACCAACCCCATGTTGCTGATGCTGGAAAAAGAAGGTTTAGCATTCCAAAAGCAAGGAGAAATGGCCAAACTGGAGGGTAAACCCATGTTTGGTTTGGGCCTGAACTACATGATGTTTTCTCCAAGACCTGAAATGGGAGTACCCGGTGGAATGAATGGAATGGACTATATGCCTGCCGGAATGGGCAACAATATGTTGATGCCAATGGCCACTATGACTTTACCCATTTACCGAAAAAAATACAAAGCTATGGAAGCCGAATCCAAAATATATTGGGAAGCCAATGAAATGCAGAAGGAAGATTTGCAAAGAAATCTAGAAACAGAATTTGAAAGCATTCTAGCATCTATCCAAGATGCCGACAGAAAAATCAAACTCTTGGAAGAGCAGATTGAATTGACTGAGCAAACAATGGAACTATCGGTCACTTCATATGCAACTGAGGGAAGTTCCTTTGAGGAAATACTCAGCATTCAGCGGGAGCTCTTGGACTTCCGATTGAATTTGCTGAATACGAAAATTGAAAGAGAAATTCAGTTTGCAAAGTTGGAGACTTTGGTTGGTTTCTAACCTTTGAGGTCTTTTTTGACCTCGAAGATTTGACCTTAAATGAATAATAAAACGTAATATGACAGTTTGGATAACCATTAAGGTTTTGATGACATAAAGTTTTTTTGCAACGCAAAAAAAGACCTTCGAGGTTTAAAAAAATCTCAAAGGTCTCCAAAGTCTCACATCTCACATCTAAGAAAAAAATGAAACAGAGAAAAAATATAATTATCATCATCATCGGCTGCCTTTTCTTTGGCGCTGCAGCAGGCTGGATGATCCGCGGGGGTGGGGAAGAACATCCTGCAGAGGAACATACCCATATTGACGAGGACGGAGTGGAATATACCTGCTCCATGCATCCTCAAATCCGTCAAAATGAACCTGGACAATGTCCGCTTTGTGGTATGGCACTTACACCAGTAAGTAATAAAAAAGGTGAAGCGTCCAGTCCATTTGTACTGGAAATAACCCCCGAAGCGGTTGCGCTCTCCAATGTGCAGACAACCAGGGTAAAATCAGGTTCGGGTTCTGGGAAACTTACCCTGACAGGAAAAATACAAGTCAACGAGCAGCGGGTAAAAAGCCTCTCAGCCAATTATTCAGGTCGAGTCGATCAGTTGTTCATCAACTTTACCGGCCAGGAAGTTCAAAGAGGGCAAAAGTTAGCAACTCTGTACTCCCCTGAGTTGGTCAATGCGCAAAAGGAACTGTTGGAAACTGCCAAGATCAAGGATAGGCAACCGGCATTGTACCAAGCCACGAAAGAAAAGTTGAGGTTATGGAAAATTTCAGAAGATCAGATTGCTGCTATTGAAAGTTCAGGACAAGTTCAAACTCAATTTGATGTCTTTGCGGATGTCGCTGGGGTAGTTACAGTCAAAAATGTAGCTCTGGGCGATTTTGTGAACAGGGGCACCACAATGTTTGAGATTGTTGATTTAAGTAATGTTTGGGTGATGTTGGATGCTTACGAATCTGATTTGGGTGCAATCCGCAAAGGTGATGATTTAAGCTTCCAAGTATCTGCTTATCCAGGGAAAGAGTTCAAAGCCAAAGTGAATTATATAGATCCAGTACTAAACCCCGACACCAGAACAGTTGGTGTACGGGCAGAAGCGGTCAACCGTAATTTTGAGCTTAAACCTGAAATGTTTGTCTCTGCCACAATTTCTACCTCAAGAACTGGTCAATCAGGTTTGATAATCCCAAAGACTGCTATTCTTTGGACAGGTCCAAGGTCAGTTGTCTATGTGCAGAAAGGCAATAGTGAGGCCCCGGCTTTTGAAATGCGGGAGATTGAAATTGGAGCTAGAGTTGGAGAGGATTACTTGGTTTTATCAGGTTTGGAAGAAGGGGAGCAAGTAGTGAGTAATGGTGTTTTTGCCATCGATGCGGCTGCTCAATTAAGTGGAAATTACAGCATGATGACAAGACCTGAAGTAAAGACAATGGATACACCGGAAGAGTTTAGGGAGCAATTGACTGCATTTGTGCAGAGCTATTTACCAATCAAAGACGCTTTGGTGAAAACTGATGCTGAGGCTACGCAGAAAACAATTAGTCCAGCCAAATCCAATTTGCTTAAAGTGGATATGAAACTTTTGGAAGGGAAAGCACATGACATTTGGATGGAATTGCTAAGACCTATTCAAAGCAGTTTGGATAAAATTGCTCAAACCTCCGATGTGGAGGAACAAAGGAAGCATTTTGAGACATTATCTGATAACTTAATCGAAGCTGTAGAATACTTTGGGGTGGTGGAAGACACCATTTATAGACAATATTGTCCCATGGCATTGAGAGATCAAGGGGCTTATTGGCTGAGTGGAGAAAAAGAAATCCGTAATCCCTATTTTGGAGATAAGATGTTGACGTGTGGTGAGGTTAAGGGAACTTATCAGCCTGGGAAAAGGGTGATTTCTGAATCTAAACCCGAGTTGCAGGTGGGGCATAATCACTAGTGAATAGATATTGATTGAATT
>CAZLJT010000304.1:0-4107 GCA_964559905.1 uncultured Aquiflexum sp.
TTATTCAACTGCCTACAATGCTGCCATCCTTACCGAAAACGGTGTGATTACTTCTATCAATTCTGATTCAGGTGAATTGATCAGACACTTATACCATGAAGCTGGCAAAGCCCAAAGATATGGTCAATTGGATGATGATCAGACATTGGCTTTGATCACGATCAATCCTGCCAAACAATTGGGTATCGCTGACAAAGTTGGTTCCATTGAAGAAGGCAAACAGGCTGATCTTGTAATCTTTGAAGGACATCCGCTTTCCGTATATGCCATTCCTCAAATGACCTTTGTGGATGGGGTCAAGTATTTTGACATCAATGAAGACAACAACGACATGAGACTTAAGGTCAGTGCAACGGATATCATTGAGCCAATTTTCCTTAGAGAACATGAACATAAGTGTATGCACGGTGTAGACTTTTTCTTTACCAATTTTGGGAGAAACTTATTCGATCACTCCCATTAATCACCCAAGGATCTAATCAAAAAGAAAATGAAGAATCTAAAAAATATATTATTCACGTTCTCCCTGATTGTGCTGCCATTTTTGGCAAATGCCCAATTTGACGGAGAATTCATCAAGCCAAGAAACGGGAAATTCCTGTTGCAAAATGGTACTATTCATACCGTTACCAATGGAATCATTGAAAATGGCAGTGTTTTGATTGTCAATGGCAAAATTGAAGCAGTAGGCAAAAATCTTTTGGCCGGCGATGCAGAAGTAATTGATTGTACAGGGAAATTCATTTATCCTGGCATGATTGACGGTGGAAGCAGATTGGGACTCGTTGAAGTCAACTCATTGCCTGAAACCCAAGATTTTGCCGAGATAGGTCAGGTTACACCAAACATGCAAGCCTTGGTAGCAGTGAATCCGAATTCCGTTGCTATTCCTGTGACAAGAGTCAGCGGCGTAACTACAACACTTGCAACACCTTCGGGTGGGCTTTTTCCCGGGACTGCCGCACTGATCAATCTCAATGGTTATACCTCTGATCAAATGTATGCAGGGTTCAAAGGAGTCCTGCTTAATTTCCCCTCCTCTGCCAGAAGAAGTACTTGGGACAGAAGGAGCGATGAGGACATCAAAAAAGAAGCAGAAAAAGCTCAAAAAACTTTGAATGAAATTTGGGAAAGGGCAACTACCTATTATAACCTGAAGTCAGCCAAAGCAGAGCTACCCTATTATCCTGAAATGGAACAACTTGCCAAAGTGATAGCTGGTGAAATGCCATTATTGGTAGAGGTCAATGCAGCTTCTGATATTGTGGTGGCAATCGAATGGTTGGAATCCAAAAATGTGAAAGCCATATTGACAGGTGTGGCCGAAGGGTGGAGAGTTGCTGATAAAATTGCAGCAGCCAAACTTCCTGTCATAGCAGGTCCCATGCTTTCTATTCCGACCCGACCTTCTGATAGATATGACGCAGCCTATACCAATCCCGGTAAAATGGCCAAGGCAGGTGTAAAAGTAGTGATCAGAAGCAATAATGCAGAAAATACCAGAAATCTCCCTTTCAATGCAGGATTCGCAGCCGCATACGGAATGGGCAAAGAAGAAGCCCTTAAAGCGGTTACGATCAATGCGGCAGAAGTATTTGGAGTGTCCGATAGATTGGGTTCTATTGAGACTGGAAAGGATGCTACCTTGTTTGTTTCAACAGGAGATCCTTTTGAAACCAAAACACAGATCAGTCATGTATTTATCGATGGTTATCGTGTCCCCATGAGTAACAGGCATATCAAACTCTATCAGGAGTTCCTGGAAAGGTCTCCCGGTTTGGAAAAAAACGGAAACTGATTTAAGTTTAAACCGTGGTAAAAGCTACCACGGTTTTTTTATTCCCGACTCAAAACCAAAATCCCTTGACCAAGTATATTTCAAAGTTTCTTACACTAGCTATCTGGATTGCCTTAATCTCCTGCCATGATGAAAAAAGTGGGTTAGTTGAACAATTGATTTCAGATTTCAAATCTGAATATGCACCTGACAAGCGGGTTGCTATTTGGGAAATCGAATGGTCAAATGGTATCCTTTCAGGTGAAACTGATCAGATAGAAGCCCTACACATCTTCAAAAAAAAATTGGATGAATTGGGTATAACTTTCCAAGATCAAATTACAACTTTGCCTGAAAAATCTTTGGAGGGAAAAGAATTTGCAGTAGTAACTATTTCTGTGGCAAATATCAGAAGTGCTCCCAAACATTCTGCAGAACTGGCCACACAGGCATTATTGGGCACTCCACTCAAAGTTTTGAAAAAAGAAGGATCCTGGTATCTTGTCCAAACACCGGATCAATATATCTCCTGGGTAGATTCGGGCGGAATACAGTTAATGGACAGACAAGAATTTTCTGAATGGAACCAGCTTTCAAAAGCAGTCTTTACAGCTTATAGTGGTTTTGTATTTGCAGGTACAGATGAAAAAGAAATCGTAAGTGATTTGGTCGCGGGCAATATTGTTGCCTTGGAATGGACTGAAAATGATTACCAAGAAATCCTGTTTCCCGATGGTAGATTCGGTTTTGTGAGAAATGACCAATTGATGCCTTTTGAATCTTGGAGCAAAAGCAGGCAGCTCAGTCCTGAAAATCTGATTCAAACCGCCAAAGCCATGATGGGCGTTCCCTATCTTTGGGGCGGAACATCTATTAAGGGAGTTGATTGCAGTGGATTTACAAAAACCATTTTTTTCCTAAATGGTCAGGTGATCCCAAGAGATGCATCACAACAGATTTGGGAAGGTGAAGAAGTAGATCAAGAGAAAAATTGGGAAAATCTTGAAGTGGGAGATTTGTTGTTTTTTGGTGAAAAAGCTTCAGGAACCAATAAAGAAAAGGTTGTGCATGTAGGGATGTGGATCGGCGAAAATTCTTTTATCCACTCTCGGGGAAGGGTAAGGATCAGTAGCTTTGACCCAAAAAGCCTCAACTATGATGAATATGAACTGAACAGATATCTCAGGACCAAAAGAGTAATCGGGAAAAATAATCCCAACATCAATGAGGTAGAAAGCATGATGAATTTTCCAACTATAAATCCATAAAAAATGATAGTAAGCACAACACCAAATTTAGAAGGCTATAAAATTACTGCCTATCTGGGAATAGTTTCAGGTGAAACCATTATCGGAGCAAATGTATTCAAGGATTTTTTTGCCAGTATTACGGATATAGTAGGCGGCAGGTCCGGGGCATACGAACGTGTACTCCGTGAAGCCAAAGCTACTGCCATGTCTGAAATGGAAATGCAGGCTAGAGCATTTGGAGCGAATGCCGTCGTGGGAATTGACCTCGACTACGAAACTATCCGGGATGGAATGCTGATGGTGACAGCAGCAGGGACAGCAGTGAAGATTGAAAAGATTCATTTGTAGTGATTCTAGATCAGCTTTATGATTAAGAATACCATCGGTTATTCTGACAACCGCTTTGAATTGTATTTGTGTTTGGATTTATTATGACTAAGTCAATATTAAGTAAATTCTTAATATTGATTAATCTATTTGACCTATTTGTTCCTTGTTTTAAGTAAATGATCCCTTTGGTAAAAAATTTGTAAATAACGATAATGACGCAGAAGTAGATTTTATTCCCTAAATGGTAAAAAACATTTAAGTTTTTTAAGGTAACAAATTCCCATATATTTGTAATCCATTTTGATTATGAAGGTACTACTCGACATAAAAGACAGCAAAGCCCTACACTTACTGGAAGTGCTCAAAGGACTTCCGTATGTAAAAACCAAACAGCTTACCGATGCCAAAGTCCAGCTTATGAGCGAGATCAGGGAAGCTGTGGAAGAGATGAAGCAAATCCGGGCAGGTAAAAAGCATGCCCGTGACGCAGAAGATTTCCTCAATGAGCTATAGTGTAAAGTCTATTGAGGTTTTTGAGCGTCAAGCCAAAAAGCTTGTCAAAAAATATCCTTCCCTAAAATTAGAGCTGTTAACACTGGTTAAAGTGCTGAAAGAGAACCCGGATCAGGGTACTGCCGTAGGCAGAAATTGCTACAAAATACGATTGGCCATCAAGTCTAAAGGAAAGGGCAAATCGGGTGGGGCAAGGGTAATCACCAATTTTGTGGTCGCCAATGCTACCGTTTTCTT
>CAZLJT010000305.1:0-4105 GCA_964559905.1 uncultured Aquiflexum sp.
TCCGCGCCCAATTCCAGCCCCACTTCCTCGTCGGTCTCGTCATCCTTGCTGGTCAGGAAAATAACGGGCAGCGCGCTATGCGCGCGGACCCGGCGCAGCAATTCGAACCCGTCCATCCTGGGCATCTTGATGTCGAACACCGCGAGGTCCGGGGGATTTTCGATCAGGGCCTTCAAGGCCGTTTCGCCATCCGAATATACCCGGGTCACGAAGCCTTCGGCCTGCAGTGCGATTGATACTGTGGTAAGAATGTTGCGGTCATCGTCGACCAGCGCGATCACGGTTTCGCCGTGTTTTACCGTCGGCTCGTTTGCCGGTTCGATCATCGCGGGTTCCTTGAATGACATGGTGCCTGACCGATTAGCGCTTTGTGGGCCGCGAAACAACGAGTCGCCGCTGCTGTGCACCATCACAAGCCCAGCTGCATTTTGTGCGTTTGACGGGCTGGGTGCCGTAAACTAAGGGGCGGGGGCGAATCCGTGCATTCGTATGCATTATGTGCTCTCATACGCAGTATGTGCTCTCGCATAGACCATGCGTTCGGCGGGTGCATGGGGCCTGGCCCCAGTCGCTCGTCAAGAAATTCAGGAGAATTGCGTGTCCAATCCGCTTGCCGTTCCCTTGTCCAGCCAGGGCATAGAGACTGTCGCCGATATCCATTCGAACCTGGGTCCTGCGCAACTTGTCGAACATGCCATTGCCAATCGCGAGGGTGAATTGTCGCGCCATGGCGCACTGGTGGTCAAGACCGGCGCGCACACTGGCCGCAGCGCGAAAGACAAGTTCATCGTGCGCGATGCCGAAACCGAAAACACGGTGTGGTGGGGTAAGGTCAACGTTGCGATGACGCCTGACCACTTCGCTGCGCTGAAAGCGGATTTTCTTGCAGCGCTGAAGGACAAGTCGCAGCTCTTTGTCGCTGACCTGTTCGGCGGCTCGCAGGCGGAGCACCGGGTCAATGTGCGCGTGATCAACGAACTGGCCTGGCACAATCTTTTCATTCGCACGCTGCTGGTCCGCCCGAGCGCTGACGAGCTGCGCGATTTCGTGCCCGAGTACACGATCATCGATTTGCCCAGCTTCCGCGCCGATCCCGCACGGCATGGCTGCCGCAGCGAGACAGTGATCGCGGTCAACCTCAGCGAAAAGCTGATCCTGATTGGCGGCACCGCCTATGCGGGCGAGATGAAGAAGAGCGTGTTCGGAATTCTCAACTACCTCCTGCCGGCCACAGGCGTGATGCCGATGCATTGTTCGGCCAATGTCGGGCCTGATGGCAAGACGGCGGTATTCTTCGGTCTGTCGGGCACCGGCAAGACCACGCTTTCCGCCGATGCCAGCCGCACGCTGATCGGCGATGACGAGCATGGCTGGTCTGACACGGCTGTGTTCAATTTCGAAGGCGGCTGTTACGCCAAGATGATCCGCCTGTCGGAAGAGGCCGAGCCCGAAATTTATGCCACCACGCGCCGCTTCGGTACTGTGCTGGAAAATGTGGTGATGGACCCGGACACGCGCGAGCTCGATTTCGATGACGCCTCGCTCGCTGAAAACAGCCGCGGTGCCTATCCGATCGACTTCATCCCCAATGCGTCGGAAGAAAACCTCGGCCCGGTGCCGGCCAATGTCATCATGCTTACTGCCGATGCCTTTGGCGTGCTGCCCCCGATCGCGCGGCTCACGCCCGATCAGGCGATGTATTACTTCCTTTCCGGCTATACCGCCAAGGTGGCCGGTACCGAGATTGGCGTGACCGAGCCTGAGGCGACCTTCAGCACCTGCTTCGGCGCGCCCTTCATGCCGCGCCATCCCAGCGTCTACGGCAATCTGCTGAAGGAGCGGATCGGCCGGGGCAGCGTGCAATGCTGGCTGGTCAACACCGGCTGGACCGGCGGCAAATATGGTGCGGGCAGCCGCATGCCGATCAAGGCCACTCGCGCGCTGCTCAATGCTGCGCTTGATGGCAGCCTGAACGATGCGGAATTCCGGGTAGACCCCAACTTCGGCTTCGAAGTTCCGATCAGCGTGGATGGTGTCGACAGCCGGATCCTCGATCCGCGCACGACCTGGGCGGACAAGGAAGAATTCGATGCCACCGCGGAGAAGCTGGTGCGCCTGTTCAACGATAATTTCGCGCAATTTGCAGATCACGTCGATCAGGGCGTGCGAGACGCGGCACCGCGAGTGGCGATTGCCGCCTGATTTCTGCCAGGGTTTGGAGAGGAGGGCCCCGTTTCCGGTTGGGAGCGGGGCCTTTTTTGTGTCACGAGTTGCCGCTATAACTCATTTCTTTCAGCAAGGAGCCAGCGCAATGAGCCTGTTTGACGGAATCCTGAAGAACATTGCCGGTGCGCCCGACGATGTGCGCAATCTTGCACATGCAGTGTGGATCTAACCGGCCATGGCTGAAAAGGCAATCGCCGCGCTGGGCCATTCGCACCAGATGCAGTGCGATACGGTGGAACTGGCTTCAGCCCGGACCGGGCTAGACACCAGTGTGCTTTCGCAGATTGTCGAGCACATCGGCGGTGAAGGATCGCTGATGGAATTCAGCAACCTGCTGAAGGAGCACCCGCAGACCAAGGGGCTTCTTGACATGCTTGATCGTGACGGTGACGGCAATCCGCTGGACGATATTGCCGGCATGGCCAAGGGTCTGTTCCGCAAGAATTGACCGCGCGGCCCACAGCGGCCGCCGCTGCGTCAGATCAACCTTTTATAACGCCTGACTTTCTTCGTCACTTTCGGCCGCTGCAGGCACAACAACCTTTTCGAGTCTGAACGGCTGCCCTTCGGGCGCATTTTCCAGCGCAGTGATATAGGCATGCGCCTGGCGGGCCAAACCGCCACCATGTGGATTGTTTGCAACCGACGACAGGCTATTGACCGCATTGGCGATCTTGCCTTCCGAAGCCTGCATGTAGCCCACACTCATCCATAAGCTCTGGTCGAACGGAGCGATCTGCGCCGCGCGCTCAAGGGCATGGCGGGCGATTTCGGGAGGCTCGACGCCCCGATCAACAAAGCTGCGGTAGTAATACCACAATGGCAGAGGATGATCGGGTTCGAGGCGATTGAGCTGGGTGAAGGGCGCTACGGCATCAAGGAAGGCAGCATTCCTATCCTCTGCATCGCCAGCAAGCTTGAAAAGCGCATAACCCTTCTGGATATAGGCATTCTTGCTAGCCGGATCGATCGCCAGTGCGCGATCAGCTGCGGCGATCGCCGCAGTGTAATTGCCGGAATCATGCTCAGCTTCGGCCAAGGCAGCAAGGACGGCTGCATTCTGCGGATATTGAGCAGCAATATCGCGGGCCTCGACCACCAGCGCCTCAGCCTCTTCAGGCGATACCCCGCGCTGCGACTGGATTACGATGGGCATGATGGCGGCTTCGCCCGGTGACAGCGTGCTCACCGTTACCGGACTGGGACTGATCAGGTCTGGACCGACGCGGTAAGAGTACATGCTTCGCGACTTGAGATAGCGGTTCATGTCCTTGTCCAGAATTGCGAGATCACCAAACGCCTGCCGCGCCGCTTCAAGCGAAGGCGTGCCCTGCGCGACCTTGAACCAGTAGTCGGAAAGCTGACCCTTCCTCTCTTCGGAGAAGATCAAATAATGATAGAGCGTCCAGCTGCGGCCGTAAAAGGAATCATGTCTTCTTGATTTTCGCTTCTCATAGAGCTCCTGGTCGAGCAATTCCTCGATCGTGACCTTGTCGGAAAATGCCAATTCACCCGCGCGATGCACGGCAGGTCGACCGATGGAGACCGTTCCATCCCTCATGAATTGTGCCGAAGCGAAGAACTCTGCCGCGCCTTCGCTCAACCACCGCGGCATTGCGAATCTCGATGTCGAAATCAAAAAGTGATGCGCGTACTCGTGGAGGAGGACCGTCGCGGAAAAATCGAGTTCGCCGCCTTTCATCCGGATATCGGGAATGAATGCGCGCGAACCTCCCGCACGCGGCACATAAAAGCCTGCGATGAACTTGTTATTGCCGCCTGCCAGCGCTTTCAGATCGCGGATACTGCCGACCGCAAAGATCGTTACCCTGTTCGAAGGACTTGGTTTTTCAACCTTTCGCTGAATTACATATGCGAT
>CAZLJT010000306.1:0-4085 GCA_964559905.1 uncultured Aquiflexum sp.
CGAATCAATTCCCTGAGAAATTGATCCCACTTTGTATCCACAACATCAAAAACAACAAACCTTTACCTGTCTATGGGAAAGGAGAAAATATCAGGGATTGGCTGTATGTTGTTGACCATGCAAGAGCTATTGATCTGGTTTTCCATGAGGGCAAGACAGGAGAGACTTACAATATCGGAGGATTCAACGAATGGCAAAACATTGCTATCGTCAAATTGCTTTGTCAAAAAATGGACGTAAAACTCGGGAGAGAGTCGGGCACATCAGAAAACCTGATCACCTATGTGAAAGACAGGGCAGGACATGACCACCGTTATGCTATTGATGCCTCAAAAATACAGAAAGAACTCGGATGGGAACCCAGTCTCCAATTTGAAGAAGGAATCGAAAAAACCATCGATTGGTATTTGAAAAATGAAGATTGGCTGAATAATGTAACCTCAGGCAATTATCAGAAGTATTATGAAGAGCATTATGGGGAGAGATGATATTGAGTTCCGTGGACAGTCATTGAGACTCCTTAACATTTTAAAAATGTTCAGAAAAGGTATTGACATCTTGTTTAGTCCGTATCAATAAGCTTTTGTTACCAATAACCTACTTCAATCAACCATTTATACCTGAGTGGTTTCTGGCTTTGGACGAACTTAAATATTAGGAATTACAAATTCTATTGGATAGAAAGGTGTAATTGCTTCCGACAGCTGTAAGGGATACGCCTAGCGTCTCCGTCAATCTACGATCAGACGGGAAAATTGGCATTTATTACCCCCGATTGATATTGTACAACGATTGATGAAGGTATTTGGATTAGTGCAGAGATAAAAACAAAGTATCAAATAAGAAAGTAAAAATTTCCTAAGTCATATTTTTGCTGTCTAAATTTTCCTTTTTGATTACCTTTAAACTAATAATTCATAAAGCGTATTATTATGTAAAACATATGCAAGAACATAAGGGCGCTAAAGGGCTTAATGCAGAAAGAACTAAAAACAAGTTTCAGACTTTCTTTGAACAGAATATTGTAGTAAAATAATTTAGATATGCTTACAGTACATCCGCAATACATTACCGACAACACAGGCAAAAAAATATCTGTTGTGCTTCCTATAAAGGATTTTAAAGCCATTATGGAAGAACTGGAAGAGTTGGAAGATATAAAGCTTTATGACGAAGCCAAAAAATCCAATGAACCTTCTATTCCTATTGATGAAGCTTTTAAAATGATAGAAGCTAAACGCAAAGGAAAGTAATGGCTTATAATGTAACCTTAAAGAAGCGGGCCATTAAAGCTCTTGGAAAAATCAATGAGCCGTATTATTCCAACATTAAAGAAGCCATTTACAGCCTTGCCGATAATCCACGCCCTGCTGGTTACAAGAAACTAAAAGGCAGAGACGGTTACAGAATTCGTGTGGCCGATCACCGCATCATCTATGAGATACAGGACAGTGTCCTTCTAGTTGATGTTATTGACCTGGGACACAGAAAGGATATTTATTGAATTGGAAAATCCCTGGCATGCCGGGGATTTTTCTTTTGTCCATATGTACTAAAAAGCACTAATTAAAAGATATAGACCTCCTAGAATGGAGAATAATCCTGCAATAGTTAATTTTACATCACCAATAGTGCCCCCCCCTTTTTTTCTTGTATACTCCTTCCCTAATTTGAATTATGAAAACAATTATTGAAACAAGAATAAGTGACACTCCAATAAGTATGTTGAATACATCCATAGATCTTATTTATTTTTATCATTATCCTCCCTTAGGTGTAGAATAAATTTTGGAGATTGACTGGGTGAGTTTGCTACTTCACCCTTATTTTCTCACCAATTTACTATTGGCCAATTTCGCAGTTGAAGGTCGTCACCTGTCTCAAGTTAATTCTTGAAACATGAATTACAAATTCTAATGGATAGAAAAGTGTAATTGCTCCCTGCATTCTAGCCCCACCGAGGTGGGATTTCTGGCACAGGAATTTAGATAATCCTCAGATTTTCCCACAATTCCTGCCCTCACCGGATTCTCATGAATATAATTCATTCTACTCTCGATCATTTCGGTTCGATAAAGTTCAATGGCATGATTTTAATCTGTTTATAATTTGATTTTCAAAGGTCAGATTGAATCTCGCAAAAAAAATCATACAATGGTGTGGCGATTTCGTAAGGCTCGATTTCAAGTGTCCAAAACTGCATGTTTCCGGACCTTTTGTTAGATTTGGCATGATAGGTAAAAATCATCTTCAACCATTCCTTTCTACTTTCTTGAGGATTTTCCGATATCATTGTTAATAATTTTTTACCTGTGAATTTTTTAAAATCTCTAACCTATCCTGACAAATTCCCATCCTTTTGTTGGACCACCAAATGGATGTGATTGGTCATGATTACATATCCGAATAAATAAAGTCCTTTTTCCCTTCTGCAATAAGCCAGGTTTTCAAGAATAAAATCCCTGTATACTTTCCTTGAAAAAACATAAGCCCAACCTACCACTTGGAAAGTTAAAAAGTACGGCATTTCCTAATCTCCCCGATAGCTATCGGGGTTGATAGGCTTCTCCCATAACTAAAAGTAATATTTGAAAACTGGAATTACTCCCGACCACTGTACGGGATCCAAAAATAAGAAGGTGTAGATGCAATCTACACCTAGCGCATTCGCCAATCTTCACCTAGATGGGTAGCCGGAATGCAGGGTGGGCAATCTGTACCTAGCGGAAACGCCTTTCTACCCCTAGAGGGGGATTTTTATGTAAACCCTAATTCCTTGCAAACCTCTTTACTTACCCAATATTGTTTACCATTAATCTTGACTCTTTGACACTTAGATTGTAAAAATCTAAGTGTTTTTTTAAAGTATTCCTTCAACTCATCTGTTACCTTAAACTCTTCATAATCTTCTTGCAATCTAATAAATCGTGGTAAATGAGACAACCATATGGATTTATACTTAATAGGTGACTCATCTGCATATCCCCTGTAAAGTCCGATTTCAAAGTAAGGTCCCCCATATTTTTGCTTTACAAAATACGCAACATCATTCTGCACATATTTATTTCTTTCTAAATAGAGAGAATAAATAGAGAAATGATTGGATAAGGCAAAAAAACGAACTGTTTCATTTTGAATTCTATGAATAAACTCCTTAGAGCTACCTACTATTTCAAAATTGGGAGATGAATATTTTTTATCAGGGATTAAATTTACTTCAAGAGCTTTGAGATAGTTAAAAAGATCTTCTCTTTCTAGGTCGTTTATATAGAAATGCATGTTTGCCATATTCAATTACCTACTTTAACTGTTTGATTAGGAATGTTTAATCTATTATACTCAGCTTCCCGATTTCTATTTCGTGTGCTTTCTGGTCTTCTTTCTGCTTCATAAACTTTGGTTGCCTTACCTGTTTGAGGGTCAACTACTTGTACATCAGGCCTTCTATTTGAATCATGCCCCTGAATTTTCCTTTCAGCAACAATGTCCATATCTGGATTTTCTGCTTTAGCTTTTTTTGACAAATCTTCCACTTTTACTTGGTGATCAGGTTTACCTTTATAACCATATGGATTATTTACATTATCTAATTTATTTGCAGTTTTTTTAGCATCATTTGCGTTATCAGCAATGCCGAGCATTTTTGCTCCAGCTTTGAGTTCTTTGGAACTAACAGGCGAAACAATGTCAAAAACGGCTAATCCTTTATCAAGTATCAAGAGCTGATGAGGTGGGGTCTATCAAAGTAGCTCCTGCATCAACCAAGTCATATACATCACCTAAATCAAGTTTTCCTTTTGCAATTGACTTAATAGCTGTTTTGACTAATGTCTTTATGCATCTTGGGCATTTTCCATCAGGGTCATTGTATTTAATTGGATTATTCCAAAAGGAGGCATAAGGACTCTTATCGATTTGTTCGGGTTCATCAGCCAACGGGTCAACAGTAAACCATCTACCCACAGCCGCATCATACATCCTGGCCCCATAATCATTCCAGTTCAGCCCCAATTCCCCTTCAAACTCCTTCCCGTTGTAGAGGTACTTATTGGTCAAAGCTCCACCTAAAGTAGAAGTATTATAGG
>CAZLJT010000307.1:0-4064 GCA_964559905.1 uncultured Aquiflexum sp.
AGTTGAATACCCAAGATGCCAAACCAATTTATAAAACTGTTCAGGGTTGGCATACGTCTTTGGCTGAGGCGAGTGATTATGATAAATTTCCCATTGAGCTGAGGGATTATGTGGATCTATTGGAAGATGAACTTGGAGTACCTATAAAAATGGTTTCAGTAGGTCCTGACAGAAACCAGACTATTTTGAGATAATGAGATTTAGCCTCCTTTTGGAGGCTTTTTTGTTTTTGATAACAAATTTTTGAATTTTAAATAGCCATCTGGGCAATTCATCATTTTTTTTATTTCCTTAAATTCATAATTTACGCTTTCTATTTTAATTATAAAGTGGGGAAAGTAAATACAGTGAACAAAGGAACAGGAAAATTTATAGGGAGATACAGTATTTTAACGATACTTTATTTTTCTTTCTTGGTCATTCAAAATTCTTATGCACAGGTTGGATTCCCATATTGTGAGGATTTTCAGGATAATTCAACACAAAGCGCCACTATTTTTGGGGGGAGTGCCAGGCTGGTTAACGGTGTTTTGAGATTGACCGATGCTCAGCTGGAGCAAAATGGATACATATATATAGACATACCTTTTCCCTCCGCATTTGGTATCAAAACTTCTTTTGAGTTTTTTGTATATGGAGGAAATGGAGCCGATGGACTTACGGTCTTTTTGTTTGATGCAGACACGCCAAATTTTCGACCTGGAGGTTTTGGAGGATCTCTTGGGTATGCCCAAAGAGGTCAGACCGCAGGGTTGACTGGAGCTTATCTTGGAATAGGACTTGATTCTTTCGGGAATTTCGGGAATTCGGGTGAAGGGAAAATAGGGGGGTTTTTTGGAGGAGGCAACACCCTTTATCCTAACAGTATTGTCGTCAGAGGAAAAGGATCAGGCTTGAATGGTTATGAGTTTGTTACAGGGAAATGGACAAACAATGAAGGGGCTTTTGCTCTTCCTGCTGTTGATAGATTCCCACTTGAATCTGGGGGCGCCGGTTCACAAAGGGTAACAGATCCCAATATTCCCGGATATAGAAAATTGTTTGTTGACCTGGAACCTCACCCTGGAGGTATTGGCTATTCGATTTCTGTCGATTTGATGGTAACCACCAGTCCTGGAAATCCCAGAATGGTAAAAGTCTTTGATAAAACAGATTATATTTTTGAGGCACCTGAAAATTTAAAAATTGGTTTCGCCGCTTCAACAGGTGGATTAACTAATATTCATGAAATCAGGAATCTTCAGGTAGAGGTATCTGATCAGGATAGACTGGAAAATCCCAAAGGTACCGATATCGATGACAAAGCTTCCTGCGAAGGTCAGGAAAATACCTATGAAATTACCGAAGAAGAAATAACCTTGCCCAATGAGGGTTCTTCAATTAGATGTCTTCAATTGTACGGTTCATTGGATGAGATAGAAGCCGAAGAAGATGATATTTGTTCCCAAGGCAGGTGTAGGCCCGAAAACAGGGAGATGGTTTTACCTCAGGGCACTTTCCGCGCAGCTGATGAAGGAGGTAGCTTTACATTTTTCCCCAATGTGGGATTTGTGGACGAGACGGTTGAAATTTATTATACCGTAACAGATAATTACGGGAAAACTTCCTCCGGGAATTATATCCGTCTTTTGATCAAGGAGTCTCCCGAACCGGTAAATATTATAGGAGAGGGTCTCGGTGAAGAGGAAGACGAAATCAGACTTTGTGTAGGAGATGGTATTTTACTCAATGCAGTTGGCGAAGAAGCATATGTGAGATTTGAATGGTTTAAAGATGGGATATTTATACCGGAATCAAATGCTTCTGAAAACTTTGCTGTGGAAGCGGGCTCATATACTGTTACCGCATACAATTCAAAAAGTTGTCCAACAGAATCTGCCGTATTTGAACTTATCAATCCTGCTTTTCCCGAACTTAGAATTGAAGACCCTGTGGTTGGGTGTATCCCAGGAATGACCTTGGATGTAAGGGATTTTATATTTGATTATAATGAGGATGATTTTGATTACAGGTTAGAAACCCCCTCAGGTCAATTTTTGATCAATGATGAAATGGCCGCGGTTGGGCAGTCGGGTCCTTATAGTGTTAGTGTGAAACATAAAGATTTAGAATGTTGGTCAGAACCGATTGATTTTGAACTGGTCATTATTTCGGAGGCTTTGATTTCAAATTTTGTTTATGAGGTAGATGGGACAGGAATTACAGGTGATGAGGGTGGTGGAATTTTTATCGATGACCCCATCAGGTTCAACGATCTTTCGACGGGTGGCGCTATCGCTTGGAATTGGGATTTTGGTGATGGGAATAGCAGTAATGACCAATCTCCTGTTCATGTTTTTGGTAAAAAAGGAAATTTTCTGATCAAGTTGACAGTCACCAATGAGTTTGGTTGTGAAGATACCTTTGAGTTGGAGCTTCCTTTGACAAAATCCTTTAGGGTAATGTTTCCAACAGGCTTCACACCTACTTTATCTGAAAATCAATTTTTCAGGCCTAAAACAAAAGGGATTATAAAAATGGAAATGCTGATTTTCAATCTCTGGGGAAATATGATTTTCAGAACCAATGATATCAATACCCCGGGATGGGACGGTAAAGTCAACGGGCAACTGATGCCTTCCGGCAATTATGTCTATAGGATCAATATGGAATCAATAGATGGTGATAAAATTGAAGAAAGCGGAAAATTGTTATTGATCAGGTGATATGAAGAGGATTTTATTAATGATCATGTTAATTTTTGTTTTCGGGCTTTCTCAGGCTCAGGATGTTCAATTTTCACAATTTTATGCCTCCCCGCTTTTTCTTAATCCAGCATTTGCCGGGAGTTCTGAAATGACAAGAGTAGGCATTAATTTCAGAAATCAGTGGCCATCTTTGGATCAGACATTTGTCACTTTTTCGGCTTATGCCGATCATTTTATAGATGAGAAAAACTCAGGAATCGGGATCATAATAAATGGAAGTCGGGAGAGTTTGGCAAATTTGCAAAACACTGAAGTAGGATTGGTATACTCTTATAGAGTAAGATTGGGCGAATCAGGTTTTTTGCATATGGGGATTCAGGGAAGTTGGGCCACTAGATCAGCGAGTTTTGATGAAGTGGTTCTCAGTACACAATTGGATATCAATCGTGGAGTTGTGATTCCGGGAGGAAATGGTGGACCCATTTCTGATGATAGACAGCGGAGTTTTGCTGATTTTCATTCAGGTATGCTTTATTATAATGACAGATTTTGGTTCGGGGTTTCAGGGCATCACCTTACACAACCAAATATTTCCTATTTGGAATTTGACAGGGATGTACTTCCAATCAGGTATTCGGCACACGGAGGCGTAAAATTTGACTTGACACCGGGTGGCATCAATGATTATTTCAATAATACCCAACAAGAGCGAACGTTTTCTTTGGCATTCAATTATAAGAGGCAAGGGGTTTTTGATCAGTTGGATTTCGGTATGGAGCTATATTTTGAACCAATAGTTCTTGGATTTTGGTACAGGGGATTTCCTACGCGGATTGGTTTACCTAACAATGAAGCACTCATTGGTTTGATCGGTTTTTCACTTCAAAACGGTATTGACCTAGGATACAGTTATGATTTTACCCTTTCCCAGTTAGGTTGGAGGCAATCCGGAGGGGCACATGAAGTATCTATGCGATATTCTTTTGTTGATCAATTTCTGAAAAAGAATTTCCGCAAACGAATGCCAACATTCAAATATTAAAAATTCTCATGTTATTAAATATTTTTTCTGCTTGAAAATCAGCACTCTTTGTCCTTTTTTTGATTTATTTTCAATTCCGTTTTTGCAAATGAAAAAAAGTGTTGCACCTTTGCAATCCCAAACGACGGGCAGCGCAATCAAATACCCTAATTTATTTGGATTGATAGTATCAAAATCATATAATAAAAAGTAAATTTTATAAATACGATTTTGAAAGAATAAAATATTGATTTACCTTTGCGATCCTGTTTTGAATAATTGGATTGTAATTATCCCGGAAATAGTCTGGCGAGGATCGGTAAATGACTGGTCGAAAGTTCATTGAAATGTTGAAG
>CAZLJT010000308.1:0-4064 GCA_964559905.1 uncultured Aquiflexum sp.
AATGTTGAATTTCTTGTTGATGGTTGTGGTTTCAATCAAAAAACGCTTCACAAAGAAAGTCTTGCTTACACCATCATAGTAAATTGCTGAAATTACCTTTCCCGGATCAAATTTCTCGATTAATTGAACATTGCCAGCTTCATATCGATTGGTCAATTCAAAGGTGGTCAGTTCGTAATCTCCGTTCTTGTAGAAAACCACTATCCTATCCTCACCCAAGAAATTTCCTATTTTTTTACCTCGTTGGTCAGTATTGAGTCTACCGATAGATGGATCGTAATAAATGTCAAGCCCTCCTAGGGTAGAAACCCCTTCCATTTTTAATTGAATCTTCCTCACCGGATATTTGGTCAGGATATTGCCACCTGCGGCCCTTCCCTTGATTTCTATGGTACTGAAATCAAAGTCAAAGACTTTTACCCTTGCCTTCGCCCCTTGGGTCAGATAAACTGTTACTATCTCGGCTTCTCCGTTGGCGTTAGCGGTAAGATATAAGACTTTTGATCCCTTACTTCCCTTTGTCAGGTCATATTCTCTGTCCCGGGTGACTGCCAAAACCTGGAATCTTTTCACCATGGCTTTTCCTGAACCTCCATCGAGATAAATCAAGTTATAAACCATTCGTTCATCTCCTTTTCTGAAAACAGCAACATGCAGGATGTCTTTTCCCACAAAGCCTTTCTCCTGTATTCTGGTCACCACACAAACGCCATCCTTTCGAATCACGATGACATCGTCCAAATCAGAACAGTCGCAGACAAACTCATCTTTTTTGAGTCCATATCCAACAAAGCCGTCTGCTCGGTTTACATATAATTTGGCATTGTTTGCAGCGACAACTGTCGCTTCAATGGTATCAAAAGCCCTGATTTCTGTTTTTCGTTCTCTGCCTTTGCCGTATTTATCCAAAAGATTCTGATAGTACTTGATGGAATACTCAGTCAGGTGCTTCAAGTTGTAATTGACTTCCTTCAATTCTTCCTGCAGCTTGCGCATCAGTTCATCCGCCTTGAAAGCATCGAATTTGGAAATCCTTTTGATTTTAATCTCTGTCAAGCGGACAATGTCCTCCGTGGTAATCTCTCTATAAAAATCAGGCTTAAATGGTTCCAGACCTTTGTCAATGGTCTGTATCACCGCATCCCAAGTTTCGCACTCTTCAATATCCCGATAAATTCTGTTTTCGATAAAAATCTTTTCCAAAGAGGAGAAAAGGAGTTTTTCCATCAATTCCCCTTTGCGGATTTCGAGTTCTCTTTTGAGAAGTTCTTTGGTCTGTTTGGTATTGTATTGAAGGATATCGTTTACTGAAAGGAATACAGGCTTATCCTGAATAATCACACAGGCATTGGGCGAAATACTGACTTCACAGTCTGTGAAGGCATAGAGTGCATCAATGGTCATATCGGGAGATTGACCGGGTGCCAATTGGATCTGTATCTCTACATCTTTGGCGGTATTGTCCACCACCTTTTTAATTTTGATCTTACCCTTATCGTTGGCTTTAATGATAGATTCGATCAAAGAATTGGTAGTTGTACCAAATGGTATATCTTTGATTAACAAGGTTTTATTATCCTCTTCCTCAATTCTTGCACGAACCTTTACTCTTCCGCCTCTTTGACCTTCATTGTATTCCGAAAAATCGGCAAGTCCTCCTGTTGGGAAATCCGGCAGCAGGTAAGGCCTCTCCCCTTTCAGAATCTGAATCGAGCCTTCAATCAGTTCTATAAAGTTGTGGGGAAGGATTTTTGTGGATAATCCTACAGCGATACCCTCAACACCTTGGGCAAGCAATAATGGGAATTTAACCGGTAAAGTAATCGGTTCACGCTTTCTTCCATCGTAAGACAATTGCCATTCGGTAGTCTGTGGATTGAAGACAACTTCTAAAGCAAACTTAGAAAGCCGGGCCTCGATATAACGTGAGGCTGCAGCCCCATCGCCGGTACGGATATCACCCCAATTACCTTGGGTTTCAATCAGCAGTTCCTTTTGTCCCAGATTGACAATGGCATCACCGATTGAAGCATCACCATGTGGGTGGTATTGCATGGATTGACCGATTATATTAGCCACTTTATTGAAACGGCCATCATCCATCTCCTTCATGGCATGTAGTATCCTGCGCTGCACAGGTTTCAGACCATCTTCAATGGCAGGCACAGCCCTTTCCAAAATCACATAAGAAGCATAATCCAAAAACCAGTCTTTATACATCCCCGTTACCGGGAGGGACTCGTGCAGGCTTTCGTCGTTTTCTTCAGGGGTATTGTTAATTTCGCTCATTATTTGTTAATGGGTTTTCAATGGGATATTCTTTACCAAAATTGAAATTAGACCAGTCAGGTCTTTGTTTGCTAAGAGGTTTTAAGGAAAATCAGTGATCAGGATTTTTGATGTTTTAAAATGTTTTTAGCCTTTGGACCTCTGATCTTTTAAAACACCTTCGAAGTTAAAGACCTTCGAGGTTTTGAAAACCTCAAAGGTCTAAACTGAAAGGCCTTTTTTATGCCGCTTCACTTTCCTCCTCTGCTGTGGCTTGGTTGACGCTTGGGTCATCGTGGACGATGTCTTTTTCTATTTTCAGGTTATCAATGATAAATACCTGACGGTCAGGGGTGTTTTTGCCCATGTAGAAACTTAGCAGGTCGGCAATTTTGGTTTCCTTTTTGAGAATAATTGGGTCTAGTCGAATTTCTTCGCCAATAAACTTCCCGAATTCCCCTGGAGAAATTTCACCCAAACCTTTGAATCTGGTGATTTCAGCAGTTTTACCCAATTTATGGATGGCACGCTGTCTTTCTTCGTCGGTGTAGCAGTAGATGGTCTCTTTTTTATTTCTAACCCTAAAAAGCGGGGTATCTAAAATAAACAGATGACCGTTTTTAACCAAATCCGGGAAAAACTGAAGAAAGTAAGTCATAATCAGCAAACGGATATGCATCCCGTCCACATCTGCATCCGTTGCAATTACTATTTTTCTATATCGTAGGTTTTCAATACCATCTTCAATATTCAATGCATGCTGAAGCAGGTTAAATTCCTCATTTTCATAGACCACTTTTTTGGTCATGCCATAACAATTTAGAGGTTTTCCCCTTAGTGAGAAAACCGCCTGGGTTTGCACGTCCCGTGATTTGGTAATAGAACCCGAAGCAGAATCACCCTCTGTAAGGAAAAGCATAGTCTGATTTCTGGCTTCCTCATTGGCTTTGGGGTCATCATAATGTACCCTGCAATCCCTGAGTTTCTTGTTATGAAGATTGGCTTTTTTAGCCCTTTCATTGGCCAGTTTTTTAATTCCTGATATTTCCTTTCTTTCTCTCTCTGATTGGAGGATACGTTTCAACAAAGCATCCGCAGTAGCAGGATTTTTGTGCAGGTAATTGTCCAGGGCTGTTTTTACAAAATCATTGACAAAGGTTCTCAAAGTAGGTCCATCAGGCCCGATACTCTGTGAACCTAATTTGGTCTTGGTTTGGGATTCGAAAACAGGTTCCTGAACCCTGACAGCAATGGCAGCAACCACACTCTGACGGATATCAGATGCATCATAATCCTTTTTGAAAAATTCCCTGATAGTTTTGACAATGGCTTCTCTGAAGGCTGCAAGATGCGTTCCACCTTGCGTAGTAAACTGTCCGTTAACAAAGGAATAATATTCTTCTCCATATTGATTGCTATGGGTCATTGCCATTTCTATATCAGTCCCTTTGAGATGAATAATAGGATAGCGCGTACTGTCTTCATCCACCTTCCGCATCAACAGGTCGTACAAACCTCTTTCTGAGAAAAACTTTTTCCCATTGTAATTGATTGTCAGGCCTGCATTCAAAAAAGCATAATTCCAGATCTGATTTTCAAGGTATTCAGGGATAAAATGGTAATTTTTGAAAACAGATGCGTCAGGAGTAAATATGATTTTTGTACCGTTTCTTTCAGAGGATTTTTCAACTTTTCTGTCTTCTTTGAGAATTCCTTTTTCAAATTCAGCAACTTTAGTCTCACCGTCTCTGTAGGATTGTACCTTGAAATAATCGGAAAGGGCATTGACTGCTTTC
>CAZLJT010000309.1:0-4013 GCA_964559905.1 uncultured Aquiflexum sp.
TCATACAAAGGATATAAAATCTGCCAGAATTTGAGGAATTTTTCCTGATGTCCCCTACCCTGATTTTGGAATGAATCCCAAAATTGTCTGATCAAAGCAATTTGCTGGTCTGTCAGAAAACTCAGGTCTGATTCTATTTCTTTGATCTCATAGAGATATAAATATAGTTTTTTGGCTTCCGCCATAAACTGATCCACATCGTTGAAATCTTTGAGTATCATCTCTCCCCAGAAATAGAAACGGTCAAAGGTTTCCGGTTCAGGATGAAGGCTCTGATAGACTTTATAGAGTTCAAAAATCAAAGTCAAGTCATCTGAGGGCCTTTGTCCGGCATATTGGTAAAAGACATCTTCAATGGTCTTGATCTCAGGCATCCAAGTAGGCTTATCGATCAAAGTACCCAAGTGTTTGGTAAAAAAAAGCCCTGCCCTCCTATTTGGAAGTACAACAACCAAGTTTTGTAATTCCTGATAGGTTTGAATAATTTCCTCAGCGGTATTCCTTAAAAAACTGTTCATTTTCTCAAATTTTCAACTTCCACAATCTTCCCATCTTCCAAATAACACAAATAACCTTTGCTGGTCTTTTGACTCAAAGATGAAACCAAATCCATATACTCTTTCACCTGCTTTTGATGTTTCTCAAATTCAGAACCTGTCTTAAAATCCACAATTATTGCCTCTTTGTCTTTAAGAATAATTCTATCGGGGCGCTTTTGGGAACCATCTGGAAGTAAAATACCCTGCTCGGCCATCAACTGCCCCTCTCCTTCAAACCAGGATGCAAAAACAGGATTACCAAACAGCTTATCCAATTGTTTACTAACTTCATTTTTTTCAGATTCATCCAATCGGCCTTCAAAGTAAAACGCCTCCAAATGCATGTTGATATCAGCATGGGTACGGGACTTCTCTAATAGCTCATGAACCAACAAACCAAAATCCCGCTTCTGTCTTTGATCCAATCCTTCTTTGGAAAAATCAACAGCATATTGCTTGACCTCTAGCAATTCAGTCCAGTTCTGATAGTTCCAGCGCAGATCCGGTGTTTCGAAATCCACTTTTTCTTTAACAACTTTTTGTGGCCAATCCCCAAAATCAAATGTTTTTGATTCAGGATCAAAAAATTCTGAAAGCGAAAGTCCATCAGGCCAATCCATAGAGCTGCTGAGCACCTGTTGCAAATGGATTTGCATATAGTTCAAAGAAGTTTCTTTTTTAGATTCCTGTTTGAAAGGAGAAATCCCCCATATCACTTCCTCAGCCCTGGTCAAAGCCACATAAATCATATTCAAACTGTCCAAATAGGCCATGATGGCTTCTTCTGCATAGGTTACCCTGAAATCCGATCTTGCAAGTTTTCCATTTAAGTTCAATGGTATGATTACATGCAGCCCATTTTCTTTATCTTCAAAAGGAGTCCATACAACATTTTCTTTTTTCATATCGAAAATGGTCCATTTTAAAAAGGGCATCAGCACCACCTTAAATTGCAAACCTTTGGATTTATGGATGGTGAGAATTCTCATGGCATCATGCCCTTCAGGAATTTTGACCGTTCTTTTTTCTTGATTTTCCTCCCACCAAGCCAAGAAACCCGGAAGATCGGCCCTATTATTAGCCGTAAAGTCAAAAACAGCTTCCTTAAATCCGGATAGGTAGGCTTTTTCTATGCCTGATTCCAGCAAATCCAATTCAGCAATCAATTCCTCCAAGGCTTCCATCAAAGGCAATTGCAATAAGGTGTTTTGCTTTTCCTGAAATGCATTTATTTTATCCTTTAAATGAACCGGGGTTTTGTCCAAAGCAAAAAGATCATGGTTTACGGGTTCATTCCGCAATACCGACCGGTAATACCACATGGTCTTGAACTGCACTTTGTCCTCAGGATCATGTAGGTATTTCAGTCCCGCAACCAAGGCTTTGACCGAAGCGGATTTGTGCAGGAACATGGATTCATCGGACAGCACATCAAAGCGGTATCTCAATTCAGGATTTTCAGAAGCAAAAGCCATCAAGGTATCCGCTATTGCTTCACCTTCCGATTTTCGTCTGACCAAAAAAGCGATGTCTTTCAATCCATAACCTTTGTCCTGTAATTCCATTACCATTTTTGGCAATCGGCTTAATACCTGCTCTTCAAATTTCCCTTCCTCCTCTTCACTCTCCTTCACATCGATAAACTCAAACCTGACTTTCCCTTTATAATCACATGCTTCTTTTTTTGGAGATACATATTGAAAAACATCCTGATATGCCTTGGAGATAATTCCCGCATCTTCAGCGTGATACGAATGGGTCACCACATGGTCAAATGATTGCGGAAGCTTCTTAAACAAGGCATTGTTGAAAGCAATGATATTGGGCAAACTCCTGAAATTGGTATCCAAGTCTCTATGGTCAATGTTTTGAGCACCTATTTCACTTTCTACCTGTTCCAACAGCAATTTCATCTCCCCACCTCTCCAACGGTAGATCGATTGTTTGACATCACCAACAAGCAGGTTGATATTTCCCTGTGCAAGGGAATTTTCCAATAGGGGCTTGAAACTTGCCCACTGAAAGCCTGAAGTATCCTGAAATTCATCGATAAGGTAGTTTTTATATTGGTTACCGACTTTCTCATAAATAAATGGCGCATCGTTTTCCCTTGTGATTTCTTTGAGAAATTCATTGGCATCCGAGATGAGCAACATGTTTTCCTCATCCTTTACATTGGTAAGTTCTTCCAACAAGTTCCTGAAAATCCCATAAACAAAGATGTTTTTGGAAATCGCCTCAAGGGTATTCCATTTGATGAACAGTGGTTCAAATTGGGCAAGAATATTACCTAAACCTTGATGATAGGCAGAAACAATGGCATCAATTTGTTTGCTGCTTTTTGAATACCATCCATCTTCGGAATCGGGTAAATTGACTTGTGTGGGACTTAATTCCAAAACCGGTTGGTTTCTGTCTCCCAATTTATCGAATTTAAGCGCAAAAGATCTTGAGCCTCCTGAGAAATCAGTCCACTGTAATCCATTTGCTTCCCGGATATGGTTAGCTTCTTCCTTGAGTTGCAAGGTGATTTCTATAATCTCCTTTTTTCTATCTCTTAGATATTTTTGAAGGAAATTCACATTTTCATTTTCCTTTAAAAATTCCTTGATTTCGACACCGTACTTTTTAAAGTCCTCCTGAAAAATCTGCCTGCCCAGAGATTTTATATTTTTTCGAATGTCCCAGGATTTTCCGTTTTGAATTTGTTCGACTGCATATTCCACCAACCATTTATGCAAAAACTCATCCTCCATAACTTTTCCTACTACCCTATCCACAACCCTATCCAACACATCATCCTGATCCAATTCCACCTCAAATTTGGCATTCAGGTCCATTTCACGGGCAAAAGCCCTTACCACTTTCTGAAAAAAACTGTCAATCGTACTGACAGAAAACCGACCATAATCATGCAGTATGGCAGTAAGAGATTGTGCAGCACGGACTTTCAGTTCATCCACCCCGACACCCAATGCTTTCAGGATTTCTGAATCCATCCTTTCATCAGGTTTGACCTCATTTTTCAAACGCTTCAATTCCTTCAAAATCCGCTCTTTCATCTCCTGGGTAGCCTTATTGGTAAAAGTCACTGCCAAAATAGTCCTGAAACTCTCCGGGGAAATCAAGGCCAACTTGAGGTACTCAGTGGTAAGGGTGTAAGTTTTACCCGAGCCTGCTGAGGATTTATAGATGATAAAAGGTCTGCTTTCCATATTCAAAAATCAATTTAAACAAATCAAATAGAAAATCGACAGATAAAAAAGCTACTGACACGAGTTGTCCAAGTAAATAAAAACAAAGTTCAATTCATGAGTTCAATCTGGTTTGATCAGACCTTATTCTCAGTTATCCTAAGCTGGATCTTTTCCACTCAAATAAAACCTAGGCAATTCATAAAAACTAGCAATAAGAAATACTATTTTTGAAATCTTTTATTTTAAAAATACAATTCCGATTATGACATTAAACCCA
>CAZLJT010000310.1:0-4009 GCA_964559905.1 uncultured Aquiflexum sp.
GGGATATGACGATCTCCCGGCCTCCCGCCGCCGTCTGCACGATGACCTCCAACAGATCCTCCAAGCAATCGAAGCTCGACTGCCAGCCCGGGACCATCCCCATTTCTTCCAACTTCCTGCGATCGGCCGCGCTTTGCGTCTCGACACGCAGCGTCACGCGCGTACCGTCGCCAGCATCCGCGAACAGCGCCGTGATCACCATCCCCGTGGGCAAGTCCTCCTCTGACATCCGCCGGTGGTCTTCCCCGAACTCGTCCGTGGTGACGAAGCGCTCCATCGGCACAATCTCGCGAAATACGCCCTCGGCCGAATACTCGTTCCCGTCCTGCGCCACCATCACGTAACGCCAGCGTCCCCCGGGCCGCCACCGATGGCCACGATCACGGAGACGCTGAAGCACTGGTCGGTAGCGGTCAGCCGCGCCTCGACCGGGAGCGCGCGCGCGCCGAGCCGCACCTCGGTCAGCCACTGCGTGATCGCCACCGGCGACGCGTCGGTGAGCGTCAGCACCGCGCGCTCGCCCTGCAGGCTCAGGCGTCCACTGGTGCCCATGCGTGCGGTCGCGCCCTGCAGCGCCTGCACCGCCAGGCCGGCGGCCAGCGGTGGTGCGGCGCGCAGCTGCTGTGCCTCGGCCGCCTCGCGCTGCATGGACTGCCACTGGGCGTACAGCGCCGCCTGCGCCGCGGGCGCGGTGCGCAGCGTGCGCAGCGCCGGCTGGATGGCCAGCGCCCAGAGCAGCGCGACGCCGACCACGGCTGCGGCGATCGCGACCAGCCGGCGCTCGCGCGGCGCCAGCGCGGCCCAGCGTGCGGCCAGCGCGCTGGCAGCGCCCGGGGCGGGAGTGGCGCTCATCGGACGCTCCCGGTACGGGTGGACGCGCGGCTCAGGGTCAGGCGCTGGCCGTCGGAACTGGCGGTCCATCCCGCGGGTTCGACCTGTTCGCGGAAGGCCGCGAGCCGGGCCTCGTCCCAGCCGTCGACGCCCAGCACCAGCCGCCCGGGTTCGAACTGCAGGCTGCTCGCCGGCGGCTCGTCGTCGGGCCAGGCCGCTGCGGCGACGCCGAGCAGGGTCTCGATGTCGGTGTCGCCCGGCTGCCCGGCGGCCGCGCGCAGGCGCTCGGTCTCGCGCGCCATCTGCAGCGGCGGGTCGATGATGGCGCGCACCTGCGGGTGGGTGCTGCGCAGCAGTTCGACCATCGCCTGCCTGCGCTCGGCCAATGCGCGCTCCTGCATCCAGGCCCAGGCGTTGAGGCCGACGAGGTTGAGCGCCAGCAGCGCGACCAGGCCCACGCGCACCGGCCGCCAGGCCGGCGTCAGGAAGCGGCGCCAGGCGTCGCGCAGCGCGCCGGCGCCGCGGTGGCGCGGCGCCAGGTCGAACTGGCGCAGGTTCCAGGGCGAACGCTGCCACTCGCGCGCGCGCTCGGCGTCGCTGACGACGGCGACCGGTCGCCCCAGCCAGGCCTCGGCGGCGGCGGCGGCGGCGGGGCTGGCGCACCAGCGCGCGTCCTCCACCGCGGCCAGCCGCGCCCGCGCCAGCGACCCGCCCAGCCCCAGCCGGGTGACGCCGTCGGCGTCGGCCCAGTCCAGGTGCAGCGGCGCGTCGTCGGCGTGCGCGTCGGTGTCGAAGTGGCCCATTGGCGGCACCGACGGCGCCAGCGCCGGCAGCACGCGGTCGACGGCGCGCCCGCCGGCCTCCAGCCGCTGCAGCAGCTCGGCCAGCCAGGGGCGGTGCACGACCGCGACCCAGGTCGGCCGCCCGGCCGCCGCGTCGGGGGCGAGCGCGAAGTGCAGGTCGGCGTCGTCGTCGAGCAGGCGCTCCTCGAGCACGCCCAGCAGCGCCTGGCGCATGCGCCCGGCCGGCGCCTTGGGCAGTGTCGTGCGGTGCCAGGCCACGTCCTGCGGCGACAGCACCAGCACCAGGCTGGCGGCCGGCGGCCACTCGGCGGGCGCCCCGGCGCCGGACTGCAGGGCGTGGCCGGCCGCGTCCAGCAGCTGCCAGGCCCAGGCCGCCGGCGCCGGCCGTGACGCGCCGTCGCGCGCGCTGGCACGGGAACGGGGCGGGACCTGGACGACGAGAACGTTCATGCGGCGGACTTCATGCGGTGGGCGCAGGCGCGGATGCTGCGCATTGGACCAGAAGCGCGACCGCGGCCCGCCGGCACCGGCCCGCGGCAGGGCCGCCGAGCGTGGCGTGGCGCACGCCGGCGCGGTTCGGCTCGGGCTGTGGGTGCGCTGGCAGCCCGGGTCACGGCAGCGTGCCCGGCGCCAGGCTCAGGCGTTCACGCAGGATGGGCACGACGTCGTTGCCGCGGCTGCCCTTGCGGCGCTCGACGATCGACCGCTCCTCGAACACGCGGTCTTCCAGGCGCAGTCGCCCGATCACCTCGAAGAAGCTCGAACCGACGGCGAGCCGGCTCGCCGGCCATTCGGGCAGGCCGGCCGGCAGCTCGCGCCGGACCTCGTCGAGCGAGCGAAAGGCCTGCTGCTGGCGGCGCTGGACCAGGCGCTCGGCGCCACCGAGGTCCAGTCCCGGCAGCGCGGCGGCCAGCACCTCGCGGTCGGCGGTGTTGACGTTGACGCCGGTGGGCGTGGGCAGCAGCGTGACGTAGGGCTCGAGCCGCGCGATGGCTGCGGCGTCGACGCCCAGCCAGTCCAGCTGCGACAGCCTCACCGGCATCAGCGGGGCGTCGTCCTCGCCGTCGCGGGCGGCGGCGGCCATGCCGTCGGCGATGCGCATGGCCACGCTGTCGGGCAGGCCCACGATCAGGCACAGCCGCAGCAGCACGCCGAGCTCGGCCTCCGACACGCGCGACTCCTCGTCGAGCAGGTTGAACAGGTTGTAGCGCGCCTGCATGTCGCGCACGCGCCCGGAGAGAAACGCCTCCGGCCCCTCGTCGGCCGAGGGTGCGTCGCGGTCGGCGGCGAGGAAGGTCGACAGCCGCGACTCCGCCAGCGGCACCGCCCAGGGCTCGCCCAGGCTGTCGACCTGGGCCGAGCTGGCGTCCCGTGCGTCCTCGCGCAGCAGCAGGCGCGCCCAGTCCAGCGCGCCGACCAGCACCCAGGCCGCCTGCGCACGGGCGCGCTCGGCGGACTCGATCGCGATCGCGCGCTGCTGCTGCGAGATCATCGCCGCCGTCAGGCTGGCGATCAGCGTCAGGATGACCATGGCCAGCAGCAGGGCGGTGCCGCGCTGCGGCCGGCGCAGACGGGGCGGCGTCATTGCGGTTGCGGCGGCACGAGGATGTCGCGCGTGAGCGTGCCCGCCGGCAGCGTCAGCACCAGGCGCACGCCGTCGGGCAGCTGCTCGCGATCGTCGAGCGCGACGCCCAGGGCGTTGAGCTGGTTGGTCGTCGAGCGCGACAGGCGGTCGCCGGTGGACTGCGCGTTGGTCCAGGCGTTGCCGCGCCAGAAGAAGATCTGCCACTCGGCGGCGCCGTCGACGAGCTGCAACTCGCCGATCTCGCCGCCCTGATGCTGCAGGCTGCCGAACCAGCTCTGCTGCAGTTCGCCTGCGCGCGTCAGCACCGGCCCGGCCCAGCGGTACCAGGCGCCGTCGCGCACGGTCCACGTGACCACGCGCACGCCGCCGTCGGCGGTGCGCGTCATTCGCAGCGTGCGGCCGTTGAATTCCAGCGCCGGCGTGACCAGGCTTTCGTGCAGCGCGGCGAAGTCCTGCTCCCACTGCATCAGCACCGTGCCCAGCCGGGCCGTGCGGTCCAGCGCCGCCTGGGTGGACTCGCGCGTGCGCAGCAGGCTGTCCACGCCCTGCCACGACAGCCCGGCCAGCACCGCCATCACCGTGAGCGCGACCAGCAGCTCGATGAGCGTGAAGCCGGCGCTGGTGCGCCGACAGCCGCCCGTCAGCGAACTCCGGGGCTTCACGTCAGCGACCACGCTGCGCCTCAAGCGACCCGCCGCGCATGCAGCGGAAAGGATCACGCTCCCCGCCACGTAACCGGCTCCGCCGGGCCGTGGGCGGACGGCCCGCGGCGAGGACGCCGCGGGCGCTC
>CAZLJT010000311.1:0-3933 GCA_964559905.1 uncultured Aquiflexum sp.
ATAGGTGCGCACCACGTAGTCGTTGAGGATGTCGAGGAACTCCGGCACGATGCTGTCGCCCTTGAGCGTGACGCGCAGCTTGCCGTCCACATACACCGGCGCCTTGGGCTCCTCGAACGTTCCGGGGAGTGAAATGCCGATGTTCGCGTGCTTCGACTCACCGGGCCCGTTCACCACGCAGCCCATCACAGCGACCTTCATCTCTTCCACGCCCGGGTGCGCGTCGCGCCACACCGGCATCTGCTCGCGCAAATAGTTCTGAATATCCTCGGCCATCTTCTGGAAGAAGGTCGAAGTGGTACGACCGCAGCCCGGGCACGCCGTCACCTGCGGGGTGAACGACCGGAGTTCGAGCGACTGCAGGATCTGCTGCGCAACGAGCACTTCCTCCGCGCGATCGCCGCCGGGCCGCGGAGTGAGCGACACACGGATCGTATCGCCGATGCCCTCGCTGAGCAGAATCGAAAGCGCAGCGGTCGTGGCCACGACACCCTTGGTGCCAAGCCCCGCTTCGGTGAGTCCGAGGTGCAGCGGGTAATCGCAGCGCGTGCCCAGCCGGCGATACACGGTGACGAGATCCTGCACCTGCGAGATCTTTGCGGAGATGAGGATCTGGTCGTGCCGCAGGCCCGTCTCCTCGGCGAGCGCCGCGGAGCGCAGTGCCGACTCGAGCATTGCCTCGAAATAGACTTCCTTCGCGGCGAGTGGCTCCGGTCGCTTTGCGTTCGCGTCCATCATCTGCGTGAGCAGGTCCTGGTCGAGCGAGCCCCAGTTCACGCCGATGCGCACGGGCTTGTTGTTGTCGACCGCGACCTGCACGATGGTGCGGAAATTGTCGTCGCGGTGACGCGTACCGACGTTGCCAGGATTGATGCGGTACTTCGCGAGTAGCTCCGCCGTCCGGGGAAACTTCCGCAGGAGGAGATGCCCATTGTAGTGGAAATCTCCAATGATGGGCACGGAGACTCCGAGATCGCCAAGGCGATCAAAGAGCTCGGGGACCGCGGCGGCTGCTTCGTCGTTGTTGACCGTGATGCGCACCAGCTGCGAGCCGGCGGCCGCGAGGGAGGCGACCTGCTGTGCGGTGGACGCGGGGTCCGCAGTGTCCGTGTTGGTCATGGACTGCACCACGACGGGCTGCGATGAGCCGACGAGCACCCCGCCAATGTTGGCGGTGACGGACGGGCGACGCTGCTTGAATGGCGACACGAGCGGAATCGAGGCGGAGGAGAGGAAGGGCAGAGCGGTGGGGCGGGGGACCGAATCGGTCCCCTATACCCGTATAGAATGGTAGCGGGGGCCCCGCGGGTGCCCAACCGGGCCCTTAACCGAATCGTGACAACTCGCCGCCCAATGCCCCCTTGAGAGGGGAACGGCGGGGAATCGGTACCCTCGGCAAATTCTCGCTATTGCGGGGTTCACACCGAACGTCTAGCTTTCCAGCGTCCCTCAGATTGCCTGAGGGATGATCCAACGCGAGGGATCCATTTAGTCTCGCGAGTCCGATTGTGCAGGTGCGGCGTGTTCCGCTCCGGGCATCAATCAACATCATCAGGAGTAGGGAATGCGTACGACCGGCAAGGTGAAGTGGTTCAACGATGCGAAGGGTTTCGGGTTCATCACCCCCGACAACGGCACCAAGGATTGCTTCGTGCATTACAGCGCGATCCAGGGTTCCGGCTTCAAGTCGCTCGCAGAGGGCGACGCCGTGGAGTTCGATATCGTGCAGGGGGCCAAGGGTCCGGCTGCCGAGAACGTCTCCAAGGTTTCGTAACCACGAGCCGGCATAATCGGACGGGCGCCCTGAGCTTCGGCTCGGGGCGCCCGTTTGACGTTCTAGCTATCCGTTCCGCCGAAATTGCGGCCCGCTGGTCCGAGATGCCCCGAACCCGCGGCTGACTGATCCCCGGACTAAGCCGAGGCCCGAACCCGCGGCCGGCCCCGCGGGCGCCGAACCACGCTCTCGATGGCAATCTCGAGGCGCTCCTGAAGCTCCTCGCGCAACCGCTGGATGTCTGCGCCGAGTTGCACAAAATCCCCGAGCGGCATACTGCCGATATAGTCGCCAGGGTCCGCATCCGGCGCGTTGCCAAGGAGCCGCTGAGCAATCGCGTAGGCTTCGCGCACGGGAACACCCGCGTGCCTGGTCAAATCAGCCGCGAGCATCAACTCTTCGATAAGCGCGACAGGCACTCGACGTTCGACGCCTTGACGACCGCGCGGAAGCGCGGCGCTGCCAATTCGTAAGAGCATATTGTCGAATGCCTTACGATCCATCTGCAGGACTTCAGCGGCAGTGGCCGCTGTAACGGCTCTCAAATATCCTCTCCGATAAGGATATATGAAAGTACCGAATTCTCAGGAAAAGAGCCAGTCGATTCGAGAAAAATCTCGCGAGAATGGCGTGTGGCGCGCTATCCGCCAGCGATTCGAGTACGTGGTGCTCAACAGAGGCGTCGTCGAGCACGCGCCGTTCTGAGCCAAATCTCGCGACGAGATACCAAAAAAGGCTCGGCGACCGGCAGAAATACGAACGGGCGAGATCTCTCGCCTAAACGTGAGCGCACTCCTGGCATCAGGAGTGCGCTCGGTGATCCAGAACCACTATCGACCATCAAAACAAGCTGAAGCAATAAAACTATCAACAAGGTTTATTACTATAAGAATAACTATAACAATGACTTAGCCAACTGCCAGGCGTGCCGCAGCTAACTGCTCCGCGACCGCATCCGGAGCCGTCCCGCCGGGCAGATTTCGGTGCCTGAGCGTCCGATCCGGCGACAGTTCATCAAGCACATCCTCGGCGAACGACCCGTGCGCTGCCTGAAATGATGCGAAAGGAAGAGCGCTTAGGTCAATCCCGGCATCCTCCGCCTCCCGCACGAGACGCCCAACAGCGCCGTGCGCCTCCCGGAAGCTCACCTGCTTCCGCACCAAATAGTCAGCAATGTCCGTGGCCATCATCGAGCCCGACACCGCGGCCCGCATCCGAGCCTGGTCAAACTGCAACGTCGCCAGCGACCCCGTCACGGCGGGGAGCAGCAACTCGAGCCCGTCGACCGCGTCAAACAGGGCGCGCTTATCCTCCTGCAAGTCCTTGTTGTAGCCGCTGGGCAGCCCCTTGAGCGTCCCGACGAGCGCCACCAGATCACCCAGCACTCGCGCACCCGAGCCGCGCGCCAGCTCCAACGCATCGGGATTTCGCTTCTGCGGCATCATCGAAGATCCCGTCGAGTAGGCATCGCCATAACGCACAAAACCAAACTCACTGGACCCAAACAGAATCAGGTCCTCCGCGAGCCGCGAGAGATGCGTACCCACCATCGTGAGCGCAAAAAGCGTCTGCGCGATGAAGTCCCGGTCGCCGACGGCGTCGATTGAGTTTGGCGACACCGAGTCGAAGCCAAGCGCGGCGCGCAGTTGCTCGCGCGGTACCGGGAAGGCCGATCCGGCAATCGCACCCGACCCCAGTGGCATCACCGCAGCCGCCGCCCGCGAAGCGCGCACCCGTTCACGATCACGCGCGAGTGGCCAGAAGTGCGAGAGAAGCCAGTGCGCCACGGAAACCGGCTGCGCGCGCTGCAAATGCGTATACGCCGGCATCAGCGCGCCCTGGAGCCCCTCGGCCTGCTCGATCAGTGCCGGCGGCAGCTCGATCACCTTGGCAGCAATGTCGCCGGCTTTCTTCGGGCCGGTGCCGCGCGCGGCCTTTGGCTTCTTGCCTTCTTCGCCGTCGAGCGGAAGCGCCTTCCGGCCGTTTCCACGCGCCGCTTGAGCAGGGGCGGCCGGTCGTCGGCCCTCCGCGGCGCTTCCCACCACGACTGGCCGATCCTTTCCACGGCTTTGGCCGGGCCTTCCGGCGTGGCCAGGTAGTTGATGGTCCCGCTGCGGCGGTCGAAGACCAGCTGCGTGAACAGGCCGGTGCGGTCGGGC
>CAZLJT010000312.1:0-3923 GCA_964559905.1 uncultured Aquiflexum sp.
CTATGTTTTGGGAGTGGAAGCATTAGGTCACTATAACGTGAAGCAAAGCGAATGGTACAATTTACACATCGGATTGATGGTAGGATATACGGATATAGATGATGGTAGGATTGGCCTTCCATTGGGTATGGATTTCAAACCTATTTCCAATCACCGTCAATTTTCTATTTTATTGGAAACCACTCCCTTAGTAGCCAATGGGGATTTTACTCTTAGAGCCAATTTCGGACTTCGATATACTTTCCGGAAAGAATGATTCAAGATTATAATCCAATGCTTTTCCTAAAATTTGGGAAAGACTAAAATATTTAAAAACATATTTTGAGCAGAATTATAGTGAAACCAGTTAGCCGACTATCAATGCTTTTGATAGTCGGTTTTTTTATTTTTTAGGAATGCTATAATTTCAAAGCAAATACAGATAAATATGGTAAAGAATCTATTAACAGGGTTTTTGGTGGTGGTTTTGATACTTCCCGCCTTCGCCCAAAGAAAACAGGCAAGTCCCCAAATTGTCAAAAAGCCATTGACCCACGCTGCTTATGACGAATGGAAAAGTATTACTTACAAAGAGCTCACCAATGATGGTAAGTACGCTGCTTACACTTTAAACCCCGAAGCGGCGGATGGTAGACTGGTCTTGATGGACCTTTCCAAAAACACCAAAGATGAAGTACCGCGGGCTGAAAATATCAAACAAAATTGGGACAGCAGGTATTCTTTTATGCTGATCAAAGCACAAAAAGATCTGGTCAAAGAGCTTCGCCGGGAAAAGAAGAAAAAAGAGGACATGCCAAAAGATACCTTGGGGATTTATTCTTGGACCAATAAAAAACTGGAAAAAATTCCCCATGTCAAATCCTATAAAATTCCCGAAAAAGCAGGGAATTGGATTGCTTATCAATTGGAAGCAGTAACTGAAACCGAAAAGGAAAAAACAAATGGGAATGGACAGGAAAATTCCGAAAAAGCCAAACCAGACCGTAAAATATCTGATGAAAACGGATTCCCATTGGTTTTGAGTAACCTGGACAATGGTCAGCAGATGACCTTTGGTTTTGTCAAAGACTACACATTTGCAGAGAACGGCGAAGGCTTATTGTTTCATACGACAGGTGATAATGGAGAACTCCAGCCCGGTATTTACTGGTATGACCTGAATGAAGGAAAGTTGCAGTCTGTTTTTGAAGCCAACCGCAAACATAAATTCAAATATCTGAGCATAGATGATTCAGGTTCTAAAATAGCTTTCATCGCAGACTTGGATACTACCAAAGCATTGGTGCGGGAGCCGAAATTGTATTATTGGGACAAATCCATATCAAATGCCATAGTTTTGGCAGATCAAAGCACTTCAGGAATCCCTGAAGAATGGTTGGTTTCTGAAAATTTCAATCCCTATTTTTCGAAAGATGGCAGCAAACTTTTTTTCGGAACAAACCCGGTTCCTTTTGTAAAGGATACGACCTTGTTGGCTGAAGAAATAGTGAATGTGGAAGTCTGGCATTGGCAGGACGATTATATCTATCCGGAGCAAAATGTAAGGGCAGACAGGGAAAGAAAGCGGAGTTACTTGGCAGTGATGCATTTGGACAATCGGAAATTGGTGCAATTGGGCAATGAAAAAATGGAAGACATCAATGTCGGTGAAGAAGGAAATTCTAAATATGCATTGGGCAAAGATGACCGGGAATATAGAATAAGCCGCACTTGGGACACAGGAGGGGCGCATGATTTATATATTGTGAATGTAGCTGATGGCAGTTCGAAACTGATTGAATCGGCGGTTCAGGGTTATTCCAGACTATCTCCTTCTGCACAATATGCCTACTGGTTCAGCAATCCTGATACAGCTTGGTTTGCGCATCACATTGCTTCCGGAAAAACATTGAAATTGACTTCAGGTATGGATATCCCCTTTGCCGATGAGGAAAATGATGTGCCGGATTATCCTTCTTCTTATGGACTCGCCGGTTGGACCAAGGATGATGCAAGGATTTTAGTCTATGACAAATACGATATCTGGTCTTTTGACCCACAGGGAAAGGAGGATCCTATTAACTTGACCAAGGATGGAAGGCAAAAGAAGATAACTTACCGCTATGTCAATCTGGACAGGGATAAGCAATTCATAGATCAGGATGAGGTGATGCTTTTGACGGCATTTGATGAAAAGAGCAAATCATCCGGATATGTCAGGTATTCATTAAAGGATATGAAACTTGATCCTTTGGTCATGAGTGCTCATAGATATGGAGGAATCCAAAAATCCAAAGAAGCAGACCTGTATCTTTATACCAAAGAAAATTTTCAGGAATTCCCTGATTTATATATTTCAGACCTGAATTTTGCCAAACCAAAGAAAATCTCTGAAGCAAATCCACAGCAAAAAGATTACATCTGGGGTACTGCGGAATTGGTTTATTGGAATTCATTGGACAATATTCCTTTGGAGGGAATTCTATACAAACCAGAGAATTTTGATCCCAACAAAAAGTATCCCATGGTGGTGGTTTATTATGAGCGTTTTTCCAATACTATCCATCAGCACCACAAACCTGAACCAATCCGTTCTTTGGTTCACCGTACCATGTATGTCAGTAATGATTACCTGATTTTTGTGCCGGATGTGGTTTACAGTACAGGCTATCCTGGTGAAAGCGCCTTCAATTGTATCATTCCGGGGGTCAGCCATTTGATATCGCAAGGTTTTGTGGATAAAGATAGAGTGGGTATTCAAGGGCACAGTTGGAGTGGGTACCAAACTGCCTACATTCTAACAAGAACGAATATGTTCCGGGCTGCTGAAGCAGGGGCTAGTGTTGCCAACATGACGAGTGCTTATGGAGGAATCAGATGGGAATCAGGTCGGGCAAGAATGTTCCAATACGAAAAGGCACAGTCAAGATTGGGGGTAAGTCTTTGGGACAATCCATTACCATATATTGAGAATTCACCGTTATTTTTTGCCAATAAAATTGAAACACCCTTACTCCTTTTGCACAATGATGCAGATGGCGCGGTGCCTTGGTATCAGGGAATAGAAATGTACTTGGCCATGAGAAGGCTCAATAAGCCTACCTGGATGCTGAATTATAATGGTGAACCACATTGGCCTGTCAAGAGAGAAAACCGTATCGATTTCCAGACCAGAATGATGCAGTTCTTTGACCACTATCTAAAAGATGCTCCCATGCCACGCTGGATGGAAAGAGGAGTTCCTGCTATAGAAAAAGGAATTTATCAGGGACTGGAGCTTGTGGGGGAAGATGATGGTATTTGATTTAAATATTTTAGGGTAATTATTGCAGTCAACATATTTCCGTTGGTTTGCGAGACAGATGTCGGATGACCGATGCCCGATGATGGCTTTGCTTTAGGTTTAAGCACCTTTTATATTTGTTTAAACCCATTACTGGCGCAGATTTACGAAAAAAATATTAGCATATGACCGGTTGTCAAATCGAAATGACAATCGGTTTTTTTATTCTTAAGAAAAGACCTATTTTAAGCCTGTCAATCATTTATCAATATGAAAAAATCTATACTGCTTTTGTTTCTGGCTGTATTTTTACTTCCTGAAACTACTTTTGCCCAAGTCATGCCATCGCCCGACAGAAAGGAAGGGGATGGTCCCTATGACAAGCTGATCATTAGAGGAGTTACGCTGGTGGATGGGACAGGAGCACCTCCGATAGGTCCGGTGGATATTGTTGTCGAAAGAAATAAAATCGCGGAAGTAAGGATAGTGGGTTATCCCGGATTACCGATTAAAGAGGAAAGAAGGCCGAAAGCAGGTCCAAATGATAAGGTGATGGATCTGGAAGGCCATTATTTGCTTCCAGGTCTTATTGATATGCATGGCCACATTGGAGGTGCAGGTCAGGGTACTCCTGCAGAATATGTATTCAAACTTTGGATGG
>CAZLJT010000313.1:0-3899 GCA_964559905.1 uncultured Aquiflexum sp.
GTGTATGTCCAGGAGTATGTAAAACTTCAAAAGTCAAATTACCCATTTTGACCACATCACCATGTTTGATTTTGTTGTGTGGAAATTCGTACTTCCAGTTTTCATCACCTTCGTCAGATAAGTACATTTCTGCACCTGTCAAAGCTGCCAATTCCCTTGAACCACTCAGGAAATCCGCATGGATGTGGGTTTCCAGGATATGGGTAATTTTCAAGTTGTTGGCTTTTGCAATGTTGATATAGGTATCTACATCTCTTTTTGGATCGATTACAGCAGCTATTCCTGCTGCCTGACATCCGATTACATAACTGGCTTGCGCCAAACTTTTGTCATAAACGAGTTCGAAGAACATATTTTTCTATTTTTTATTTTCTGATTATTTAAAGCTTGGGTTTACTGTTAACTCCAAGTTTTATGATTTAACAATTACAAATATAAGCTATATGAAGCCCTCTAAAGTGTGATAAAAATTACCTAAAGCAAAAACTGTTCGGCTGTTCGCCATTTGTAATGTCGAAAGCCAGATAAACAGGATTTGTAATCTTGGTCTCCAGATATTCTTAGCTATTGGAATTACAAATTCCATTCATCTGTCCTCGGGATTGCAAATCCCGAGGAGCAAAAAAAAGCCCGGTTTTCCCGGGCTTTTCTAAAAACTGGCCTTTCAGCCTATTAATCAATCACAATTAACCATTAACCAATACTTTCTCTTCAGCTACCCAATCATTCCATCCACCTGAATAGTTCAGGATATTGTCGAATCCATTGGCTTTTAAGATAGAGTAGGCGATAGCCGCTCTGCCTCCTGCCTGACAATGGATTATGACGGGTTTGTCTTTGGATACTTTGTCAAGATTCTGGGGAAGTTTGCCGACAAATAAGTTGACCGCTCCTTCAATATGACCTTGATTGAATTCAGAGGCACCTCTAACATCAACTACCTGAACATCTTCGTCCAATTTATCTTTTACGGTTTCTTTATCTATTGGCGTGTAAGTTTCAAGATTTCCCTTCTCAAAATTGGCCAATTGGGCAGGGGTGATATATCCTGACAGGTTATCCAAACCAATACGCATCAGTTTCCTTGTAATATCTTCTACTTGATTTTCTTCAGCGACAATGATGAATTTCTCCTCATAATTCAGGTACCAACCCATCCAAGTAGAAAAGGAATTATTATTGGTGATACTCAATGTGCCATTTAGAAATCCTTTCGCATAATCTTCCCAAGCTCTGGTATCAATAATTTTCAAGCCTTCTTGCTTTACTTTTTCAAATGCTTCTTTCGAAAGATTTTTGATCGTAGGAACCTCAGTCACCAATTTTCTGTCCACCTTGTTGAGTTTTTTCATCATGGCGAAGTACTTTGGCGGCTCAGGTTGACCGGATAGCAATTCCTTAGCAAAAGCTACTTTGTCATCCAAAAGCTGTAAGGCCCAGTTTCTTATTTTTTCGTAGCCTACTGTAGTTGATGGTACGGCACCTAGGGCTTTTCCACATGCAGAACCTGCACCATGTCCTGGCCAAACCTGTATATAATCTCCCAGTTTGTTGAATTCCTGTAAGGAATCAAACATCTGTGCAGCGCCAATGTCCTGTGTTCCTTTAAGACCGGCTGCCTGCTCCAACAAATCAGGTCTTCCCACATCTCCTACGAATACAAAGTCACCGGTAAATAACATTACAGGCTGATTGGTAGCAGGTTTGTCTGTCAACAAGAAGCTGATGCTTTCGGGTGTATGGCCCGGTGTATGGATGACTTCAAAAGTCAGGTTACCCAATTTGACCACATCACCATGTTTGAGTTTGTTGTGAGGAAATTCGTATTTCCAATTCTCATCACCCTCATCTGACAAGTACATTTCTGCACCGGTCAACGCCGCCAATTCCCTTGAACCACTCAGGAAATCCGCATGGATGTGGGTTTCCAGAATATGAGTGATTTTCATGTTATTTGCCTTGGCAATGTTGAGATAGGTGTCAACATCTCTTTTTGGATCGATTACAGCGGCTACTCCACCTGCCTGACATCCGATTACATAACTGGCCTGCGCCAAACTTTTGTCATAAACGAGTTCGAAGAACATATTTTTCTATTTTTTATTTTCTGATTATTTAAAGCTTAGGTTTACAATAAATTCAAAGCTTTTTGAAATTATGATTACAAATATAAGCTTAATATAACCCTTTAAAGTGTGATAAAAATTACCTAAGGGAAAAACCTTTCAGCGGTTAAGCTGTTCGCCATTTGTAATGGCGAACTCCAGATAAACAGGATTTGTAATCCTGGTGTAATTTAGAGTTGAGTCTAGTGGAATTACAAATTCCATTTATCTGTCCTCGGGATTGCAAATCCCGATGAGCAATTCATTTTATTTTTTTCTGAAAACACAAAAGCTGTAATTCTGACTTAGTCCTGAAGGAGTAATATGATCTTTGTTGAAACTTCTGACAGTTTCAAAATAGGCTGAAAAGGTTTGCTGCAATTCTTCCAATGCATATTGCCTTACAGGAAGGCCACTGCAGGTGTCAGGTCCTTTATCCGAAAAAGTACCTATAATCATCAAACCATTTTCAATGATTCCATTTTTTGCTGTTTCCACATAGTTTTTGATGTCCTCTTCTACTGTCAGGAAATGGAATGCGGCTCTATCATGCCATAAATCGTATTGGCGATGGGGTTCGAAATCCCGAATATCTGATACTATCCAATCGGGAAGTTCACTTTTTTCGGCTAATCTCAATTTTGCTTTTTCGATAGCCTTGGCAGAAATATCCAACACTGTCACATTCCTGTAATCATCGGCCAACAAGTAATCCACCAAATGGCTATCCCCCCCGCCAATATCAATAATTTGAGAATCTTTGGGTATGGCAAGTTCTTCCATCAAAGACAAAGTCAAGGCAGGTCGTGGTTGGTACCAGCCTACTTTTTGTGTGTCTTTGGTCGTGTAAATGTTTTCCCAATAAGATTTTGAAGGAGTCTGAATCATCATTGCTTTTAAAGTTTTTCTTAAGTCTTTGATCAAATTTCTACAGTTTTATGATCTACCTGGATTTTTTAGTTGGTCAGGGTATTTTCCTTGAATGCATTCCTCTCCTTTATTTGATCAATTTCAAACCTTCCAGGGCGGAAGCATCATCGGGATTGTTCATGAGCACTTTTTGGAACAATACTTTTGCTTCCCTACTTTTTTGTAGGTTAAGTTTGTTCCAGGCCAATAAAATCAACCCGTCATAGTCAAAGGGATACAAATTGACAACTTTTTCCAGATAGAGATCAGCTTTATCAAAATTCCCCCTGTTGTAATAAATCAACCCCAACCTGTAATTGACTAAGGAATTGTTAGGATCTATCTGTAGAATTTTTTGATAGATTTCTTCTATTTCATTCCATTTTCCTTGTACCGACAGCGGAAGCACCAATCCCAGTTTTGGTTCGATGGCATAAGGCTTCAAGGAAACAGCCTTGGAATAGTAATCTATTGATTCCTGGATCTGTCCTGCCAAGTAGGTCAACCAGCCAAGTCTGAGGTTCAGCTCGTAGGAATCGCTCTGATACACTGCTTTTAAGGACTCAATGGCCCCTTTGAAATTTTCCGTTTTTTCAAGAGCATAACTCAGCTTAAAAGCATCAATGACTTTATCCTGAGCAAAAGCGCTGATGCTTAGGGTTCCGGACAAGATAATTGTCAGGATAAGGGATTTAGTATTGAAAAACATGCCAACTAGCTCCTTTAATGTTTTTTTCATATCTTTAAATTTTAGAATGTCCATGTTAATATGCCTGTAAGGGATCGTATGTTGTATTCTTTTTTATTGAAACTTTCATTTCCCGAGTAGGGGAAAAACTCACTTTCATTCCTGAAAAAGGTATAGTCAAAGGTTAATTTCAGATT
>CAZLJT010000314.1:0-2223 GCA_964559905.1 uncultured Aquiflexum sp.
AAAATACATTAAGGAGGAATTAAGGTTATATCTCATTCTCAAAATCATGAATAAAGTAAATGTGTTTGTAGGAATTTGGGGATATGAAGACACTGTTATCCCTGATATTGAAAGAGCCATACTTTCAAGGCATAATATCAACCTTTTGGGTCTAAGAGGTCAAGCCAAAACCAGAATTGCCAGATTGATGACGCAATTGTTGGATGAGTATATACCGGTAGTTGCCGGTTCAGAACTCAATGATGATCCTTTAAATCCTATTTCAACCTATTCTAAGGAATTGATAGCCTCAAAAGGAGACCATACGCCTATCTCATGGTGGCATAGAAACGACAGGTATACAGAAAAACTGGCAACTCCCGATGTTTCGGTTGCTGATTTGATCGGCGATGTAGATCCTATCAAAGCTGCGACAATGAAGCTTTCTTATAATGATGAAAAAGTGATTCATTATGGTCTTGTTCCCAGATCCAATCGGTCCATTTTTGTGATCAACGAATTACCTGATCTGCAGGCCAGAATCCAAGTGGCTCTTTTTAATATCCTTCAAGAAGGGGACATACAGATCCGTGGATTCAAATTAAGGTTGGCTTTGGATATTCAATTTGTATTCACCGCTAATCCGGAAGATTATACCAACAGGGGCAGTATAGTAACTCCACTAAAAGACCGGATCGAAAGTCAGATTATTACCCATTACCCTAAAAACATTGATATTGGAAAGCGCATTACCAAGCAAGAGGCAAAATTGGAAGGGAAACCCTTGTCCAAAATCCATGTTCCGGAACTGATGAAAGATTTGATCGAACAGATTTCGATAGAGGCAAGGAAAAGTGAATATGTGGATGAAAAAAGCGGGGTTTCTGCCCGTTTGACAATTTCTGCCTACGAAAACCTCATCTCCGCAGCTGAGAGAAGAATATATAGAAACAATGAAGAGAATACTGTAGTAAGAGTAGCGGATTTAATAGGTGTAATTCCGGCCATTACAGGGAAAGTGGAGTTGGTCTATGAAGGTGAACAGGAAGGTGCGGGATTGGTAGCCTATACTTTGATTGGAAAAGCCGTAAGAACTTTATTTTCAGAACTATTCCCATCTCCTGAACAAAAGAAAAAGGAGAAAGAAGGAAATCCTTATGTTTTGCCTCTTTCTTGGTTTGGAGAGGGGAATGCTCTGGATATTTTAGCGTCTCAAAGTGATAAAGAATATAAAAGCAGTTTGCATCAAGTACCCGGATTAGAGGATATAATCACGGGTACTTTGAAAAATCTTCCGGAAAAAGAGAAAGAGTTCTTTATGGAGTTTGCCCTCCATGGACTTGCAGAATATAGCCAACTAAGTAAAAAACTATTGGACACAGGAATGCAGTTCAAAGATCTTTTTAGTTCCATGTTTGATATGGGAGCACCAGAAGAAGATGATTTTGACGAAGAAGATTTATAAAATGGGGATTTAAGTAAATATGGTTAACTTAGGGTCTTGATAAGAATTCAAACCACTAAAAATCCCTTTAAATTATGAACTTCAGAAAAAAATTAAAATCTATTGTTGTCCTAGTTTTTGCACTTGGTTTCTTATTTGCGACAGCTACTACTTCTTGCGGCAACAAAAAAACCTCTGAGGATACAGAGCAGGCAGAACACCCAGCTGAAGCTGATGAGCATCCGGCAAGTGGTGACGAGCATCCAAAATCAGATACTACGGGTGGAGAACATCCTTCGAATTGATTTCCACTCACTATTAAACAAAATGACAAAAATTAAGGCTGTGTTTTCACAGTCTTAATTTTTTCTTCTAAATGAAAATGTGGTCAAAGGATAAGCAATTTCCTCACCCACTTCCATAAGAGGATAAGCAAGAAAATTTATGGGACCTGATGCAGGACTTGGGGATACTCGAAGATCTCTTCCGCGACTTAATTCAATTCGGTTGGCGGGATGACGGCCAAAATAATATGTAGCCAATGCTGTATATTTATTCCCTTCACTGATATCAATTGGCCACCATTTCCCTTCTGCATAGAATTCAGCCCAACAATGGTAGCCATCCATGCCGCCTTCATCTCTATCTGAGGGAATTGATGCTCCTATAGAAAACCTTGCAGGGATACCTATCGATCTTGCCAAAGAAATAAAAAAAGAATGAAATTCTGTGCAGTTTCCGGTTTTGGAATCACAAGCATAGACCGCGTCGCCTCTTCCATAATCTCCAAATTTCATATA
>CAZLJT010000314.1:2323-3897 GCA_964559905.1 uncultured Aquiflexum sp.
TGGAATCACAAGCATAGACCGCGTCGCCTCTTCCATAATCTCCAAATTTCATATAACGCATATTATCTATAATATAATCATAAAGCGCCCTTGCTTGTATTAATTTACTGTCTTTTTCTTTTCCTTTTATTACTTCATTGGCTATTTCGCTGAATTGCCCTCCAATTGGCATCAAAATATTTGGTTCTAGATATATTTGATCAATAGGCTGATCGGCGTCGTACGGTCCTTTTTCTTTTCTTTGCACCCGGTATTTTATTTCCAGTTCCTCACTGCTTTGATCAGGGCCCAGTTCTATATATAGGATTTTATTATTATAAACTTTTTCTTCCAAAAATTTGTGATTCCCTGGGATTTGCATGGAAATTACTTCGATGTCTTGGTATTCGTCCGATTGGGCAATAGGAATCCAAACTTTTGCACTTTCTTTGATCACAGGGATTTTTGCGTAATAATAAAACTCAAATTCATCCCGCCCCTCTATCACCCCCAAGAGGTCAGAGGATGCTGTTTCCACAGGTACTCTTCGCCATGTTTTGTCAACTACTTGTTTCCAGGTATAAAAGGGTTTGCCGTTTAATTTATGGAGGGAAGTTTCTGTGACGGTCATATTTCCAGGTTCCCCTTCAAGAAAAAAATCCACATCATATACATCTCCTTTTTCATCAGCCAGATCGACACAGGCAAAATGCCTGTTTGGACCTAAATTGGAAAGGTATTCGGTATGAACCCTTACCAGCTTTAATTTCAGATTTCTTTCTGTTTCATTGATCAAAAAATAACCATCATGCTTTTGGGTTTCCAAATCGATAAAGGCTTTGATGCCTTCCTCGATTTCTTTAATAGATACTTTTTTAACAGATTTTTCAATATTTACATTTGATTGCTCCTGCTTTTCTTTCAGATTTGAAGAACAAGAAGTTACAATAGCAAACAAAATGAACAGAAGAAGTCTTGAAATGATCATGACTGAAATTTTCAATGATTAAAATTTTTAATTCTTGGCTGTACCCAAAAGGTAAGTATTCCTGCTTAATTGAACCAAACAAAATTTATAAAAGAATTGATCTTAAAAAATCCTTGGTCTAAAAATAAAAAAAAGACCCCAATAGGAACACAGCTATCAGGGTCTTAATTCTTCATCTTTTATAATCCCTCACTCATTTTTCGCCTTAGTGCCTCTCAGGAGCCAAGCCAATTTTTTCTGGTGACCTCCAAAGCGCTGAAAGGAGTAATTCTCTCATAAACAGAAATTCTTTTGGGATTTTATCATAAGCCTTCTCAAAGAGTTCAGAATGACCTAGCATCTCAGCTTTCCAAGGCTCTGTTTCAATGATCATGATATTATTGAAGTCATCTCTGGTAAAGCTTTCAAGACCATTCCAGTCCATATCCTTGTACCTAGGCCTCCACCCTATTGGGCATTCGACCGCAGATATTTTTCCTTTACACCTTCCTATTATCCATTTTAAAACCCGCATATTGTCACCGAAACCAGGCCATATAAAATTCCCTTCTTTATCTTTTCTGAACCAATTCACCCCGAATATTCTAGGGGCATTTTCCAAATCCCT
>CAZLJT010000315.1:0-3882 GCA_964559905.1 uncultured Aquiflexum sp.
AGGATTATAATTTCTCCTTTATGACTTCAGGTTCAAAGCCCAAAACTAAACTTCCGTCGGGAAATTGCACTATGGGTCTTTTTATCATGCTGCTTTTTTTGCTGAGCAATGCCAAAGCCTCACTTTGAGATTCCAGTTGGGCCTTTTCATCATCACTGAGCTGCCTGTATGTCATACCTTTTTTGTTGATCAGCTTTTCGAAGCCAACCTTGTCGGCAAACTGTACCAACAAGCCGGCATCTGGAGCTTTCTTCTTATAGTCTATGAATTCATAATCAATACCTTCGCTTTCCAGAAAATCAAATGTTTTTTTCATGGTGTTGCAATTCTTGATACCATAAATTTTTAATTCCATTGCTTTACTTATTTTAAAATGTTTTACCCAATACTGTCAACGACCATCTAAATAAAAAGAATTTACAGTAATTCCTTCAATGCCCGATAAATCGGTCTTCGGTCATCGGTCTTCCGTCCTATATTGAGGATTATATTTTATTGACAATAATGAACTTAACGAAAAGACCTTATTTAAGGATTTCTTTTATCGACTCTTCATTGGCCTGAATTATCTTAGCTATCAATTCATCATTAAGAGCAGTGGAAAGGAAAAGACTCTCGAATTGAGATGGAGCAAGGTAAATTCCCCTTTTTAGCATGGCCTGAAAATATTTCCCGAACAATACAGTATCGGAATGCTTTGCCGACGCAAAATCAAAAACTTCCTTATCTGTGAAAAAGATGCTGTACATGCTTCCCAAGTGATTGATCGTAAAATTGAGTCCTAATTTTTCAACAGAACTTTTAATACCACCTGCAATTTTTCCACCGATTTTATTCAATTTGTCATAAACCTCAGGATGATCATCCAAATAATGTAACATGGTCAATCCGGCTGCCATGGCAATCGGATTTCCTGAAAGCGTACCTGCCTGATACACGGGACCCGCAGGAGAAACAAATTCCATAATTTCTTTTTTACCTCCATAAGCACCTACTGGCAATCCACCTCCTATGATTTTACCAAGAGTAGTCATGTCTGGGGTTACTCCAAAAAGCTCCTGGGCACCGCCTTTTGCCAGTCTAAAACCTGTCATGACTTCATCGAAAATCAGAACGATACCTTCTCTATCACAGATTTTCCTTAACCCTTCCAAATAACCTGCCTTTGGTAAAACAAGTCCCATGTTTCCAGGAACTGGCTCCAATATCAAAGCTGCAATTTCACCCTTATTGGCATCAACCAATTTTTCAACTGCATCCAAATCATTGTAAGGAGCCAATAGTGTATCTTTTGCAGTTCCTTTGGTCACACCTGGTGAATCAGGATTCCCCATAGTAATTGCACCCGAACCAGCCGAAATCAAAAAAGAATCTCCATGGCCATGGTAATGTCCCTCCATCTTGATGAATTTATCCCTACCTGTAAACCCTCTTGCAACACGGATAGCGGACATGGTGGCTTCTGTCCCTGAGTTGACCATCCTTACCTTTTCTACAGATGGTACCATTTGAGTGATCAATTCTGCGATTTCCACTTCTCTCGCAGTAGGAGCTCCAAATGAAGTCCCATTTTCAAGGGCTTTGATTACTGCTTCCCGGATCATTGGATGATTATGTCCAAGAATCATGGGGCCCCAGCTATTGATCATCTCGATATAGGCATTGCCATCTTCATCGTAGATAAAGGCCCCGTCAGCTTTATTGATGAATATAGGATCTCCTCCAACTGCCCTGAATGCACGTACTGGAGAATTCACTCCTCCAGGTATAAAGTTTTTTGCTTTCTCAAAAAGAGATTTACTTTTTTTAATTTGCATGAAATTTATTTGGTTTTTAATATCCCCTTATCCAATTCCAAAATAGGAACGTATCGATTATTGAAACTATCCTTAAAATCAAAACCATAAGATATTCTACCAGGATGGTAACCTTTTTGATCAAGATTTTTTCTAAAATCAAATCCTTTTGAAGGGTTGATTGTTTCAACTATCCAATAAATCAACTCATATCCGAGATGCGCATTGGATGAAGGATAAATCAAATGTTTCTTAAAAAAATCAGTTCTAAATTTTTTTAAATATTCACTAGTGAAATTCATCGTGTTATTTCCCAAAAAAACAAAATTTTGATTTTCCAGCATCTCATAACTTGCAAAATTAAAGTTGAGCCAACTATCTAAAACTACCACGGGAATCTTAACATTTTGGGATTCCATAAATCCAAATGTTGAGGAAGCTATATTTGGATCGTCAGACAAGATTACAACTATGTCTGCTGCGGTAAGTGAATCATATCTCAATTGAACATCATCAAAAAACCTATTAATATCCCTATTGGAAACCTGCCTGTCAAACATATTTACATATCCAAACCGGTCACTCAATTCTGCTATACTTTTGGCTAATTGTTCATCTCTAACAGTATTGGAATATGCAATCGCCAATCTTTTTCCTTCAATATTTTTTCTCAAATATTCGATTAGGGCATTACTTAGCGAAGACACTGATGGTCTGAACAGATACGCAAAGTCCAATTCTCCTAACCTATCATCAATATTAGAAAGTGGATTGACAAACGGAATATTACTTTTTTCTGCGAATGCCATTACAATTTCTGTTTCATCAGGGTAAATCGGTCCAATAATCAAATCAACTTGTTGAAAATAAGGGTCAAGTAGAATACTTCGGAGTTTATTCAAATCTCTTTGAGTATCAAAAGTTTTCACATTGATTTTGACACCTTTATTTTGGAACTCCTTCAAAGCAAAATTAATCCCTTGATATAACTCGAACACAAAGTTTCCAGGATTTAGGCTTTGAACGCCATTTTCTCTGGAATAATTAAATGGTAGGATCATAGCAATATCCAATACTTGCATATTTTTGTTGCTTTCAACTATTGATTCTCCAGATGATAAGTTTCGTAGTTTCTGGTACACAATTTTTTCATCTGAAGACATCAAAGATTGTTTTTCCAATTGTTCCTTCAACACCCATAAAAAACCTGAATTCCTCTGAAATATACTCAGGTTGGAAACTAAAAAGCTAACAGAAACATTTTGGAGATAATTATAACTAGCCTTTTCAGCCTCACTGAATATGGATTCATCTCTTATTGTTTCAATCTCCTGAAGAGCACTTAAATAATTCTCTTCTTCAAAATAAGCCAATGCAAGCAGGTATTTGATATCATCTTTTTTATTGAAAGATGGAGATTCCAACAATGGATGTAAAACAGATTTAACTAATTCTAACTGATTATTCTTAAATGCTGAATAGGCAAAATGATATTTGGCATAGTTAGACAGCGCCCCAAAATTACTTTCATCCATATAAGGACGTAACAATTCCATAGCATCCTTATAATTCCCATATTCAATCAATGTCTTGGCTCTTCGGTATTCAGCTAATTGATCTTGGGAATAAACTTCGTTAAAAAAAAGCAACAAAATTAGAAGGGGAAATATTCTCATTTATTGGATATCTTGTTAATAGACTGATTTTTTATATGGTTCAATCGGTTTCGAATTTAACCCATTTTATTCCAAAAGAAAAGTAAAAACAACATACTCGAAAGTAAGGAAGACATTTTGGATATTAGAAAGTTCGAAAGGATTGGATTATTTTATAACAATCATTATTCCAAGTTTAATCCAAAACCAAATTGACTGTACAAATTCTATATCAGGGTAAAGATTAATTGAAATTATATTGAACATTAAGCCGATATCGATGAGTATTGACAAGATGCCTAGATAAATTTTAAAGTTTAATTAAGTCAATCCTAACCTTCACCAAAAGATCCATTTTTCAAAAAAAATACCAGGTTATAAACGCCAAAAGCCAGCTTTATGGGCTGGCTTTTAAATAATGTGGCGGCGGC
>CAZLJT010000316.1:0-3844 GCA_964559905.1 uncultured Aquiflexum sp.
AGAAAGCAGCATATCAAAAAAGACACCTGTAGGACTTGAATTTCCCAAATTTGAAAAAGGCAAACCGAAAAGCTTTACCATACCTGTAGGAATAAATCCCATGGATAAAAGGAACCGCAGGCCAAGTGTCCCTCTGTACAACCAGGAATTTTGCCTTAAAAGCCGTGAAAGAGATAGAAGATTACTATCTGAGACGGATGTGTTTTTCATTAGGATGGGTTTCAAAAATGTTGTGGTCAGGGAAATGATGTAGAAATTGATGAGTTGTTACAGATTCATAATTTTTTTTCTTATCAAAATTGAAAATTTTATTTCGTTTTTCCTTCCGTATTTCAAGAGATAAAAATATCTTCCTCACTGAATACGTAAAACCTTAAAAAACATGTTTCCTACAAAAGCATTGGTCATATCAGGTGGAGGCAGTAAAGGTGCCTTTGCAGGAGGTATAGCCGAATTTTTGATCAAAGACTGTGGAAACCAATATGGATTATTTTTGGGTACTTCTACCGGGAGTTTATTGGTTCCGCTGCTCTCAATTGGTGAAATAGAAAAAATTAAGGGGATATATACTTCAGTCACTCAGGATCAGATATTCAGTACCTGTCCTTTGATCATTTCCAAAAAAGACGGTGTTTACAAAACCAGTATCAATCATTTCGGGATAATCAAAATGTTTCTCAAAAGGAAAAAAACTTTTGGGGAAAGTCTTAGTTTACGAAAACTTATCAAGGAAATCATACATCCAGATGATTTTGAAAAAATGAGAAAAAATCCGGCCGATGTTTTGGTGACTTTGTCCAATCTCAGTACTAATATGGTAGAATACAAGAGGCTGAAAGATTACAGCTATGATGATTTTTGTGATTGGATTTGGGGTTCTTCGAATTTTGTCCCTTTCATGAGTTTGTTGGAAAAAAACGGTTTCGAGTATGCGGATGGCGGGTTTGCAGATTTGGTGCCCTTATCCGAAGCCATCTACAGAGGGGCAGAAGAAATTGATGTGATTATACTGAAGACCGAACAAATCATTCAACCTAAAAAACCCATCAAAAATGCATTGGAGTTAACAGTCCGTACCTTTGATTTTATGTTAGATCAAATTTCCAATGATGATATAAGGATAGGGAGACTTGAGGGCGTAAGAAGACAGGTTAAAATCAATTTTTATAGGCCTCCAAAAAGGCTGACAGAAAATTCTCTTGTTTTTGATCCCGAGCAGATGAAGCGGTGGTGGATAGATGGATATGAATATGCCAAAACCAACAATCCTGAATGCAAATGCATTGAAGTTGGGACTTGAAAGTTAGTGTCGGAGTATAATGTTGACTCTCTTTTAAAAAAAAAAATATATGGAAAAGGCAAGGGATGTGGTTTAGAAATTATCGGCAAAAAATAAAAAGATTGTTCCTTCAGGGGCTGAGTCCAAAGGAATTGGCAATGAGTATCGCATTGGCCTTTTGGATTGGGATTTTTCCTATTTATGGTACTACGACTGTTATGCTTACTTTTTTAGCCTTGAAATTAAGACTCAATCTCCCCATTATGATTGCTGTCAGTTATGCATTGACCCCTTTGCAATTTCTTTTTTTAATACCCTTTATCAGAATCGGAGAATCGGTATTTGGTTATCAGCCGATCCCCATAGAATTATCTATGCTAAAAGAATCATTTTCTGAAGGTCTTTTTGAGACCATTTCAGTTTTTTCCGGAAGATTGGTACTTGCTGTAGGAGCTTGGGTATTGGTAGCTCTACCGGTATCAATTTTGGTGTATATAATTTTGTTTCAGATTTTCAGGAAATTGAAAAGATTCAAAACTGAAAATCAACTGAATTCTGTTTAATTAAAAATGCCTTTTATAATGGATATTAGGAGCATTACCATCCCACATAAGGAGGTGCTTTTACTCCCGCCATTCTAAGATAGACAATGCATTGACCACGATGATGTACCTGATGATCTCTCAATAAATAAAAAATATTTTCCTTGCTCATCTCCAGTTCACGAAACTCAATAGGCGAATTCAAAACATCAGTAGAAATTCCCGAAATCAGGCTTTCTACATAATCATTGGCATTTTCTAAGATTTCTATAATCTCATCTTTGGTTAGTTCTTCTGCTTTGGTCCGGTCATAAAAAGTTTTGGATTCGCCTGAAATGAGCCGGGTAAGAAAGCTGATATTGTCCACGATATGGAGCAGCTGTCCCTTAAAAGTCATGGCTTCGTCTTCCGGTTTGAATCCATAATTTTGCTCGGGCATAGCTATTGCCACCTCTAAAGTATAATCAGATGCTCTTTGCCATACTTGAGGATATTGGGATTGAAAATAGTTCTGGGCTTTGAGTTGAAAGCAGTAAAAAAATATTAGTAAAAGGACTATGGTATTTTTCATCTTTTTTGAAGGAGTTTGTTTTTTCTAATTTATCAAAAGTTGCTTTTAAACTTTCAGCGGTGATTGTTTTAATCCCGGTTTTTTAGCTTGAAGGATAATAGTCAAAAGTATCCAAAAATATCAATTCCCTGGTTAAACTTTTTTTGTATTTCAATATAGCCAGGATAATCCTTCTGTAAAATTGGACAGCGTTCTTCGCCATTTTGCAGATGAAATGGTTTTGTCAAATTTCCGATATTTTGCTAGTAAAAAACGAAGTAGTTTAAAAGCCATATCAACTTTAATGAAATGATATCTCATAGTTTTAGGCTCCCCAATAGAAAGTTTGTAATTTGTAGGTTGCAATGGATTTTTTTAATTTTAAAGATATGACCATGAAATTTGATGCGATTGTGATAGGTTCAGGGCAGGCCGGGACACCATTGGTTTTTAAGCTTGCAAGTGAAGGGATGAAAGTGGCCTTTATTGAAAAAGAACATCTTGGTGGTACATGCCTGAATGTTGGTTGTACACCTACCAAAGCTTATATAGCCAGCGCCAGAAGAATGTTTGACGCAATGAATGGGGAGGTTTTGGGCGTCAATATTCCCAAGGGAGCAAAGGTTGATCTTTTTAAAGTCAAGGAAAGAAAAGACAGGATCATACAAAAATCAATTGATGGTATTTCAAAAGGCCTTGATTCAGAGAAAAACATTTCTTTTTTCGAAGGCGAGGCAAAGTTTATTGGGAAAAAGACTGTCACTGTTAATGGCATTGAGCTGGAATCAGATCAGATATTTATCAACGTGGGAGCCAGACCTTTTATTCCGGATTCATTCAATGGAATAGATTATCTGACCAATAAGAGCATTTTGGAATTGGATAAACTTCCCGGACATTTGGCCATAATCGGTGGGAGTTATATAGGTCTTGAATTCGGACAGGTGTTCCGGAGATTTGGCAGTCAGGTGACCATTGTGGAAAAGGCGGACAGGATCATTACAAGGGAGGATGATGATGTTTCCGCTGAAATCCAAAAAGTTATGGAAAGAGAAGGGGTTGAATTTCGTTTAAAAGCCGAATGCATTGGGGCACAAATGAATGATGATGGCTCCTTTAATGTCAAGGTGGATTGTGAAAAAGGAGAGCCGGAGTTTACTGCAAGCCATGTGCTCTTGGCAGTTGGTAGGATACCCAACACTGATCTATTAAACCTTGAGGTTACCGGGGTTGAGGTGGATAAAAAAGGGTATGTTAAAGTTAATAATGAATTGGAAACGAATATTCCAGGGATTTATGCCTTAGGAGACTGCAATGGTAAAGGTGCATTTACCCATACTTCTTACAATGATTTTGAGATTGTCTCAGCCAATCTCTTTGAAAATGGAAGGAGAAAATTATCAGATCGTATCCTGACCTATGCCCTGTTTGTTGACCCACCTTTGGGAAGGGCAGGTATCAATCTTCAGGAAT
>CAZLJT010000317.1:0-3827 GCA_964559905.1 uncultured Aquiflexum sp.
AAAAAAAATGAAAAAAGACATCGACTTTCACCCGGTCACCGGAGTAAAACTGGCCATTGCCAAAGAAAACATCAATGGAAATATTGAATGGGGGGTATATATCATCAATCTCAATATTATTGAACTGAATACTGTCATGATTACCTCCAAAGGTTATGGGATTATTGACGGGGAGGAAAAGAAAACCTCCACTTTGCGGCATATGATACAGGAGTTGGGTTCGGAATCCATCGCCAAGATTGAGCCCATCGATCCTGCTTTGTTTGCCCTGAACAATGAATATTGGGTTAGTTACTATATCCTTGATCAGATTTTCGACAAAAAGTTTATCTTTACTGTAGGCAGTATGGACCCCTCCAATATGATCTATATTCCTGAATTGGATATGGAAGGTGTCCTTCACGGATAACAATTTTAGCTATGGTAAATTTTTTCAATGAATTGAGCGATATCCTGTTTTTGGATATTGAGACGGCTTCTCAGGAAGAAGCTTTTGAAGCTTTGCCTCCAAGACTTCAGGAGGAATGGATCAAAAAGGAAAAACATATCCAACCCAAAGAAGAAGAAATCGAGCCCGGCAGTCTCTTTTTCAATAAAGCAGGCATTTATGCAGAATTCGGAAAAGTCATCTGTGTGGGTGTGGGCTATTTTCATTTTGTGGAAGGTGAAGAAAAACTGGAATTCAGAACCAAAAGCTATGGAGAGGAACAGGAATACGATACCCTTACCGGATTTGTTGAATTGCTCCAAAGAAAAAAGTGGATACTCTGTGCTCACAACGGAAAGGAATTTGATTTTCCCTATTTGAGCCGCCGGATCTTGGTGAACAGGATCCCACTTCCCGAACCTTTGCAGATAGCCGGGAAAAAACCATGGGAAGTCCGTCATTTGGACACACTTGAACTTTGGAAATTCGGGGATTACAAGCACTATACCCGATTGGAATTATTGGCTGCTATTTTTGACATTCCTACTTCCAAGGAAGGAATTGACGGTTCCCAAGTCAATGAAGCCTATTACCATGAGAAAGACCTAGAAAAAATCAGGGAGTATTGCTTAAGGGATGTCTTGGTCACCGCGCAGATTTACCTGGCCTTTCAGGGACTTCCGCCGGATTTGGAGATTGAAATTATTAATAAGGATTCTTCTGATTGAAACCGGAGCAAAGTCGAAGATCCCGAGAATGAAATGATTCGGGGCGGAAATCCCGAGAGCGAAGTGATTCGGTATAGATTGATATAGGGTTGTTGATATTGATTGATATTAAGATATTAAAAAAGGCACTCTATTCGTTTTTAATAGAAATTATTACCCTTCCAACCTTAGAATTGAAATGGATTGTTTTATTCACTTTTTCAACTAAAATACCACATGTCAATTCAAAATTCAACGTCTGTTATTTCAAAGTTTAGACCTTGTAATTTCAAAATTCATATCTTGTTATTTCAAAGTTCAAGTCATGTTATTTCAAAGTTTATGTTGTGAAATTTCAAAATTCAGCTTAAATTTGAAATAAAAACATGTTGGTTTCTAGGGAAATAGTATCTGCAATCAAGAAGATAGCACCTATGTATCCGATCATTGCATTGACCGGACCAAGACAATCAGGAAAGACTACGCTACTCAAAAATTTATTTCCGGATTACAGGTATATCAGCTTAGAAAATCCTGATAACAGAAATTTTGCTGAATCGGACCCAAATGGATTTTTGAAAGAATTTCACTCACATGTCATTTTCGATGAAGTTCAGCGTGTTCCCGAATTGTTTTCATACGTCCAAAATATCGTAGATGATAGAAGTGGGGAAATGGGTATTTATGTCCTTTCAGGTTCGCAGAATTTCCACTTGATGCACAGCATCACACAAAGCCTTGCCGGAAGAGTTGCAATTTTCAAATTATTCCCCTTTGATTTCAAGGAATTGGGAAAAGCTGAATTATTGGGTGAGGGATATTTACAATCCCTTATCAAGGGGTTTTACCCTGCTATTTATGACAGGGAAATCCCATCAAGGATCTTTTATTCCAATTACATTGAGACATACATCAATAGGGACATCAGTGAACTTGTTGCAATCAGAGACCTGAGGATTTTCCAAAATTTCCTTTCCATTTGCGCTGCTAGGGCAGGGCAATTACTCAATCTTAATGCCTTGGCCAATGAATGCGGTATCACTCAACCTACCGCTAAAACCTGGCTTTCTGCATTGGAACAAAGCTTCATTACCTTTCAACTATACCCATACCATAAAAACTACAATAAAAGGATAGTCAAAACACCTAAGCTTTATTTCTATGACACAGGTTTATTATGCCACTTGCTCAAAATCAGCAAAACGGAAAGTTTACTGACAAATCCAATTAAGGGTGCATTGTTTGAAAATATGATGATTGCTGAATATGTAAAACAGATGTACCATCAAAACAATACTCAAGATCTATGGTTTTGGCGGGACGCTTCAGGAAATGAAATTGACCTTTTGGTCGACAAAGGCGATCAAATAGTTATCATTGAATTCAAAGCATCCCAAACAATCAAAACCCAAATGTTTGATGGGCTGGCCAAATTTGAAGAAATCTCCCAAATCAAAAACCTAAACAAATCACTGGTTTATGGTGGAAATACTTCTCAAAAAAGGAGTGCAGGAAATTTGGTTTCTTGGTTGGAGTTTGGGTTATAAAAGCAACTGATAGGGGTCTCAATTAAATTTAAAACGAAACTCAACGTAAGTTTTTAAATCTATGAAACCTTCACAGAAAAAATCGAAAGAATCAGATTTAGATATTATCATTTCTTTCGGTCATAAACCTCAATCCACCCATGCTCAATACTTTTGAGTATCATCTTTTCATTCTCAAATTCAACACTTGAAATTTGAACAAGATTTGGAACACCGGGGACTGATTGGGAAGGAAAAATATGAATATTATTTCCGACTATTTTCCATGACATCATCTGGGACATTTCAAAATAATCTGTAGCTTTCAATCTGAATTCTGTTGGAGTATTAAGTTCTCTATCCTTTTTTTGTTCCATATCTCTTATAAACTTTATGTCCATAACATACTTTCCATCAGGATTGAAAGCTGTCATATATTCTTTACCCGTCATTTCAGAAATATCTTTCTCACCATTTTCTATTTTATAATGTTCCTTCATAATCCAAACGCCTGTGATTTTGTCCTTTAGTTCTTTTGTCGCTTCTCCAAAAACCTTTGAGAAATCATAATTCAAATCTTTGGAAACCCTGTCCATCTTGACTATCCTATTTTCCGCTTTAAATGTCAAAGTCAGGGATTTATTATCAAGATCTCCATGAACTTCTTCCGACTCTCCCTCTACCTCAAATACACCTGCAAATCCACTTTTCCCCTTCCTGCCCACAAATTCCTTGGAACTTAAATCAGATTGGTAAAGTTTACCAATAAGCAACTCTCCCTGCTCAGAAATACTTAAAACCAAAGGATTTTCAGGGTCGGTGGATTGGTAGATTCCTTGAAAATTTTGGGAAAACGCAGCAAGTTGCAGAGCATAGCACAGTAAAAACAACAGTATCAAAGTTTTTGAATTCATCTTTCTAAAGGTTAAAATTATCCATTCTTTAATTAAAGTTTAAGTTAAAAAATTTCGTCAAAACCAAAATGATTTTACTAACTTTATGAATGAGAAATTTGAAAGTGACTTTTTTAAAGACTGAAATCTTGATTAACTTTTTCAAAAATTCAGGTATGGAATTAATAACAAACAATCAGGCCCATTCCCGACAGATCAAGGGCCTGAAATTAAACAATTGGAAATAAACCTTTTATGGGAAGAAAATCAAACA
>CAZLJT010000318.1:0-3825 GCA_964559905.1 uncultured Aquiflexum sp.
CTTTTACTAAAATTTGAATGGCTATATCCAATTTTTTTCTTGAATCAGTGAGATTCGCAGTCCCAAAAACCAAGTTCTGTTCCAAATATCCCCAATACCAAGAAGTCAGGTAAAGCAAAACCTTGTGTTTATTTTCAAAATAACGGTATATGGCTGTTTCAGTACAACCAATCTTACTCGATAATTTTTTAAAAGTAAAATTTTCAAATCCAAGTTCAATAATCATTTCAATTGATTGCTCAATGACTTCTCTTCCCAAGTCAGAACTGAAAGGGTCTTTGAGAAATATATTCTGATTGATTTCAACTCGGATTTTCCGGAGTATGGCTTCCATAAAATTTGAATAAAAACACGATCATAACGGTATTGCCACCTAAATAGTTTATACCTATATAGAAAAAGTTTGTATTACACACAAAAAAATTTTCGGTCCTATTCAAAATCAGTTTTGATCTATTTTTTCATATATGATTCCCTGATCGCTTTAAATTCCGAGCTCTCTTTCCATTGGGGCCATATATCGCTATCTGAAAGCCTTTTACCTACTTGATACAATAATTGCACATCATCTACTGCACCTTCCAGGTTCCATCTTTCAGGATCGTAAGCGTCAGAGGGCTTGTGATAATATTGAGCGGTATATTCAGTCTGCAACTCTTTGCCATATTCCTTTCCTTTTTCAACATGGTCAATCCCGGTTCCAAAATATAGCGCCGGTATTCCCACCTTTGCAAAATTGAAATGGTCAGATCTGAAATAATATCCTGCTGAGGGGGTTGGTTCCGGCGCACTATATCTGCCTACTTTCTCCAGTTCATCATTCAGAAGGTCTTCAAGATCGGATTGACCCATGCCAATTAAAGAAACATCTTTCATTTTCCCATAAGGGTTGATGCCGTCCATATTGATATTGGCAACGGTTTTTTCCACAGGGTAAACAGGATTTTCTGCATAATAGGCAGAGCCCCATAAGCCCTGCTCTTCTGCAGTTACAGAAAGAAATATAATGGTCCTTTCCGGTTCTTTATCAGTTTTAAAAGCTTTGGCCAAAGCCAAAAGGGCTGCCGTACCACTTGCATTGTCCAAAGCACCATTGTAAATACTGTCACCGGATTCATCAGGCTTTCCTATTCCCAAATGATCCCAATGGGCTGTGTAAATAATGTATTCATCAGGTCTTTTGCTCCCGGTGATTTTGGCAATGACATTTTTTGAAATATCATAGGTAGCTTCAACTTCCATTGAGGAACTTGCTTTTAAGTTCATAGGTATAGCTTGGAAATCCGGTTTTCTTGCCTGTGCCAGCATTTCCCTTTCATTTAATCCGGCCATTTCAAATAATTGGTTAGCCGTGGGAAGTGTAACCCAACCTTCAAACACAGGTTTGTAGATATCCTTGCCTCTGGTATCCAAATAAAGTTTCGCTGCATTCCAACTATTCTGAACCACATTAAATCCATAGCCTGCAGGAATGGTATTGTGTACAATCAAGGTACCCAATGCCCCTTGTCTCGCCGCTTCTTCGAATTTATAAGTCCAACGTCCGTAATAAGTCATGGTATTTCCTTTGAATAATGCTTCATCTTCTGTTCCGAATCCCGGGTCATTGACCAGCACCATGACTATTTTATCCCTTACATCAATATTTTTGTAATCATTCCAACCATACTCAGGGGCAACGATCCCAAATCCTGCAAAAACTATTTCAACATCTTCGAAATTTTGTGTACCCTCTGTTCGCTGTGTCCACAAGACGTAATCCTTCAATCCTTCCAGTTTCAGTTCTTTTGAACCTGATTTGATCGTCATTTCATTGGAAGGCATGGTAGTAATGGAAACCATGGGCACATCCTGAAAATAACTGTCCCCGTTTCCCGGTTCCAGACCTATTGACTTGAATTCATTTTCGAGATATTTGATAGTAATTTCCTCTCCTTCCGTAAATGGCATTCTTCCCATAAAGGCATCAGATGATAAGGTAATTAAATGTTCCTCCAAGTCAGCTATCGCAAATTGATAAGGTGCTGTCTCTGTTGGTTGACAAGAAACAGTATAAAGACCCAAAAGAGCCATCGTCAGAAATGATTTAAACTTCTTGAAATTCATATAAGGAATGATAATGGTTTGACCGAAGATAAGAATATTACTTGTCATTTAGCATAGACCTTATATTTAAGGTGAAAATTGATTTGGGTGTTTGGGATGACCGTTGTCATATGTCAATAACCATGTTTGTCATATAAGTGAAAGCGAACCATTCTGAAATTTCAAAATTCAGAGATGAGAACATGATTTTTTTCGGAATTAAAATTTTTACCTTAGCAGTCAAATTTCAGTGATGATGAAAAATGTATTGAAAGTTGTAATGACCTTGGCAATTGTTCTTGCATTGATCTATATGGTTGGACCAAAAGCCAAAACAGAAAATCTAGCAGGTGACTATCCTGAAGTACCGACAAGATTAAATGAACTGACAGATTTTGTTCATTCCAAATCCGATACTGTTAAAGGGCTAAAGCCTGACAATGAAGCCAAAATTGTTTGGGCAGATAGTCTCAATAAAAGTAAAACGCCCTATTCCATTGTATATATACATGGCTTTGGGGCGAGTGAGAAAGAAGGACATCCCGTACATAGGGAAGTTGCATCACATTTTGGGGCTAACCTTTATCTTGTAAGACTACCTGAACATGGTATTTCCCGACCCGATGCTTTCAAGCATCTAACTGCAAAAATGCTGCTTGATGAGGTGAGGGAGGCCTATATGGTTGGAAAAAGCCTTGGTGACTCAGTGATTGTAATTGGAACTTCTATGGGGGGAGCACTTTCATTGAATCTGGCCTCCGAAAGGCCTGATATGAAAGCTTTGGTGCTATACTCCCCCTGCGTAAGAGAATATGAGGATGGATTGGAAATATTTTTCAAACCTTGGTTAGCTTATCTGGCAGAAAATTTCCAATATGAAAACGGGGTGCTTATGAACAAAAGAGAAGGTGAAAAAGCCAAATACTGGTCAGAAGAATATCATATCAATAGTTATAAAAGCTTGGCCATACTAATCAGGAGTACCATGCTTTCCGAAACATTCTCCAAAATAAACCAACCCTTATTTTTGGCCTATTATTACAAAAATGAGGAGGAACAGGACAAGGTGGTTTCAGTACCTCATATGCTGGAAATGTTTGAACAAGTAAATACCCCTGGGAACCTTAAAGTGAAAAAAGCATTTCCTGAATCGGGAGACCATGTCATCGCATCTGACATCACTTCAAAAGACTGGGAAGGAGTGCTAAATGAAACCATCTCGTTTTTGGAAGAAGTAGCTGGACTAAAAAAGGTAACCAAACCCGAATTGATTGAAATTGAAGATTAGAATGAAATTTTTGAACCAAAAAGGGACAAAAGTTAACAAAAGGTTTTGAGTCTAATCCGCCTAATTATCCATTTTTTGTCATTTCGATATAAGATTGAAATGAACAATAATCGTAGATTATATTTATTAATTCTTTTGATTCCTTTTGTCTCTTTTGTGGTTTAAAACTCTAAAGTTTTAACGCAACTTTGTCGCCGCTTTTGACAGCTTCGAATATGGCATCAATAATTTTCATGTCTTTCAAACCCTCTTCACCGTCAACAGGTACTATTGGCTTTTTACCATCAAAGATAATAGCTGCCATTTGATCCATTTGGGTAGTTTGATGAGTCACGTGAGGAAGGTCCAAGCGGCCTTTGTGTGTCCAACTTTTAATAGGTCCATATCCTGTGGATGGTTGCATTTCAGCAAATCCTTTGTCTCCAACCAAGAAAAATTTATCTAAATAACTG
>CAZLJT010000319.1:0-3803 GCA_964559905.1 uncultured Aquiflexum sp.
CAATTTAATCACACAATATTCTATTGTTTCGTCTTCAACATTTCAATGAACTTTCTCTCCTCAAAAAGGAGACTTGATTGGGACCTTATTCCCAAAGCGAGTGCAAATATCGGAATATAATTTTAACCTGCAAATTGCATTTTAAAAAAACAAAAGTTTTTTTACCTGCTGTTTTAATTATTCTCAATTCAACTTATTTAAGTCCGTGTAACTTAAATGGGATTGCAAACTTATTGGTCTTTATCAATATTACCAAATGGGACAATCAAAAAAAAATAAAAATAAGTTGTAATTATCTGTATGTAAGAAGTATAATTTTATTTAGGAGACTTGTAGAGTGGTACAGTACTACAAGGTTCCCCATACATTATGGATTTGGCATAAGGCTGTACTATGGAAAGTATCCTGCCATAGGCATACATCGGAACTGGATGTTTACTACATCCTTTGACAACAACAGGTTTCTGCCGAAATTTTTCCACATCAATTTGAGATAGGGCTTTTTCAAATAGGTATTGATCTAAAGTTTTTAAATCTCCAATCACATACTCAATATCCAAAGCAGATAAATAAGTCCCTACAAGCATAAAAGCCCAATTGGGCACTATGGCATCAGCAGTACAATCAATGGCAACCAATTTACCAGAAAATTCACTCCAATCAATTGCCTTCAATGCAGCGCGAAAATCCTTTTCCCTTAAAACCAATTCCTGATAGAGGTAATCTTTTAAATCAAAGACAACTCTTTCTTCCAATCGATAAAACTCTTCTAAATCTATGGTGACTATTGGGCTATTTGCAACCCTGTTTACAATCTCTTTCATATATTCAAAAGATCTTTCTTTGAGGCTATAACTTTGAAATCTTTCAGGTAGTTCGGTTCAAAATAAGCTGTGTCGACAAACTCATTTCTCAAATATTTTCTACAGGCAATTTCTCCTACAGATCTTGATGAACTCAATAGATTAGTAAAAACAGCATTTTCATGCTCAAATACTTCCCTTATTTTCCCAACTCCATCTCCAAGAAAGAAAACTCTGCCCATATTCAAATATTCTATAAATGGATTGTCCTCAATTATCAATGGATAAGGTCCTTTCATCAATTCACCAGTAGATCTGAAAATTGAAGTATAAACCTCCATTCTACGGGCATCTATCATAGGAATAATCGTGTCATTTTTTCCTGTAATTCCAATTAATCGATGGGCCATCGCATGTAAAGAATCTACGGAAATGATGGGGATATTGTGGGCATATGCCAAGCCTTTTGCTATGGAAACACCTATTCTTAATCCAGTATATGAACCTGGTCCAGAGGAAACAGCTATAGCATTCAGATCACTTGAATTAAGATTGGTATACTTGAAAAGATCATCAATCAACAGCAAAAGCTTTTTGCCATGTGCATTTTCCTGATCTAATTCATACAAAGCCAAAAGTCTTTCTTCCTGATGCAAAGAAACAGAACAGACAGATGTTGCGGTTTCTATTGAAAGTATCAAGCTCATTTCGACTCTAGCGTTTTTGAAGATGCTGTAAGGAGATTGCTGATTTCAGAATCGCTTTTTAGGATTGCCAAAGCTGAATTTATGTCAGCATCATTCATCAAGGATGCTTCAATGACGCCTTCCTGGTAGAAATATCTGGAAATAATTTCTTCCCTTAAAGCATTCTTTATCTCATCCTTGAAGGTTACCAAATCCTGCTCTTTATTATGACTTACTTTAGCCTTCAATTCTTCAATGGTCAATTTGATCTCATCAAAAAACTTTTCCTTCTCGGCATACTTCTCAAGGTCTTCCAAAGTCTTTTCGACATAAGTAGTATAATCATACTCTTTTCCATCCAGCCAACTCACAAAGTCCTCATAAAGGGCATCAGATATTTGAAATTCCCGAGGGCCAGATATTTCCTTATTTTCTATAAAGAATTCATTGCCAAATTCAAAAACAAGATTCCTTGCAACAAGACTATAAGTTATGGGTGCGAAATTCTTGGAATCAATTTTCTTATCAGGCTCAATACCTGCACCGTCAAGAACTATCCTTCCATTTTTTGTCCTGAATTCATTTCTTAAAGAATCCGGTATCGAATTGGAAAGGCCATTCTCATCTTTCTTACTGTAATCAATTGCTTGGATGCACCTTCCACTTGGGATGTAATATTTAGCAGTGGTCACTTTGATTTGGGAATTATAAGAAAGAGGTATAGTCGTTTGCACAAGCCCTTTTCCAAAAGTTTTTCTTCCGACCAGAATGGCCCTATCATAATCCTGCAAGGCCCCAGCTACAATCTCAGCAGCTGACGCACTTCTTTCATTTATCAAAACCACCAACGGTATATCCTTGTCCAGAGGCGATTTGGTAGTCTTGTAAATAGAGTTAACACTTTCTAATTTCCCTATTGTTCTGACAACTTCTTTTCCCTTTGGAATAAAAAGATTTACAATATCAACAGCTTCTTTTAAAATTCCTCCCGGATTATCTCTGACATCCAAAACCAGACTTGTTATTCCCTGTGATTTTAAATCCAAAAAAGCCGTTCTAACATCTGCCGCAGCATTCGTGGTAAAATCAGAAAGTTTTATATAGCCTGTGTTCTCATCAATTTTCCCATAAAAAGGTACATTACTGATTACAATCTTCTTCCTTGTAATATCAAAGGAAAGTGTATCAACTCCCCTTTTCACCTGTACCAAGACAGAAGTATTGGCAGGCCCTTTTAATAGCTTGGAAATATCAGAAGTAAGCTTTTCAGAAACGTCCACGGTATCTACCTTTAAAATCTGATCTCCTATCCGTAAACCTCCTGATTGGGCGGGAAAGCCTTTATAAGGCATTAAAATCATATTTACTCCAGTTCTATTTCCAATCAACGCCCCTACTCCGGCGTATTCACCTGTAGTTAAAAACCTGAAATCATCAGAATTTTCTTCAGGAATAAATTCTGTATATGGATCGAGTTCCTCCAACATGGCATTGATTCCTATTGTGACTAATTCCTCTGCATCAATATCGTCAACATAATACGAATCAAGCTCCCTCACTAGGGAAGCGAAGATGTCGAGATTTTTGGCGATGGCAAATAGCTTATCATTTTTGTTGACAAATGAAAAGAGCAGACCTATTGAAAGTAGTGCTGTTAAAATAACGAGAACCGGTTTTTTATTAAAATACTTCATGAATCAGTTTTTCTGGATTTTGACAATTCTTCAACCTTGGGCAGAATTTTACATATTTTATTTTGAATGACCTCAAATGTTGAGATTTCAGAGGAAACATAAATCAAGGCAATTGATTTTTTTGTTCCGTAGGTGGCAGTGAGGATATCTTTGTTCAGCCTGTAAGCTTCCTTCATTCTCCTTTTAATAAGGTTTCTTTGAACTGCCTTTTTGATCTTTTTCTTTGAAACGGAAAAAAGCACCTGAATGGTTTCCGATTCATCAGAATCATTTTCAAGGACCATTACTTTAAAGGGATATAAAAAAAAAGAGGAACCTTTGTCAAAAAGTTCCTTGATCAACTTTTGAGAATGTAATCTTTCATTCTTCTTAAGCCCGTATTTCATCGCATATTGATTCACGTATAAAAATACGAAAATTAATGCAGGAAATTATTTCTTCAATGTTTTCTCAGAAGAAACAGTAAGTTTATGTCTACCTTTTGCTCTTCTGGATTTCAATACCCTTCTTCCATTGGCTGTAGACATTCTAAGTCTGAATCCATGCTTGTTTCTTCTTTTTCTACGAGAAGGCTGAAATGTTCTTTTCATGACGCTATCTTTTAAATATTTTTTGCTTTC
>CAZLJT010000320.1:0-3800 GCA_964559905.1 uncultured Aquiflexum sp.
CCTGACGCAACGTGTCGCCGCGCCGCCAGGGGCGCACGCCCTCGAGCTCGCTGCCCGCGCTGCGCTGCAACGCCGCCTGCTCGCCCGGCACCGGTTGCGCCACCGGCAGCGGTGGCGCCGGGTGCTCCGGACGCGGCCAGGCCAGCACGCGCGCGGCCGGCCGCCACACGGTCCAGGCGCGGAAGAAGCCGAACGGGAACCCGGTCTCGACCACCAGCGCCGGCACCGCGTGCCAGCCGCGGCGCGGCGGCACCACGCTCAGCGTGGCCGTCGCCTGGCCGCCGGCCGGCACGTCGACCGCGATCCAGCGCTGGCCCTTGCTCTGGCGGTCGTGCCAGCGCACGCACAGCGCGTAGCGGGCGCGTCCGGGGTTGGTGATGACGATGTCCAGCATCACCGGCTCGCCGGCGTGGTCGGGCGCGCCCGGCTTCAGGCGCAGCGTCAGGCCGCGCAGCGTGCCGTGGGTGATGTGCATGGACACCGCGCCGGCCCCGGTGAGCAGGAAGGCGAGCACGTAGCCCAGGTTGAGCTGGTAGTTGATCGACGCCAGCAGCATCAGCAGCACGAGCGCACCAAAGGTGGCGCCGCCGCGCGTGGGCACGATGTAGATGTTGCGCTGGCCGAGTGTCCAGGTCTCGGTCAGCGGCAGCCGGTCGTGCCACCAGGCTTGAAGGCGGGTGCGCAGGCCCATGGCGGCGGGGTCAGGCCGGGGTCACGGGATCGGCGTGGCCTCGAGCATCGCGCGCACCTGCTCGATCGAGCCGCGCCCGGCACCCGCCACCGGCGTCAGGCGGTGCGCCACCGCCTGCGGCTGGATGGCCTGGATGTCGTCGGGCGCGACGTAGTTGCGCTCGGCCATCAGCGCGCGTGCGCGCGCGACGCGCAGCACCGCGATGCCGGCCCGCGGCGACAGGCCCTCGAGGAACCAGCGGCCGTCACGCGTGGCGGCGATCAGCGTCTGCAGATAGTCCAGCAGCGCCTCGGAGGCGCTGACCTTCAGCACCGCCTGCTGCGCCGCGACCAGCTCCTCGGGCCGCATCACGGCAGGCAGGCGCGCCGCCAGGTGGCGCCGGTCCTCGCCGGCCAGCAGCAGCCGCTCGCTGGCGCGGTCGGGGTAGCCCAGCGTGATGCGCAGCAGGAAGCGGTCGAGCTGGCTCTCGGGCAGCGGGTAGGTGGCCAGCTGGTCGCTGGGGTTCTGGGTCGCGATCACGAAGAAGGGCTGCGGCAGCTTGCGCGTGAGGTTCTCGACCGAGACCTGCTGCTCCTCCATCGCCTCGAGCAGCGCGCTCTGGGTCTTGGGGCCGGCGCGGTTGATCTCGTCGGCCAGCAGCACCTGCGCGAACACCGGCCCCGGATGGAAGACGAAGCTGTCCTTGGCGCGCTCGAACACCGACACGCCGATCAGGTCGCTGGGCATCAGGTCGGCGGTGAACTGCACGCGCCGGAACTCCAGCCCCAGCGACAGCGCCAGCGTGTGCGCCAGCGTGGTCTTGCCGACGCCGGTCACGTCCTCGATCAGCAAATGGCCGCCGGCGAGCAGGCAGGCCACGGCATCCTCGATCTGCGCGCGCTTGCCGACGATAATGCCGCTGATCTGATCCACCAGCGAGGCGAGGCGGCGGGGGAGGTTGACATCCATCCCTGCGATCTTGCCCGAAACGAGACGCCTGCCCGCCGATGACCACCGCATACTTCACCCACGCCGAGTGTCGTTTGCACGATATGGGTGCCGGCCACCCGGAGTGCCCGCAGCGGCTGGACGCCATCGCCGACCACCTGTGCGCGACCGGGCACGACGTGGCGCTGGACATCCTGGAGGCGCCCGAGGCGCAGCTCGAGCAGCTGGAGCGCGCGCACACGGCGGGCTACGTCGAACAGCTGCGCGACACCATGTCGCAGGTCAAGGCCGCAGGCAAGCCCAAGGCGCTGGACCCGGACACCCTGGTCTGCCCCGAGACCTGGGGCGCCGCGCTGCGCGCCGCCGGCGCCGCCGTGGCGGCCACCGACCGCGTGCTGGCCGGCGAGGCCGTCAACGCCTTCTGTGCCGTGCGGCCGCCCGGCCACCACGCCACGCGCGACGAGACCATGGGGTTCTGCTTCTTCAACAACGTCGCGGTCGCGGCACGCCATGCGCTCGACGTCCACGGGCTCGAGCGGGTGGCGGTGATCGACTTCGACGTCCACCACGGCAACGGCACCGAGGACATCATCGCCGGCGACGAGCGCGTCCTGATGTGCAGCTTCTTCCAGCACCCGCTGTACCCCTACAGCGGCGCCGTGCCCAAGGGCACCAACATGGTCAACGTGCCGCTGGCGCCCTACACCCGCGGGCCCGAGATGCGAGAGACGGTGCAGGCCATGTGGCTGCCGGCGCTGGAGCGATTCCGGCCGCAGATGGTGTTCATCTCGGCCGGGTTCGACGCCCACCGTGAGGACGAGCTCGGCCAGATGGGCCTGGTCGAGGCCGACTATGAGTGGCTCACGGTGCAGCTGATGGACATCGCCGCCCGCCATGCCCAGGGCCGCATCGTGTCCTGCCTGGAGGGCGGGTACGCGCTGTCGGCGCTGGGCCGCAGCGTCGCGGCACACCTGCGCGTGCTGGCCGGTGTCTGACGCCGCTTCGGTGCCGGCGTCAGCGCCGGCGCCGGACATGTCGCAGGCGCTCGGTGCCGCAGAGCTGCGCCAGCTCGGACAGGACCTGCTGGCGCCCGCCTCGCTGGCCGAGGCGGGCGTGGTCCTGGCCTGCCTGGCGCTGGCCTGGTTGATCGTGCGCCTGGCGCGCGGCGCCGAGCCGGTGCGCGGGTCGATCTGGTTCGGGCGCTCCATCGTCGACGGCGTGCTGTTCCCGGTGCTGGCGCTGCTGCTGGCGCTGCTGGCGCGCCGGCTGCTCGAGGACGTGCTGCCGCTGGCGGTGTTCCGGCTGGTCGTGCCCATCCTGGTCTCGCTGCTGGTCATCCGCGTGACGGTGCGCGTGCTGCGCGCCGCCTACCCCGAATCGCGGCTGATGCGCATCTTCGAGCGCAGCCTGTCGTGGGTGGTGTGGCTGGGCATGGTGCTGTGGGTGGTCGGCGTGCTGCCGGTGCTGCTCGACGAGCTCGACCAGATCCGCTGGACGCTGGGCGGCAGCGAGATCACGCTGCGCAACCTGCTCGAGGGCGTGGTGTCGGTGGTGCTGGTGCTGGTGGTCGCGCTGTGGATCTCGGCCGCCGTCGAGGCGCGGCTGCTGCGAGGCAGCGGTGCGAACCTGTCGCTGCGCAAGATCGCGTCGAACGCGGTGCGCGCGCTGCTGCTGTTCCTGGGCCTGATGTTCGCGCTCAGCGCCGCCGGCATCGACCTCACGGCGCTGGGCGTGCTGGGCGGCGCGATCGGCGTGGGCATCGGCTTCGGGCTGCAGAAGCTGGCGTCGAACTACGTCAGCGGCTTCGTGATCCTGGCCGAGCGCAGCGTGCGCATCGGCGACATGGTGATGGTCGACGGCTTCGAGGGCCGTGTCACCGACATCAACACGCGCTACACCGTCGTGCGTTCGCTGGGCGGCCGGGAGTCCATCGTGCCCAACGAGATGTTCATCACGCAGCGGGTCGAGAACTCGTCGCTGGCCGACCGAGACGTGCTGCAGACCACGGTGGTGCAGGTGCCCTACGGCACCGACGTCGAGCCGCTGATGGCGGAGATGGCGCAGGCGGTGCAGGCCTTGCCGCGCGTGCTGGCGGCGCCGCCGGTGGGCGTGCGCCTGACCAGCTTCGCGGCCGACGGGCTGGAGCTGACGGTGTTCTACTGGATCGGCGACCCCGAGAACG
>CAZLJT010000321.1:0-3799 GCA_964559905.1 uncultured Aquiflexum sp.
AAGAAAAAGTCCTTTTGTAAGGGCTTTTTTTATTTTTGTACATTACATAAAAATTTAATCATGATCAATAAAGACGAGTTTAGAAAATATGCCGTTCACAATAGAGGCATCAGCGGCAATGCATTTGACCAATACAATACATTTGTTGAAAACATGACCCGGTCGGTCATCGAAGAAAGGCCAACTAATTTCAGGGAAATTGATGTGTTTTCAAGATTGATAATGGACAGAATTATTTTTCTTGGTACCCAAGTGGATGATTTTATTGCCAATATCATTACCGCCCAACTTTTGTTTTTGGAATCGACTGATCCAAAAAAAGACGTACTTTTATACATCAACAGCCCAGGCGGATCTGTAACGGCAGGTTTGGGCATCTATGACACCATGCAATATATCAATCCTGATGTGGCCACTATCTGTACCGGTATTGCAGCATCTATGGGTGCTGTATTGTTAGCAGGTGGTGCAAAAGACAAAAGATCTGCATTGCAACACTCCAGAGTAATGATTCATCAGCCTTCCGGTGGTATGCAAGGTCAATCCAAAGACATGGAAATCTCATTGAAACTGATTTTGTCCATGAAGCAGGAATTGTATCAGATATTGGCAGACCATTCAGGTAAAACTTATGACGAAATCGAAAAAGATTCAGATAGAGATTATTGGATGAGAGCTCCTGAAGCCAAAGAATATGGTTTAATAGATGAAGTATTGGTTAGAAAAGTAAAATAATGGCACAAGTTACCTGTTCCTTTTGTGGAAGAAATAAGAGAGACGTAGACCTGATGGTTTCCGGGATATCAGCCCATATATGCAATTTCTGCATAGATCAGGCTTACCAGATTTTGGGGGAGGAAGAAAAAAACAAAAAACCTGTTAAAAACCCTAAATTCAAACTCAAAAAACCGAAAGAGCTCACAGAATACCTCAACCAATACGTCATAGGTCAATATGATGCCAAAAAGGTACTGACAGTGGCGGTCTATAATCACTACAAAAGATTGCAGCAAAAAGGCTATGATGAAGATGAAATCAAGATTGAAAAATCAAATATCATCATGGTCGGGGATACTGGAACAGGCAAAACTTACTTGGCAAAAACCCTAGCGAAAGTCCTTGAAGTACCGTTCTGTATTGCTGATGCGACAGTTTTGACAGAGGCAGGTTATGTGGGCGAAGATGTCGAAAGCATTCTGACCCGTCTCCTGCAAGCGGCAGACTATAATGTGGAAGCTGCGGAAAGAGGCATAGTTTATATAGATGAATTGGATAAAATCGCCAGGAAATCAGATAACCCTTCTATCACACGTGATGTAAGCGGGGAAGGTGTTCAACAGGCACTTTTGAAATTATTGGAAGGTACAATTGTGAATGTCCCACCGCAAGGAGGAAGAAAACATCCTGACCAGAAAATGATCGCAGTGAATACAGAAAATATCCTGTTCGTTTGCGGGGGAGCATTTGATGGCATAGGTAGACACATAGCCAAAAGACTGAATACACAGCCCATGGGCTTCAGCAAATTTGTAGAAGGGAAACAGGTAGACAGGGCAAACCTGCTTCAATATGTGACAGCACAGGATTTGAAGGCCTTTGGATTGATCCCTGAACTTATTGGGAGACTTCCTGTAGTGACCCATTTGGATCCTTTGGACCGGGCTACATTGAAAAGCATACTCACTGAGCCCAAAAATGCTCTGGTTAAACAGTATAAGAAACTGTTGGCCATGGAAGATGTTGCGCTTCAATTTGAGGAAAGTGGTATAGACTATATTGTGGAGAAAGCAGTGGAGTACAATCTTGGCGCCAGAGGATTAAGATCCATCTGTGAAGCTATCATCACTGATGCTATGTATGAGTTACCATCTGATGATTCCATAAAAGAGTTGGTAATCGATGAAAAATATGCCCAAGAGCAATTTGATAAGTCCAAGTTCAAAAAACTGCAGGTGGCTTGAAATAATAAGAATAAAATCAATATTGAAATAACCGCATAGGGCAACCCCTTTTGCGGTTATTTTTTTTATGACTTGCGGCACTTGATAGAAAATAAAGAATTTTTTCCTGACTGATTTTCAATTTATGAACTTACAATATTGATTCCGTTCTATGTGCCCTATGTTTCTATGTGGTAAGCAAAAAAATTAAATCCCTATATGGTCAAATCTTCAAGCTCTCAACGATCATTTTGGCCGTTGCATCCGACGCAGAACCATCTCCAAGCCTTTCCTTTATTTCTGTATAACCATCCAAGATTGCCGCTTTGTGCTGTATATCCGCCAGAATTTTATTTAATTCCTGACTCAATCTTTGCACATTAAATTCTCCCTGGATCAACTCCGACACCACTTTTCGTTCAGCTATTAAATTGACCAAGGAAATAAAAGGAACTCTGATCAATCTTTTTGCGATGACATAACTCACCGAACTGGTTTTGTAAACAACCACCTGCGGAACACGAAAAAGGGCAACTTCCAAAGTTGCGGTACCAGAAGTCACGATTGCTGCATTGGCGTGATGCAATAAATCATATGTCTGATCAAAAATAACTTTAATACCTGCCTTAATAGCCGGTTCATAGAGCTTGGCGGAAAGATTAGATACTCCTGCAATGACAAATTGGGCCTGTGGAAAATTCTTCACCACTTCCAACATTACCTGCATCATATTTTGGAGTTCTTGCTTCCTGCTTCCTGGCAGCAAAGCAATGATTGGGCTGTAACTCAATTCATTCTTTTGATGGAAAAAGGGATGTGGTTCAAACTTAGCAATTTCATCCAACAGGGGATTGCCTACATAATGGGCTTTTACTCCGAATTTTTCAAAAAATGACGGTTCAAATGGTAAAATGGAATAAACATGGTCCGTAAATTCTTTGATTTTCAAGGCCCTTTTCTGGTTCCATGCCCATACTTTTGGCGGGATGTAGTAATGAACAGGAATGCCGTGTAGATTTGCAAATTCCGCCATTTTCATGTTGAAACCACCATAATCCACCAGAATCAAAGCATCAGGCCTAAAATTCAAAATATCAGCCTTGACCATGGAAAGGTATTTGAGCACTTTCCTGAATCCCAACAATACTTCCAAAAACCCCATCACCGCCACTTCCTCATAATGTACACAAAGATCCAATCCCTGTTCTTTGGAATAATCCCCTCCCATACCTCTTAATACAGCTTTCTGATCCAAAACCTTAAGAGCTTTGATCAAATTCGAAGCATGCAAATCTCCGGATCTTTCACCTGAAATGATATAATATCGCATAATTTTACCACAGAGTGCACTGAGTACACAGAGAAATATTTTAGATTATGACTCTTTTTAAGCCATTTACCAGTGTTTTTTCATTAAAATTCATTAGTAAACCCAATGGATATTTGCCAAGTTTCAAATAAGTTAGCATTTGGGCTAGGTGAATATCTTTTAACCTTTTAATACTTTTGAGTTCGATAACTATGGTTTTTTCAACTACTAAATCCAGTCGATAACCACAATCTAGGTTTACCCCATCAAAATAAACAGGTAATGGTTTTTCCATTTCTGTGAACAAACCTTTTGATATCAATCTATGACATAAGCACTTTTGATAAACCCCCTCTAACAATCCAGGACCAAGTTCTTTATGAACAAAAATTGCCTCTCCGATAATTTTCTTTGACAATAAATTGAGTTCCATAAAAGTTGAATAATCTTGTCAAAGTAATTAATAAATCTAGTTTTTAAATACCCTCTGTGTACTCTGTGCACTCTGTGGTAAACCAAATTACTCTCCAAAGTACTCCACAAAGTTCCT
>CAZLJT010000322.1:0-3783 GCA_964559905.1 uncultured Aquiflexum sp.
TCGCTTCCTATTTCACCTACTTTCCAACCATGGCAGCTACTGCTTGGTACCATGGCAAAGCAGGACAAGGTAAAAATTTAAAGGATTTTGTGGAGGAAGCGAGGAAGTTTGCTTACAATGATTATTTGCAGGATTTATATAAAGGAAATCAGTTATCCACAGCGGAAAAGGAGAAGCTTTCAGAAAAAATTGCCTATTTTTTGGGTTTAGATCCAGCATACGTTCTTTTGTCTGATAATCGAATTCTGACTTCAAGATTCAGAAAGGAGTTGCTAAGGAAAGAGGGTAAAACCATCGGGTCTTTAGATGGGAGATATTTAGGAGAGGAAGGAGATCAGGCCGCAGATAGACCGACTTTGGGGGATGCCTCGAGTTATTCGATAGATGCAGCTTATACCGCATCGTTACAGGATTATTTTGCGAGGACTTTGAAAGTAAAGATGGACAGACCCTACCTGACTTCCAATAATAAGATTTATGGAAAATGGAATTGGAAACCGGTACCTGATGGAGCAAGTTGGGAACCATCCTATGTGAATGTCGCCCGAGGTTTGGGAGAATCCATGAGAAGAAACAAAAACCTAAAGGTCATGGTCGCCAATGGCTATTATGATCTGATTACTCCCTTTTTGGATGCCGAATACACCTTTGCGCGGCATGACATTCCGATGGAAATGGTGCAAATGTTTTATTATGAAGGCGGACATATGATGTACAACCACAGACCGGATTTTGAGAAGTTGGTGGAGGATATCAGGGGTTTTATGGGGAGGTAGATTCTAAGATTATAAAATTAAGAACAGATTCCCTTGTCTTTTTCCTTATTATGCGGATTTAGCCACAATAAACCTTTCTAAAGGTTTTTTACGGCCTTGTCAAACAAGTATAAAAAACTGTCCCTATCAAGGTCAAAAAAATCAAGTTCATCATAACCTTCTTCATCTGTTGATGTAGTAACCCCTGTATTGGCTTTTTTGCCTTTCATTTTTTGGAGAAATTCCAGGTTTTTATCAAAAACAAAAACTTCCAGTGTAATGGCTGTTTTAACCAAATGTTTTGTTATCATACTGGGATAAGCGGGATCGACATCTAGGAAAATAATCAGGTATAAATCAGCGGGGGCACTCTTTGCCCTATTTTGGTCCTCCTTAGTTAGGTCCTTAAAATTTTTGTTTTTTCTTTTATTGTATAGAAAAGGGCTGTTTTGCAAGATTCCCAACTCCTCCAGATTTAAAATTTCTTTGATTCTCCCCTCAATGGTAAGATAAAGGGAGTCCATGTTCAAACCCAATTCGCGTATCATTCTTTCTTCTCCCCCACCATTGGGCTGGACATAAAAAACTGATTCAATAACCTGAGCGGTTAGTTCTTGTGCCTGGAGGAAAAAATTTCCAAAGGAAATGAAAAATAACAGGAATAGAATTGATAGGGATTTCATGCCTAAAAATTTCTTAAATTATTGAAATACAGAAATATACAAAAAAATTATTTTATCATTCAAAAAATAGATGTGGTGCCTTTATCACTTCTTTGAAGTTAATTTATAATGGGGTTATTTCATTATTCAAAAGGTTTTTTGATTTCAATCAAATTAGGGTAAAAGGAAACCATTTTTCTAAAATTTGCATTTAGAAATCTGACAGTAACAACCGAATATCATCAAAATGGAAAAACCGGATTTTAATATCGAAGAAGTAAATAAAATCATCCGTGGACGAAGATCCATGTTTATAGCTCAATTCAAAGAAAATGACCCTGTAGATGACCAAATCATTCAGGACATATTGGAAAATGCCAATTGGGCCCCAACGCACAAATTGACAGAACCATGGAATTTTAAAGTCTTTACGGGGGAGGGGCTTAAAAAATTCGCTGATTTTCAAGCTGAACTATACAAAGAAAGAAGTACAAAAACAGGCAATTTTATCGAAGCTACCTACCAGAAATTCAAAGAAAATCCACTTAAAGCTTCTCATGTTATTGCCATCATCATGAAGCGGGACCTCAAAGCCAATCTTCCTGTTATGGAAGAAATAGCTGCTGTATCGATGGCTGTTCAAAATATGTACCTTACCGCGTCGGCACATGGGTTGGCGGCCTATTGGGGCACTGGTGGACCTACATTTTGGCCAGAAGCCAAACCTTGGTTTGGATTGGAAGAAGAGGATATGTTGATGGGTTTCTTTTATGTGGCTAAGCCTGCAACCGATAGATGGCCTGTAGGCAAAAGAAGACCTGTCGGGGAAAAAGTGGAGTGGGTTAGAGGGTGAATTTAGATTTTAGATTTCAGACCTGTCTGCCGGAAGGCAGATTTTGGAATAAAAAAACCCGGCAAATCTGAGATACGTCCGGGTTTTTGTAAATCTAAAATCTACCTTCTAAAATCTAAAATTTTTCTCACATAGCCCTAAACCTTGGCGGCTCAATGCCATTTGAGCGGATGTAAGAAATGGCGGCCCCTCTATGATGGGTGGTATGGTCATCAATTAATGCCAAAGCTTGTCTTCTCGTTGCTGAGGTGCCGAAAACATCAACGGTTTCCCCCATTTGGGCATCAGAAAGTTTTGAGGCAGTTGCCTTCACGTAATCATAGCAGTTGGCTACAAATGCTTTAAGTTCGGCTTTAGAAGTAGGCTTTGCGCTTAAATCGAAGCTTGGCTTGTCACCACTCAGAAACCTTTGACTCATTCCTGCCATTGCAGCAGATAAGTGGACAATTTGTTCTGTAAAGCTCATGGCTGTTTCATGTGGCTTATAGGCCAGTAAATTATCGGGCATTTTGTCCACAACCTCAAGTGTAAACTGTTTGCCATTTTCCCATTTGGCTACAAACTCAGCCATGTTGTTTTGCGCATAGGAGATGTTCTGAACGAATAAAAATGCCATCATGCCTAATGCGATTGCGAAATTTTTTTTCACTTTTTCCATAATCAGTGTTATTTATGTTTCTATAAATATCCGTTATCCAAGACTCAAATCAAACCAATTTGATAACTTTGAGACCATGTTAAGAATGAAAAAAAATTTCCTAATACTTCTAATTCTTTTATTTCTGTCTTCATGTGGCGCAGATTTTCTACCTAAACCAAAGGGTTATAACAGAATTGATCTACCGGAAAGAGAATTTATTACGCTTGAGGAAGGGAAGCCTTATACTTTTGAGTATTCCAAAAATGCGTCCGTTGAACCTGATTCATTCAATTTGGCTGAGAAAAATTGGATCAATTTGAACTACAATGAATTGGGAGGGAAGGTGCATTTGACCTATCTTCCATTGGATAGCAAAGGAAAGGACCTAAAGACTGTGATGAATGATGCTATCAATCTTACTGCCAAGCATCAGATCAAAGCTTATGGCATAGAGGAATCCGTTTTGCTTACACCAAAAGGATATACCGGCGTGGTGGCAGAGCTTAGTGGAGAGGTTCCTACACAGTTTCAGTTCTTTGTGACCGATTCGACCACCAATTTTTTAAGGGGAGCGCTTTATTTTAATACCTCTATGAAAAATGATTCTTTGGCTCCGATAATTGAATATATCAAAGTGGATTTGATTCACTTGATCAATACTTTGGAGTTTAAAAATTAAAACTCTCCCAAAAGAATTCAATTTTGGGAAAGTTTTAAATATTGTTTTAACGCATTTTTTTCCAGCTCTTAATGATAATAATCCCTCCGATTACTGCAATGACGGTTGCTATAGAGGCAGAAACCACATTTCCATAAATCCAGAACCATACAGCAAACATAGTAGCATAGACCATAACCGAACCTACCAACATT
>CAZLJT010000323.1:0-3756 GCA_964559905.1 uncultured Aquiflexum sp.
GTTTAGAACTACAAATTGCATTCGAATCTATTACAGGACTTTCCCTTGTCACCTCGACGTCAGGAGAGGTCTGCTGCCCGTCTTGATGTCATTACCCTTTCTGAACATTTTAATAATGTTGGGGACTCAGAGTGACGCTCCGGAATTCTGTCATTGGTAGAAATTCAATGTTTTTCAGAAAGTACAATTTAGAGAAACCTTTTTCTCTTCCATCCCGATTGCTATTGAGGTTGTAATTGGGTGAAAATTATTTTTCTCAAAGGGAGAAAAACAGGCTTTGAATACAAATACTGTCTCTTATAATTTATGCAGTGGATTAACAGAAATATTGTGCATATCTTGAGATTCTTCAGATTCAGCAATTTAATTCAACAGGTATGAAAGCCATTATCAGATTCTTTACCATTTCAATATTTCTTGTTTCAGGCCCTATTTTTGGCCAGCAATCGCTAGGGTATTTCATGCAACCGGATGTCAATCAGGACGTAGTGGTTTTTGTGGCTGAGGGGGACATTTGGAAAGTATCGCTAAATGGCGGAGAAGCGATACGCCTGACAACTCATGCCGGTGAGGAAAGTTCTCCAAAGATTTCCCCGGATGGGAAATGGGTTGCCTACGCTGCTACTTACGAGGGTCCAACAGAGGTTTATCTGATTCCTATTTCGGGTGGTTTGCCCAGAAGATTGACATACGAATCTGCGGCCTCTATCCCTACTGCCTGGAAATCAACCACGGAAGTGGCCTATGTGACCAATCAATATTCCACTTTGCCTAGATTGAATACGGTTTTATTGAATATCGAAAATGGGACCAAGAGTATTCTGCCTTTGGAAATGGCCGCTGAGGGAAGTTTTAACGATTCGGGAGATACCTATTATTTTGTCCGCCCCACCTACCATAACAATGTCACCAAACGTTACGAAGGAGGTACTGCCCGTCAACTTTGGAAATATACTTCAGGGCAGGATGAAGCTGTTAAGCTCACCACTGATTACAAAGGAGAAGACCATCATCCAATTTATCATGGGAATAGGGTCTATTTTCTATCTTCCCGGGACGGAATCCAGAACATTTGGTCAATTGATGAAAACGGCACGGATTTAAAAAAGCATACCCAGCAGGCCAGATATGATGTGCGGGAGGCCTCCATTCATGGCAATAACCTTGTTTACAGATCCGGAGCAGACCTTTATTTACATGATTTGACTAGTGGCATGGACAAAAAGCTTGCCATCAGTCTAACTTCGGATTTTGACCAATTGAGAGAATACTGGATCGATAATCCTGCCAACTATGTGACCAATATTTCTGTCAGCGACGATGGCGAAAAAGTCGCTTTGACAGCCCGGGGTAGAGTTTTTGTTTTTCCTGCCAAACAGGGTAGATCGCTTCGGCTCAGTCAAAAAGATGGTGTAAGGTATCGCGATGCTGTTTTCACTCCTGATGGTAAAGATATCCTGTCTTTCTCTGACGAAAGCGGTGAATTTGAAATTCACCAATATTCTGGCTTGGGCTTGGATCAGGGGAAAAAGCTGACCGAGGATGGGAGTACTTTGAGATTTGGTCTTTTGCCTTCTCCTGACGGGAAAAAACTAGCCTATTACGACCTGAACAATGATCTGTGGATTCAGGATATGGTTTCTGGAAAAAAAATCAAAGCAAGCAAGAGTGATGAAAACTTAAGTAGCGCTATGGCCTGGTCTCCTGACAGTAAATGGCTGGCTTATGGGCAGGCTGCTTCCAATACATTTATGCAGTTGTTTATTTTCAATCCGGAATCAGGCAAGTGGATTCCACTCACTTCGGACAGGACAAATAGTATGAGTCCACAATGGAGTCCTGATGGAAAATGGATCTACTTTTTATCGGATCGAAATTTTGAATCGCGAATCGGCTCCCCTTGGGGAACAAGGCAACCGGAGCCTTTCTGGGAAAAGCAGATTAAAATCTACCAAGTAGGTCTAAAAAAGGGACTGGTTTCACCTTTCCAACCTAAAAATGAACTGAAACCTGCTGAGGAGAAAAAAGAAGATGGACCTGTGAAAGTTGAAATCGATGAGGACGGACTGATGGAACGCTTACGTGAATTACCTATTCCCGCTGGCAATTATAAAAATCTTGTGGTGACAGACAAAGCAATTTACTACCACAGAATTGGCCCTGGAATGGGAGTCTATTATGGAGGTGGAGCATCCAGTGATGACAATCCGGCCTTGATGATGACTGTGATAGATGAGAAAGCAGAGCAAAAAGTATTTGCTGATAAAATCAACAGCTATGTTACTTCCCTCAATAATAAATATGCTGTTTTACGGATGGGTTCAAATCATTATGTGGTGGAGTTGGGAACTACGCCGGTTTCAGATATTTCCAAAAATCAACTCAACCTGAACGGCTGGAAATTTTCTGTCGATCCGAAAGAAGACTGGAAGCAAATCTATACCGATGCCTGGAGGATGGAGCGCGATTATTTCTACGACCGGAATATGCATGGATTAGATTGGGATGCGATGTATGAAAAATATCTTCCTCTTGTGGATAGGGTAACGACCCGCCGGGAGCTTTCCGACGTGATGGGTGAACTGATAGGTGAGTTGAGCGTTCTTCACACCTCCGTAGGTGGAGGTGATTTGAGAAGTGGGGAGGATAAGATTCAGTTTGGGATGCTGGGTGGACGTTTTTCCAGAAATCAAAAACTGCGTGGTTACACCATTGAGCATATTTTCCTAAGTGATCCCGACTATCCCGATGAAATGTCCCCTTTATCCCATCCTGACCTGAATATCTCCAAAGGAGACGTGATTACCCATATTGATGGAGTATCGGTAATGGATGCACCCGATTTGCAATATTTATTAAGAGATAAAGCAAGCAAGCAGGTCAGAATCAAATTACTCAATAGTATTGGATCCGACAAAGGCGACCGCATCATACAGCCCATGACAAGCGCACAGGAATCTAACCTTCGATACAATGAATGGGAATACACCCGCAGGTTAATGGTCGAAGAAAAGTCAAACGGGGAGTTAGGATATGTTCATCTTCGGGCAATGACGGCAAGAGATATTGGACAGTGGTACCGGGATTTTTATCCGCAGTTCAAAAAGTCAGGTCTTGTAATCGATGTGCGCCATAACCGTGGTGGAAATATCGACTCCTTTATTCTGGAAAAGCTGATGCGTGAGGTTTTTTTCTATTGGAAAGGCCGGACGGGAGAACCCTATTGGAACATGCCATACGCATTTAGAGGCCATTTGGTATTATTGGTGGATGAGTTTACTGCTTCTGATGGAGAAGCTTTTGCGGAAGGATTCCGAAGGCTCAACATGGGCAAATCCATCGGTGCCCGAACATGGGGCGGTGAAGTATGGCTTTCGGGAGTCAATACTTTGACGGATAACGGCGTGGCCCGAGCTCCGATGAACGGGGTATATGGAGAGGCAGGCGAATGGCTGATTGAAGGAGTTGGTTTTATACCCGACATAGAAGTCATCAATATGCCAAAGGCTACATTTGATGGAAACGATGCCCAATTGGATGCGGCTATTGAGCATTTGCAGGAACTGATCAAAATAGACCCCAGACCTGTACCGAGTCCTCCTGCCTATCCGGACAAGTCCTTTGGCAGCAACAAAAAGAATTAAATCCATTTCAAACCTATTCAGTTATCATTTCTGACATAATTTTGGCAGATAGAAGGCATAAAGGAATTCCTCCTCCAGGGTGTACACTTCCGCCACAGAAATAAAGGTTGTT
>CAZLJT010000324.1:0-3749 GCA_964559905.1 uncultured Aquiflexum sp.
ATAAAGAGAATCGTTGAATTGTGTATGATGGAAGAATATAATTTGTTTCCCTTCTTGGAAATCTTTAGAATAAAGTAATTTTTTTGGCTCTAAGTGGAAGCCAAAATCTGTCAGAAAATTTTCATGGAGCAATACCATCTCGTTGATTTTCATAGACTTTTTTGTTTAATATTATAATTAACGAATGAAAATTTTTAAAATGTATTCTTATTCAGTTATTTTTATTAATGAACTTCGATTTAATAACTATCTCAAATGTCAATACTTAATTATGCACCGGAAATGCTATTGTTGGAATTTATAAAATGGTATTAAATTTTTATCTTCATTAACTCGAATAAAACAGATCAGGAATTACCAATTAGTATTTTTCTGTATGTAAATTACAAATATTAAGCCACTTTTAACATATTGACAGAAAAAAATTTATGTTTTGGAGAAAAATAAATCTAAATACAGCCCAAAAGCTTATCAAGACCTACCACAAAAATGAATTTAGTCTTGCGATTGATAAGAAAAAAAGGACCATAACTTTCTATGGCTCAAATGATGACAAAATTTTCAAAATCAGATTAGCTATTAATCTGGATTTTGATCCAGAAAGTAAAAATATTATTGAGTTGGATTTTCAAAATCATATAATTTTAATAATTAAATCAGGAATTGCATCCATCGCCTTTTTTGAAAACCGGCAATTGATTGACCATAAAGTCTTCAGAGCTTATATGGTACGTAAAAAACAAGGTAAAAGTCAAATCAAATATTTAAAGACAAAAGGAAAATCAAGGGCCGGTTCACGGGTAAGATTACAGGAAACCATTGATTTTTTTGAAAACATCAATCAAAGATTGCAGGGGTATTTTAATGAATACCGAATAGACACAATTGCTTTTAGTTGTTCTGAAACCCTAATTCCTTATTTTTTTCAAAGCAAAACCTTGACTCCATTTGACAAAAAGGACGAAAGAATTTATAAAATACCTAAATATATAGATTCGGGGACACATGAAAACCTTATAGAGGTGAACAAACAACTTTTTGAAAGTTATCTATATGTATATAAGGAAGACAAATTGGATCTGGGTTACACAGTTCAAAATGATGAAATGAAACCTGATGAAGAAAAAGAGGAAAACTGGTAAATTGAGAAAAATATAGTTTGGAACAATATTTGATTAATAAACGGATGTTCTTCCTCATTCCCATGAAAAAATATTCCAAAGCCGTTCTTCTCTTTTCAATACTTATTATAAGTTTTCAGGTAAAAGCCCAAAGATATGGAACAGCAGTGGGGATTCGAACTGGTAACAACAATTACAGTAGGACGTTTGGAATTTCGGGCCAACAACGAATTTTTAAGCATTTAACAATAGAAGGTATTATACAGTCCGATTTTGATAGGAATACAACCGCACATCTGTTGTTGGAAAGCCATAAACCAATCATTTCAAAAAGATTTAATATTTATTATGGGGCTGGTGTATCCAAGGGTTGGGAAGAGAGTTTTGTAAAAGACAAAGAAACAAACCAAATACTTCATACTTATGGTAATTCCACTACCGGAATTGATATAATTGGAGGTGTAGAGTTGACTTTGGCAAATATGGTGGTCTCTCTGGATTATAAACCAAACATCAACTTGGTGGGCAGAGAAGAATTTTATAGAGGACAGGTCGGTATATCTGCCAGAATGGTTTTGGTCAAAAGTAAAGAGCAGGATAAAAGAAGGAGAAAAAAGGCAAGAGCTAAAAGAAAACAGGATAGAGAACCTTTTGGCCAAAAACTCAAAAGCACCTTTAATTTCAACTCAAAGTAGTATTGTTTTTTTCAGTAGTGCCAAGGTCTGAATCTGTTCAAAATATTAGATGCAGTTAATTTTTTTCCGCTTAAATAAAAGATTCAAGCTTTCATGAGAATAATATCTAAAATAGGGTCAACAAATTTTATCCTCAATGAAATCTTTCAAAATCATAGCGCTCTTGTTGCTCCTGGTTGTCTCTGGAAATGCTTGGGCACAAGAAAAGAACATCCTTGAACAACTTCAGGAAATCGCCATTGTTGACCAAAAGGTAATGATGCCCATGAGAGATGGAGTCAGATTGGCCACTGATATTTATAGACCAAAAACTGACAAACCAGTCCCCATCATTTTTTCAAGGACTCCATATAATTTCAACTCATACAGGGATGGAGAATTGGTAAGCAGGACCATGCAAACAGCATTAGAGGCTGTCAAGAGAGGCTATGCTTATGTGGTACAAAATGAGCGTGGAAGATTTTTCTCGGAGGGAGAATGGGATATATTGGGTACACCTCTCACTGACGGTTATGACGCTTTTACCTGGATGGCCGACCAAACATGGAGCAATGGGAAAATTGGTACCATAGGGTGTTCTTCTACTGCGGAATGGCAAATGGCCGTAGCTGCACTTAACCATCCAGCGCATGTGGCTATGGTGCCACAGGGATATGGAGCGGGTGTGGGACGAATTGGAAAATATTTTGAGCAGGGAAACTGGTACCGAGGCGGTGCCGGTCAGATGCTGTTTACGGCATGGCTATATGGTACACAGCACGATCCCATGGCACCAAAGCTTCCGGAAGGAATTTCGCAGGAAGATTTATTGAGATTACAAAAATTTTATGATATGGCACCAAGATATCCAAGAGTAGATTGGAAAGAGGGTTTAAGTCATTTACCTGTTCAGGATATTATCCGAAATGTAGATGGTCCAAGAGGAATCTATGAAGAAATGATCACCCGAAAACCCAATTCTCCTGAGTGGTATGAAGGCGGCCTTTTCCATGATGATATGGATTTTGAGAAACCTTCTTTCTGGTTTGTTTCTTGGTATGATGTTTCTTCCAGTCCCAATTTGGCATTATATAACCACGTTAGAGAAAATGCCAAAGATCCCAAAATAAGGGAAAATCAGTTTCTGGTCATTGCCCCTACCCTACACTGTGCATTTACAAGAGCTACAGAAAATACCATTGTAGGTGAAAGAAGCATGGGAGATGCAAGATTACCGTACAATGATATGACCTATGCTTGGTTTGACTATTGGTTAAAGGGTGAATCCAACAATGTCACTAAGGAAATGCCAAAGGTTACTTATTTTACCATGGGTGCCAATAAGTGGCAATATTCGGATACCTGGCCGCCCAAAGAAGCCGAGATAGTCACCTATTTTTTGGATAGTAAAGGCAATGCCAATTCCAGGCTTGGAGATGGTAAACTGGTCACATCAAGACCAAGTAAAGATAATCCCGATACTTTCCAATACGATCCTATGGACCCAGTGACTTCTTATGGTGGCAACGTTTGCTGTACAGGAAATGCTGTTCAGGGAGGTTCATTTGACCAACAGGAGATGGAATTGAGAAAGGATATCCTGGTCTATACTTCAGAAGAATTGACAGAAGGTGTTGAAGTAAGCGGGTTTATTGAGGTTAAGCTTTTTCTTTCTTCTGATGTCAAAGACACTGACCTTACCATCAAACTTATAGATGTCTATCCAGATGGAACAGCCTACAACCTGGATGAAACCATCCAAAGAGTGAGGTATAGAGAAGGATATGAAAAAGAAGTATTTATGGAAAGTGCAAAAGTATATGAAATCAATATGACCCCCATGTCAACTTCCAACTATTTTGAAAAAGGTCATAAAATCAGAATTGAAGTATCCTCTTCCAACTTCCCACGATTTGATAGAAACCTGAATACCGGAGGTAATAATTATGATGAG
>CAZLJT010000325.1:0-3726 GCA_964559905.1 uncultured Aquiflexum sp.
CGGTCTTGCCGGTGCCGGTCTGGGCCGCGCCCATGATGTCGCGCCCGGCCAGCACCAGCGGGATGGCCTTGGCCTGGATCGGCGTCATCGCCGTGTAGCCGGAATCGACCACCGCGCGAAGCAGCTTCGGGTCCAGCGGGAGGGTGTTGAACAGCGGCGCAGGCGCTGCCTCGGTCTCGTCCGGCAGCGCGCCGGCGACGGGGGGGGAATCACTCATGTCGAGCGATTATCCTCCGCGTCCAGCGGCACCGGGCGGCTGCGGCCGGCAAAGGTGAGCAGCCAGCGCGGGGAACGGAAGCGCACGATGCGCCAGTACAGCAGCAGATAGCTCAGCGCGAAGGTCAGCAGAAACAGCGACAGCACGGTCGTGTTGTCCCAAAACAACAGTGCCGGCGCCAGCGACAGCATGCACAGCATCCACAGCACCGGCGACGTCATCGAGTTGCGCCGCGTCAGCAGCGTGGGGCTGCGCCCGCCCATGGCCCAGCGCATCACCCGCCGGTAGACCAGCGAGTGCAGGTGGATGCCGTCGGGCATGTGCGCCGGCTGCTGACGCAGCACCCAGCGCCGGTACATCGAGAACAGTGTCTCGAAGGCCGGGTAGATGCACACCAGCAGCGGGAAGATGGGCGAGACCTCGGGGTTGCGCACCAGCAACAGGATGGAGATCTCGGCCACCATGAAGCCCAGGAAGTAGGCCCCGCCGTCGCCCAGGAAGATCAGCCCGTTGGGGAAGTTCCAGACGAAGAAACCGAGCACGGCGCCGATGGTGGCCAGCGCCAGCAGGCCGATCAGGGGGTCATCGACCTGGAAGGCCACGTAGCACACGGCCGCGAGCATCAACATCACGCACATGGACGCCAGCCCGTTGAAGCCGTCGATGATGTTGATCGCGTTGGCGATGCCGGTGACGGCGAACACCGTCAGCGCCAGCGATCCGAGCGTGAAGCCGACCAACCACTCCAGGCCCGGGATGTCGGTGCGCACGATGGCGCCGTCGAGCAGGTAGAACGCCATCACCGCCGACACCGCGGTGGCCAGCAGACGCCCGCGCGGCGTCACCGACTCGGTGAAGTCCTGGACGAAGCCGGCCAGGAACGCCGGCGCGGCGCAGGCCAGCAGCGTGAAGGCGAAGCGCGACGCCTCGGCGCCCATCGTGGCGGCGATCTCGACGACCGCCGCGTACAGGCCGATGACGATGGCCAGGCCGCCGATGCGCGGCACCGCCACGGCGTGGAACTTCTGCGGCTTGGAAAAATCGCGGTCGCCCGACCGGTGCGCATGGACCTTGGCCGAGCGCACCAGCAGCAGCGTCAGGAACGCTGAGACGACGAACGAGATGACGAGGCCGGACACCGCATGATTTTAGGTGCGCCTGTCGGCGCCGGCTCCCCCTAGGAGCGAGCCGCTAGAATCCCGGCGCTGTCCGGATCGGGGCCGCAGGCGACGTGCCCCGCGTCGGTGCGCGACGGGGCTTCCGGGGCGCACCGCCTGCCTGCCCCCCCGACCTGCCGCCCGTGAACCGCATGCCAGAGACCTCGCTTTCGCTTCCCCCCGACCGCCCCCGCCGGGCGCGCAGCGCCTGGGAGGTCCAGCGGGCCGTGTGGTTCGCGCTGCTGCTGCGCGAGATGAAGAGCCGGGTGGGCGGCCAATGGATCGGCGCCGTGTGGACACTGGTCGAGCCGCTGGCGCACGCGCTGACGATCATCACCATCTTCTCGCTGTTCCGCGGCAGCAGCCCGTTCCCGGGCATCGAGTACCCGGTCTTCCTGGCCACCGGCCTGGTGCCGTTCTTCCTGTTCCAGAACCTGGCCTATCGGCTGATGGACGGCATCGACGCCAACCGTGGCCTGTTCTCGTACCGGCAGGTCAAGCCCATCGACACGCTGGCCGCGCGCGCCGGCGTCGAGCTGATGATGAATCTGCTGGTCTACGTGTTCACGCTGGGCCTGCTGGCTTGGCTGGGTTTCCACGTGCTGCCGGCCGGGCCGCTGGGCATGCTCACGGTGCATGCGCTGATGTTCTTCTTCGGCTTCGGTTTCGGCGTGTTCGCGGCGGTCGTCAGCCACAACCGGGCGCGCCTGCGGTCGCTCATCCGGCTGCTGATCTTCCCGCTGTACCTCGCCAGCGGCATCCTGTTCCCGGTCCATGTGGTGCCGCCCGAGCTGCTGCAGTGGCTGCTCCTCAACCCTCTGCTGCACGTCGTCGAGCTGTCGCGGCAGGCCTTCCTGCCGCAGTACGTGCTGCTGGACCAGGTCAGCCTGCTCTACCCCATGGTGTTCGCGCTCGCGCTGTGCACGCTGGCGCTGCTGGCCTACCGCGCCGACCGCCTGCGCCTGGTCACCGTCACCTGAGACCCGCCGCCGCCCATGATCGAGTTGCGCGAGCTCAGCAAGTCCTTCCCGACCCGGCAGGGCCGGCGCTACGTCTTCAAGGACCTGAGCTTCACCTTCCCGCCGGGGGCCAACATCGGCCTCATCGGGCGCAACGGCGCCGGCAAGTCGACGCTGCTGCGCCTGCTCGGCGGCATCGACCAGCCCGACCACGGGCGCGTGGTCACCGACGCGCGCATCTCCTGGCCGGTGGGGCTTTCCGGCGGCTTCAACGTCAACCTGACGGCGCGCGAGAACGTGCAGTTCGTCTGCCGCGTCCACGGCAGCTTCGGGTCGGACCTGCGCCAGCGCGTGCGCTTCGTGCAGGACTTCGCCGAGATCGGCGACTACTTCGACCTGCCCGTCAAGTCGTTCTCGTCGGGCATGCGCTCGCGCGTGGCCTTCGGCCTGAGCATGGCGTTCGACTTCGACTACTACCTGATCGACGAGGTCATGGCGGTGGGCGACGCGCAGTTCAGGGCCAAGAGCAAGGAGGTCCTGACCGCGCGCCTGGCCCGGTCCAACCTCATCATGACGACGCACAGCATGGCCGACGTGCGCCAGTACTGTAACGTCGTGGTCCACGTCGACGCCGGCCGCGTGACCGTCTACGACGACATCGAACAGGGCATCCTGGCCTACCAGGGCACGCCCACCAAGACATGAACCGACTGGTTTTCCTCTCCGCGCGCGCGCTCGCCATCGTCCTGATCGTGGTGCCGGTGGCCCTGTACGCCCTCTACCTGGGCCTGATCGCCACCGACCGCTACGTCAGCGAGTCGGCGGTCTCGGTGCGCCAGTCCGGCAGCGACGGTGGCGCGATCCCGGGCGCGGCCATGCTGCTGGCCGGGATCAACCCGCCGTCGCACGGCGACACGCTGCTGCTGCGCGACTTCGTGCACTCGCAGGCCCTGCTGCTGCAGCTCGAGAACCAGCTCCAGCTGCGCGCCCACTTCGCCGAGGTGGGCGCCGACTGGCCCTTCCGGCTGGCCAACGACGCCACGCTCGAAGACTTCGTCGACTACCTGCGGGACCGCATCGAGGTCGCGTTCGACGACCGTTCGTCGCTGCTGAAGCTGCGCGTGCAGGGGCTGGACCCGGCGTACGCGCAGCGGCTCAACGCCGCCATCCTCGAGGCCAGCGAGCGCTTCGTCAACGAAACCTCGCACCGCATCGCGCGCGAGCGGCTCAGCTTCGCCGAGGGCGAACTCGACCGCGCCGGGGCGCGCCTGCAGGCCGCGGCGGCCGACGTGCTGGCGTTCCAGAGCCGCAACCAGCTGCTCGACCCGACCTTCCAGGCCCAGGCCTCGGGCAACCTGACGGCCGAGCTCGAGGCCAGCCGCTCGCGGCTCGA
>CAZLJT010000326.1:0-2021 GCA_964559905.1 uncultured Aquiflexum sp.
TTCCAGGATATTTCTGGAAGACTCCACTATTCCATTACTGATAGTACCTCCTGTAAGGTTCAAGTCTCTGACATTCAATTCAAATCCATTGAGGTCAAGTACCCCTGCTGAAACGGCCAAGTCTCTTACCGTAATATCTGAAGGCAAAACAGGTTGATGCGGAGCAGTGGTATTATCAATGATAACATCACTGCCAGTTCCTGGAACCGTAGCTGGGGTCCAATTCCCAGGGGTGTTCCAGTCATTGCTTAAGTTTCCAGACCAGGTCTGGGCAAAACAAAAATGGAAAAAGGCAAAATACAAACAAATAAGTAATGAAGTCTTTTTCATCGTGGGTGATCGGTGAAGAAGGGATTTAATCGGATTAAAGATCGAATAAAAGTGCAATTAATTTTTAAATACAGAATTTACCATTTTAAAAAACACTAATTGTATTTAAAGTAAATTGTAAAATCTGACACTTGAAAGTATAAAGAATATTTAAAAAATAATATAAAATATAAAGAAAAAAATATATTTCTTTAAAACCAATGCTTTTTCTTAAAGTACCGAATCATTGCCAAAGTAGAAATCAGGAAAATAGACCATATCAAAATGTACCCATACTTCCAATGAAGTTCGGGCATAAACTCAAAGTTCATACCGTAAACTCCTGCAATAAAAGTCAGAGGTATAAAAATAGTAGCGATTATGGTCAGGGTTTTCATCACCTCATTTTGTTTCAGGCTGATATTTGACATAAAAATCTCTACCAATGTCGTTATTGACTCCCTTTGCATTTCCAGATTTTCCATGATTTCAACGGTATGTTCATACACATCATTGATAAAAGGAGCCGTTCTCTTCTTAATAAAGGGACTTTCTGATTTTCTCCAAGCAGCGATCATTTCCCTTGTGGGCCAGATTATTTTTTTGATTTCCTGAAGCGCTTTTCTTTTAAGATAGACATCACTTAATTTTACTTTTTGGGAGTCATTGGTAATTTCATCCTCTATTTCTTCAATGGTGTTGTCCATCATTTCAAGAATCACATAATACTGATCTATGATGGCATCCAACAAGGTATAGGTAAAATAATCCGTTCCCATTTTCCTCATTCTTCCATGGGGGTTTTCCAATCTTAACCTAATCGGATCGAAGATGTCATAGGTGTTTTCCTGAAATGAGATGATAAAATTTTTACCAAAAACAAAGCTGACCTGTTCTATTTCCAAAGCGGTAATATCTTTTTTGGTATAGATCATCTTCGAAACTAAAAAAATGAAATGGTCAAACTCTTCCAATTTAGGTCTTTGTTGGTTGTTTTTGATGTCCTCTATAGCAAGGATATGGATGTCAAAAATGTCGCCAATTTCATTCAATAATTTAGTATTCTTTAAATCACAGACATTCAGCCAGAATTTCTTTTCAGAATCCATAAAGGGCTTTATTTGTTCAGTTGAGTGAAGATGATGCTTCTCAAAAAAATTCTCACCAAACCAATATAGCTCCAAACTTATAGGTTGCATGGAAGATATGTTTGTATCCATTTACAAAATACTTTTTATTTTTTCAGGTGTGAGCGGCTTTTCGATAAAACCAAATACACATTTGTATTCAGAAGCTTTTTGTCGGTCTTGAAAATCAATTGAACTGGACAATACAACGATCTTGTCTTTTCTATCACTGAACTCCAAAACATAGTGATTCAAAAAATCCCAACCGTTCATGACTGGCATATTGATATCTAAGAAAATTAATGTGTTTAAGCTTTTGTCAAGCCCCCTCAATTTTTCAATTGCTTTTTCAGCTTCCAGAAATTCCTCTACTATGGGAGAAATATTCAATCTTGTAATTAATCTTCTGTTGATCAAATTATTGATTGGGTCATCATCTACCAAAATAATGGAATGGAAAGAATTCATCAAGTGCGAGATAGTATTATTAAATTAAATTATATAATCAGATCCAAATATACTTACTCTATTTTAAAAGTTATTATAACTTTTAAAATAGCTACTTTTCGAACTGACAGCTTAAAA
>CAZLJT010000326.1:2031-3712 GCA_964559905.1 uncultured Aquiflexum sp.
CTTTTTGGAGCCCCTCTTTTATAATGGAATATTTAGCGATTACATCATGCCGCCCATTCCGCCGCCACCCATTGGAGGCATTGCGGAAGATTCTTCTTTCACATCCGCCACCACACATTCTGTGGTAAGCAACAATGCAGCAATAGAAGCAGCATTCTCAAGTGCCAATCTTGTCACTTTCGTTGGATCTATAACACCAGCTTCAAACAAATCTTCAAAGACATCTGTTCTTGCATTATATCCAAAATTACCTTTGTTTTCCTTGATTTTATTGATCACTACGGAACCTTCTCCACCTGCATTTTCAACAATTGTTCTCAAAGGTGATTCAAGAGCAATTCTGATTATATTGACACCAGTGTCCTGATCTTCATTATCACCTTTTACTTTTGCTAGTGCAGAAGAAGCTCTGACTAAGGCAACACCGCCACCTACTACAACACCTTCCTGAACAGCAGCTCTGGTTGCGTGAAGCGCGTCGTCAACTCTGTCCTTTTTCTCTTTCATCTCAACTTCCGTAGCAGCACCGATATAAAGGATGGCTACGCCACCAGATAATTTGGCAAGTCTTTCCTGAAGTTTTTCTCTATCGTAGTCAGAGGTCGTTTTTTCTACCTGTGCTTTAATTTCTCCGATTCTAGCCTGAATTGTAGCAGATTCTCCGGCACCATTGACAACTGTCGTGTTATCTTTGTCTATATTGATTTTTTCAGCCGTTCCAAGGTAATCTAAAGTCGCATTCTCAAGCTTATAACCTCTTTCTTCAGAAATTACAGTACCACCTGTAAGGATTGCGATGTCTTCCAACATGGCTTTTCTTCTGTCACCAAAGCCAGGCGCTTTTACAGCAGCAACTTTCAATGCCCCTCTGATTTTATTTACAACCAAAGTTGCCAACGCTTCACCGTCAACATCTTCTGCGATGATCAACAATGGTCTTCCTGACTGAGCCACAGGCTCCAATACAGGCAACAATTCTTTCATGGAAGAAATTTTCTTGTCATAGATCAAAATGTATGGTCTTTCCAATTCAACTTCCATTTTTTCTGTATTGGTAACAAAGTATGGAGACAAATAGCCTCTGTCAAACTGCATACCTTCTACAGTTCTCACTTCAGTTTCTGTTCCTTTTGCTTCCTCAACAGTAATTACACCGTCTTTACCTACTTTCTCCATAGCATCGGCAATCATTTTACCGATTTCTTCGTCATTATTTGCAGAAACAGTTGCTACTTGTTGGATTTCTTTGCTGGTAGAGATTGCTTTGGAATTTTCTCTCAATTGGGCTACAACTGCCTTTACAGCCTTATCAATCCCCCTTTTGAGGTCCATAGGGTTGGCACCCGCTGCTACGTTTTTGATTCCGGCATTAAAAATTGCCTGAGTCAAAACAGTCGCGGTAGTCGTTCCGTCACCGGCATTATCTGCGGTTTTAGAAGCGACTTCTTTTACCAACTGAGCTCCCATATTCTCAATAGGCTCAGCCAATTCAATTTCTTTTGCTACGGTAACTCCGTCTTTTGTGATGGTAGGAGCGCCGAATTTTTTGTCAATTATAACATTTCGACCCTTAGGTCCAAGAGTCACTTTCACTGCGTCAGCAAGAGCGTCAACGCCTTTTTTCAGTCTGTCTCTTGCATTGGTGTCGAAAAACAGTTCTTTAGCCATTTTTTTGTTTTTT
>CAZLJT010000327.1:0-3701 GCA_964559905.1 uncultured Aquiflexum sp.
ACAGGATTTGTATGCACAGGCAGTTTTAAGAGGTAAAGTCATTGACGACCAAAACCTTTCGCTTCCAGGAGCCAATGTGATTTTGGAAGGTACAAACAAAGGTTCTGTTACCAATCAATTGGGAGACTATTTCATTCAGGGAATCCCGGCAGGTAATTACACTGTTCAGGTGACTTATTTGGGATACATTTCTGTGACAAAAGAAATCAGCCTTCAGGACGGACAGACTCTTGAAATGAGATTTCAGATGATGCCGGGAACTTTAGAAACCGGTGAAGTTATCGTGTTTGGCGACAGGCTAAAAGGACAGGCAAGGGCATTGAACCAACAAAAGACCAATTCCAATATCACCAATATTGTAGCTGCAGATCAGATAGGGCGATTTCCGGATGCCAATATAGGAGATGCTATTAAAAGGATTCCGGGGATTACCATGCAGAATGACCAAGGTGAGGCCAGGGACATCATCATCCGAGGCATGGCTCCGGAATTGAATTCGGTTATGATCAATGGGGAAAGAATTCCCTCGGCTGAAGGAGACAACAGAAGAATCCAAATGGATTTGATTCCTGCTGATATGATTCAAACCATTGAGGTAAATAAATCAGTATTGCCCGATATGGATGCAGATGCGATTGGTGGTGCTGTAAACTTGGTCACCCGTAAGGCTCCCAATGGTCTCAGGGTTTCAGGAACTGCTGCGTCCGGAGTAAACTTTCTTTCCAATAAACCAATATGGACTGGTGGTTTGATAATTGGGGACAGAATTGCCAATGATAAATTAGGGATTATTTTTTCCGGATCTTACAATAACCATAATTTTGGTTCTGACAATTATGAGGCTCGATGGGTAGAAACTGATAATCCCAATCATCCGGTAGTGGTTGACAGGTTTGACTTGAGAAAGTACAATGTACAGCGAGTTAGAAGGAGTACCTCCTTAGCCTTGGATTACGATATTAATAAGAACCATTCTATTATTTTCAATGCGATGTATAATTGGAGAGATGATTGGGAAAATAGGTGGAGATTGAGAGTGGACAGGATGGATAGACCGTTTAATAATGGAAATTTTACTGAATTGCAAAACGATTTATTTCAATTGCCTGGAAGGGCATCCATTCAAACTAAGGGTGGAATTGATAATGATAGGGTCAAAAATACCCGTTTAGAAGCCCAAAGTGTTATAAACACTACCTTATCTGGTACTCACTTATTCAATAAACTGAAAATGACATGGAATACCACCTATGCCAAAGCCATGGAAGACCGTCCCAATGAACGCTATATTACACACAGGGGAAATGCTGATATGATTTTGGATATCCGGGATCCGTTCAAGGTATTGACCACATTTGCAGACCAAAATGATGAATTGGGATTGGGCTTAAATGAGATTTATGAATCCAACAACAATACTTATGAAGAAGATTTTAATGCCAGATTAGATTTTTCCCTTCCTTATGCTGCAAATAAAGGATTGCTGAAATTCGGAGGAAGATTGAGGGATAAATACAAACAAAGAACTGATTCATACGATGTGTATGATCCTATTCAAGATCTTGGGACTAACGGAAATGATTTAGGTGATCTTCCTTTTAGTTTTCAAAATGACAGGGTTTTCTTGAATGGACCCCAATATGTTCCTGGACGGTTTATAGACAGGGAATTTTTGGGCGGATTAGACCTTAAGAATCCTGCTTTGTTTGACTTTGAAGATGCTGTAGCTGAATATATAACGGGTAACTATGAGGCTTCTGAAACCATTACTGCTGGTTATGTGATGACAGATTATCAATTTAATTCACGTCTTTCAGCCATTTTTGGAGTACGATTAGAAAATACTAATCTGGAATATAGGGGTTATGAGTTTGACGAAGATGAAGAAGATTTTAGACAATCTGCCACTATTTCTGACAATTACACCAATTTGATGCCGGGAGCACATTTCAAATATGATTTTTCGGATAACCGAATTCTTAGGTTTGCTTGGGCAAATACCATAGCAAGACCGAATTATTTTGATCTGGTACCTTTTGCAATTTTCTCACCTGATAACCAAACTTTGGAAAGAGGAAATCCAAATCTAGTTCCTACAACCGCTATGAATTTTGATTTGATGTTCGAAAATTACTATGAATCAGTAGGTGTTTTTACTTTTGGGGGGTTTTATAAAGATATTAATAATTTCATTTACCAACGTACAGAATTCAATGTGGTAGATCCTGTTTTTGGGGAATTAATTGAAAGGACCCAACCCGAGAATGGTGGTACAGCAGATGTTTATGGCTTTGAAACTTCCATACAAAGGCAATTCGATTTCCTTCCCGGAATTTGGAAAGGACTGGGTATTTTTATGAATTACACCTTTACGGATTCAAGGACCTCCGGAGTTGAAGGACGTGAAAATGATGATTTGAAACTTCCCGGAACTGCCAGGAATATGTTCAATGCCTCACTTTCCTTTGAAACCGAAAAAATTGTTCTGAGAGCTTCCCTGAACCATGCCAGTGGATACATTGATGAGATTGGAGGTTCAAGTTTTGATGATGCTTTTTATGATAGACAAACTTTTCTTGATGTTAACGCTTCCTACGCATTTACTCCAAATTGGAGGGTGTTTTTTGAGGCAAATAACCTGACCAATCAACCTTTGAGGTTTTATCAGGGAATAAGATCCAGGACACAGCAAGAGGAATATTATAACATCAGAATCAACTTTGGTGTAAAATTTGACCTTTTCAATTAATCTATTATTTACTTTTGAGCGGCTTTCATTATATATGGAAGCCGCTTCATTTATTTAGGAACCCCTTTAATATGAATTTATCCCGATCAACAGTCCTGGCATTGTTTTTATTAAGTTTCCTCTATTTGACTTCCTGTAATCCCAAAAAGGAAAAGCAAGAAGTCTTAATTGAAGAAGCAGAACTTGTACCAAGGCATTTGAGAGTCATTTGGACTGAGGACCCTTCTACTTATGCAATCATATCGTGGACTACCCTGCTTGAACATGGTAAAAAACACACTGTATACTATGATACGGTAAGTAGAGAAGGGGTTAAGCTTGATTATTCATTTCAAGTGCTGGCTTCCAAAAATGGCGCTATATCCATGGTGGATGAAGATTTTAAGGAAGGAGTTCCGCAGGGATATTACCATCATGCAGATTTAAGAAATCTCCAACCTTCGACTAAGTACTATTTTGTTGTGGAAACCGATGATATGGTTTCTGATGAGTTCTATTTTATATCCGGTCCTGAGGACAATAGAGCATTTTCCTTGCTTTGGGGTGGAGATTCAAGATTGGGTGGGCCTGAACCAAGGTATGCGGGGCGGACTCCACATGTGGACAGACAGGAGATGAACAAAAGAATCAAAGTCTTGATGGATGAAGATCCAAACATACTTGGGTTTATTCATGGGGCTGACTATGGTACCACGGCAGATTGGAGGCATTTATATTGGTGGTTTGAGGATCATGAAATAGTCATTGGGAAAGGCAATAGACTTTTGCCTTTGATCATATCAAGGGGAAATCATGATATGCAAATTGGATTTGAGGAGAATTTTTGGCTAGGCGATACGCAAAGGAAGAGAGGATTTGATTATTATTTTTCAACTCAATTGGGTTCGGAAACTGCCATTCTCACTTTAAATACAGAAATTAGTGTCGCCGGTGATCAGCGGGATTGGCTGGA
>CAZLJT010000328.1:0-3700 GCA_964559905.1 uncultured Aquiflexum sp.
GAATCAGCATGGTTCAAGTCTTCAGACTTTTTGTGGTTGAAGTCTGAAGACTTCACTGGATTGGTCCAAGACTAAGTCTTGAACCAGTGCATTTTAATCTACCCGTTTGGTATCTTTTTTAATGAATCAACAATCATTCGCTCCCTTTTTTGTTTATTTGTCCCCAATTTCCAAATACCAACACGATGAGGACATTGTTATTAAGACCGGGCGCGGAGGAGTTGAATTATGAGATCAGAGGAATTGTCAAAAAGGCGCGACAGATAGAATCCCTTGGCTATGAAATCACTTGGGAAAATATAGGGGATCCTATCCAAAAACATAATGAGGTACCTGCGTGGATGAAGGAGATAGTCTCCGAATTGGTAAGTCAGGACAAATCTTATGGCTATGCCGATTCGAAAGGAGTATTGGAAACCAGAAAGTTTTTGGCGGACATCAACAATAAAAAGGGTGGAAGTCAGATCAGCGCTGAAGATATTTTGTTTTTTAATGGACTTGGGGATGCCATTGCCAAGTTGTATCAGTTTTTGATTCCCACAGCCAGGATTATCGGACCTTCACCTGCATACAGTACCCACAGTTCCGCTGAAGCAGCACATGCCAATACTGCACCGATCACCTATAAGTTGGATCCGGACAATGAATGGCTTCCTGATATGTATGACCTGTACAACAAGGTAAAATATAATCCTTCAATCGTAGGAATTTTGATCATCAATCCTGACAATCCCACAGGAATGGTATATCCCAAAGAGGTTTTGGAGGCTTTTGTGCAGATCGCAAGGGAATTCAAGCTGCTTTTGATAGCTGATGAAATCTATCAAAACATCACCTATAATGGGGTCAAGGCGGTTTCATTGGCAGAAGTCATCGGAGATTTGCCTGCGATTTCTTTGAAGGGGATTTCCAAGGAATTTCCTTGGCCAGGTTCAAGATGTGGTTGGATGGAATTTTACAACAGGAATGCATCCAAAGAATTTGCCAAGCTTTGCCAGACTTTGGAGAATGCCAAAATGATAGAAGTGTGTTCCACTATTCTGCCCCAATTGTCCATCCCGAAAATCATGAGTCATCCCGAATACCAAAACTACAGGGAAACCCAGAATGAAAAAATCGGGAGAAGAAGCCGAATCATGGAAGAAATCCTGGGCGATATCCCCGGCATCAAATTCAATCCAACGAAAGGTGCATTTTACAATACGGTGGTTTTTAATGAAAAATTCCTGGATGCAGAACAGTATCTTCCCATAGAGGACCCTAAGGTCCAGACCTTATTGATAGGCTGGCTTCAGGAGAGCGAAATGCCTTTGGATAAAAGATTTGTATATTATCTGCTGGCCTCTGCCCATATCTGCGTGGTTCCGATCTCATCCTTCTGTTCTGACTTAAGAGGTTTTAGGGTTACCTTGTTGGAAGAAAATGAGGCCGTTTTCAGAGAGACATTTTTGAAACTTGGAAAGGCAATCCGGTTCTATTTGAATTCGACAAAGAAGGAATTGGTTTGATGATTTTGATAGAACGCTGATGACGTAGATCGAGCTGATTTTCGCTGTTTTTTTATCTGTGGAAATCTGTTAAATCAGCGTCATCCGCGTTCAATTTGATGATTTTGGTAGAACGCTGATAACGAAGATTGGGCTAATTATCGCTTATTTTTTTATCTGTGGACATTTACTAAATCTGGTGCGCCACGAGACTTGTGTATGAAAATCAGGGAGGCCCTTCCGGTTATCCCTTTTCTGGTGATCCTATAAATAGGGAGCAAAACCAAGTAAGAACATGAAGAATTATCTGATATGGGAAAATACCATTGAGGCTGCGAGTGACACTATAGAATTTTTTAGTTTTACTTGGTTTTTTTTTTTCATGTCATATTTTTATAGCAAGCTGGCTTTTTAAATAAATCTTAAACTTTAAAATTAAAAAAATGAAAAAAATAATGATAATAAGTTTTTCTTTAGTCAGCATGGCATTTGGCAGTTTGGTTTTAACACAGCCTGCGCATGCTTATTGTGAAATGGTGGCTCGCGATTCTTATGGGTGTGATTTGTGGGATTGTTACGATATAGGTTGTATTTATTGGCATTGTGATAATTCCCCTGGAAATGGGGAGTATTGTTATAATTAATATTTTATGATACAGCGCTGTATTTTGGTAGTGGTTTTTTTAACTTTAATTTCTTGTAAAAAAACTGATGATAAAGAAGCCCTACCTATTTTAGTTGATCTTGTGATTATTGATTCAGTATTGGTTGAAGAACCTGACTTTTTCATGAATGGACAGGTTCAGGTAGAGCTAATTGGAGATAGTTTGGTTGGAGTGTCTTCTTATAAATCCCCTTCTGTTGGATTTTATCATATATCAGGTAAACAACGAAAAAGAATTGCTTCCGGCGATTATCCAATAGGCTCATTTTCACCTTCCTATTTTGATGCATCTGAATACCCAATTGTATATATTCTTGATGGTAAAAGTGAATCAGTTTTATGCTTTGAAGTTGAAAAGCAAGAGTTAATGGCTAAAATAAAACTTGATTTACCTGAGGGTAAAAAAATAAGTTTGTTAGGGGCAAAATTCAAAAAATTAAATGAAGGGTTTTTGGTAGAGTTGGCCTCTTCGACATCTGATATTCTCCATCCTAATTATTACAGAAAAAGCGGGAATATTATATATATTTTTGGAAAAGACGGTAAAAGGAAAAGCCCTTCTTTTTTAGAATTCCCTGAAGTTTATAAAAGAATGGAAGTTTCTTTAAGCCCCTCAAACTATTTATCCATGGATAGCTATTTGGATCAGATTCTTTTTTCTTTTCCTCATTCAAGGAAAGTATTCATTTATTCGGAATCTGGGAAATTTTTGGATACGCTAAGTTTGCCTCAAAGCAGGCACTTTGATTATTCTTTGAGAGGAGCCGACCAAATCTTTGATTATAATTCTTTTTTTAAATCAGGAGAAAAAAGTTATTTGCCAAACAACGATTACTTCACTTCTATTCATAGTTCAAACAATTTAATCTTTTTTGAAACTTGGATGAACAATGATGAAACAGGACCAGATTATGCCACTTATTGCCATTTGTTGGTTTATGACCCGAAGAAAAATAAATGGTCAGAAACAGCTACACCTAGAAATCTCCTTGATATAGGTATGCTTGCTGGGATAGTTAACGACACGCTTTACTTCTATGAGGGAAGTCTATTGAAACATGATGAAAAATATATAAAAAGAGCTGTTTTGAAAAAAGCAGGTTGATTTGCCCAATCTTTAAAAAATTACTTTAAATCAAACTATAATAACTCTACTTAAATTTGATAGGTCAAATATCAACCAATATTTCCACCATATTTCTACTTTATTTCAACCATATTTCCAACCATCCGGCCCCAACAATATCAACCAATATCCAAAATATCAATCCACCCTCCACATTGCCCTCATAAATGACTTTCTCAAGTCTTCGGGTTTTTCCTGTAAAGCAATCCCTTCATGTTCCCTTACATTCAATGGTTTGCTGTTATCCATTTTTTCCTCCGGGATTTCCACGGGATTTTTAAGCAAGGAATTCAAATCCGGCTGGCCGGCATCAATCCATGCGGTGTACCAAAAGTCCGCTATCATTTTGACCGACCTTCGCATCTGCCTTTCCACTTGCCCCGAAAGCATATCATTGTAAGCTATGGTAAATGCCTTTGAATA
>CAZLJT010000329.1:0-3686 GCA_964559905.1 uncultured Aquiflexum sp.
GAAAACCCATTAGGGCTACAGATACAGAATTAAAAGAGAAAGTAGTAGCTATCAACCGTGTTGCTAAAGTTGTAAAAGGTGGTAGAAGATTTTCCTTCTCTGCAATAGTAGTAGTAGGTGACGGACAAGGTGTCGTTGGTTATGGCCTAGGTAAGGCAAATGAAGTTACTGATGCAATTACTAAAGGAATCGAAGATGCCAAGAAAAATTTGGTAAGAGTCCCGGTTTTGAAAGGAACTATTCCTCATGAGCAATTGGGTAAATTTGGTGGCGGTTTTGTGTTGATCAAGCCTGCTGCTGCTGGTACAGGTGTTATCGCCGGTGGTGCGATGCGTGCAGTTTTGGAAAGTGCAGGGGTAACTGACGTATTGGCTAAATCAAAAGGTTCTTCCAACCCTCATAATGTTGTGAAAGCTACTATTGATGCTTTGGTTCAATTAAGAGATGCTATCGCTGTTTCTCAACAAAGAAGTGTTAAAATGTCAAAAGTTTTTAACGGTTAAGAAAATGGCTAAGATTAAAGTAACTCAGATAAAAAGTACTATAAAAAGACCAAAAGATCAAAAAGCTACTATTTTAGCTTTGGGACTTGGTAAAATAAACAGGACTGTGGAGATTGAAAATAATCCTGCTATCGCTGGTATGGTAAATAAAGTAAGTCACCTTGTAAAAGTGGAGGAAGCTTAATTATGAAATTACATACATTACAACCTGCTGAAGGTTCTATAAAATCAAATAAAAGAATCGGTCGAGGAACTGGATCCGGTAGAGGTGGTACTTCTACCAGGGGTCATAAAGGTGCCAAATCAAGATCTGGTTACAAATCTAAGTTAGGATTTGAAGGTGGTCAGATGCCTCTTCAAAGAAGAGTTCCTAAATTTGGCTTCAAAAGCCTTAACAAAGTGACTCACAAACCTATTAATTTGGATATACTCCAAGCTTTGGCTTCGGAATACAATCTTGTTGACGTTTCATTTGAAACATTAGTTGAGCATGGATTGGTTTCCAAAAAAGATGTTGTAAAAGTGTTGGGTAGAGGCGAACTTACAACCAAATTAAATGTTAGTGCCCACTTATTTTCTGCTTCCGCTGTAGAAGCAATTGAAAAAGTAGGCGGAACAGTAAACAAGCTTTAATTAAATGAAAAAGTTTATCTCAACAGTTAAGAATATCTTTTCTATTGAAGATTTAAGAATCCGTATTTTAAATACAATCGGGTTTCTGATTATATTTAGACTGGGTTCTTTTATCGTATTGCCTGGAGTTGATCCATCAAAATTAGGCGATGCACCAGAGGGAATATTCGGTTTGATTGATACTTTCCTGGGTGGGGCGTTTAGTAATGCATCCATTTTCGGTTTAGGTATAATGCCCTATATTTCTGCTTCCATTGTGTTGCAGCTTTTAACTGTTGGTGTTCCATACTTTCAAAAATTACAAAAAGAAGGTGAATCTGGAAGGAAGAGAATAAATCAAATTACCAGAGTTCTCACTATAGCAATTACTGTTGCTCAGGGTGTCGGTTATATTACTGCCACAATCCTTCCAACAGGCGCTGTTATGGTCAGTACTTCTTTATTCATGTTCAGTTCATTGGTTTTGCTTTCAGCAGGAACCATGTTGTGTATGTGGTTGGGTGAAAAAATCACTGAAAAGGGTATTGGAAACGGGATATCAATGTTGATTATGATTGGTATCATTTCAAGATTTCCGGGCGCGATTATTGCTGAGGTCTTGGCAAAAGGAACTTCAGGGATGTTGTTACTCCTTATTGAAGCGGGTATTCTCTTCTTTGTAGTACTAGGAGTTGTAGCCTTAACTGAAGCCACAAGGAGAATTCCTGTGCAGTATGCCAAACAGGTTGTTGGAGGTAAAGTATATGGTGGACAAAGGCAATATATCCCGATAAAAGTGAATGCATCCGGGGTTATGCCAATTATCTTTGCTCAATCATTAATGTTTCTTCCGGCGTTGGTGGCTCAGATATGGTCGTCCGAAAATGATATAGCTAATTACATTGGTAGTACTTTCAGTGATTTCACATCCTGGCAATACAACCTGGTATTTGCTGTCATGATTATCCTTTTCACATTCTTCTATACTGCAATTACAGTAAATCCTGAACAGATAGCGGAAGACCTGAAAAGAAACGGAGGTTTTGTTCCCGGTATTAAACCTGGAGCACCTACAGCTGACTTTATTGATAACATCATCTCAAGAATTACCTTACCAGGCTCTATTCTCCTGTCTATAGTTGCTATTCTTCCTGCCTTTGCTATTATTGCAGGTGTAGGTGGTGAATTTGCCCAGTTCTATGGTGGTACCTCCCTTTTGATTATGGTAGGTGTTATTATGGATACTCTTAGACAAATTGAAAGTTATCTTTTGATGAGACACTATGAAGGAATGATGAAAAGTGGAAACATGAAAAACAATCCTTCGAATTACGCTGCTGCAATATGATTCATTACAAGACTTCTGAGGAAGTCCAGTTAATTAAGGAAGGTGCACAGATATTAGGAAAAGCTCACGGAGAAGTAGCTAAATATGTTAAAGAAGGGGTAAAGACCTCTTTTCTCGATAAGATTGCAGAAGAGTACATCAGAGATAATAGAGGTGTACCTTCATTTAAAGGTTATAATGGATTTCCTGCTTCCCTTTGTATTTCAGTTAATGAAGTGGTTGTTCATGGTTTTCCGAGTAATTATGTACTGAAAGATGGCGATATAATCTCAGTGGATTGTGGAGTCTTTCACCAAGGTTTTCATAGCGATTCAGCTTATACTTACCCTGTCGGTGAAGTCTCCTCCCAAGTTTTGTCATTACTTAATGCAACCAAAGAAGCTCTTTATTTAGGAATAGAGAAAGCCGTTTTTGGTAATCGTATTGGGGATATTGGATATGCTATTCAGAAGTTTGTGGAAGCAAAAGGGTTTACAGTGGTTCGGGAATTAGTGGGACATGGCTTGGGTAAACATTTGCACGAAGCTCCAGAGGTTCCCAATTATGGAAAAAAGGGCAGTGGGCCTTTGATGAAAGATGGTATGGTGATTGCCATTGAACCCATGATTAATTTGGGAACAAGGAATATCGTTCAGGAAAGAGATGGATGGACTATCAGGACGGCTGATAGAAAAGCCTCAGCCCATTATGAACATACTGTAGCGATCTTTGAAGACAGAACTGAAATATTGACCACACATCAGTACATAGAAGAAAATATTAAATTCTAAATATGGCGAAACAGACATCTATTGAACAGGATGGAACTATCATTGAAGCATTGTCCAATGCAATGTTTAAAGTGGAACTTGAAAATGGACATCAATTGATTGCTCATATTTCAGGTAAAATGAGAATGAATTATATAAAGATCCTTCCAGGTGACAAAGTGAAGTTAGAATTGTCCCCTTACGATCTTTCTAAAGGCAGAATAGTTTACAGGTATAAATAAAATGTCGGGAAATGACTGGGTATTTTGCCTTTTACAAATGGCAGATTATATCGGTTAATTCCAAGTGACCTTTAAAAAACAAATATTACTCAAATGAAAGTAAAGGCATCTATAAAAAAGAGAAGTGTTGACTGTAAGATTATCCGTAGGAACGGAAAACTATATGTAATCAACAAAAAGAATCCTAAGTTTAAACAAAGACAAGGTTAATCATTATGGCAAGAATTGCAGG
>CAZLJT010000330.1:0-1480 GCA_964559905.1 uncultured Aquiflexum sp.
CTGGAGCAGGCCGAGGCGCTGGCGCGCGACCAGGGCTCGGCCCTGCAGCGCGCGCGCGTGCTGCGGGCGCTTGGCGTGTGCAGCTCCATCATCGGCCGCCACCGGCACGCGCTGACCTGTCTGCGCGAGTCGCTCGAGCTGCTGGGCGACGCGGCGGCGCCGGCCGACCTGCTGGGCACGCGGCTGTCGCTGCTGAACGCGCGCTCGCGCCAGCTCGAGCACCAGCCGCTGACCGACGCGGCCGAGCAGGCCGCGGCGTTGCAGGCCATGGTCGACGAGCTCGCGGCCGTCGCAGCGGCGGCGCGCGCGGCCGGCCTGCCCCAGGTGCGGGCGATGGCCGCGGGCAACCGCGCGATCGGGCTCGGGCTGGCGGGCCGCCACCGCGAGGCCATCGCGGCGCTGCAGGCCCTGCTGCCCGATTACCGCGCGCTCGAGCTGCGGCCCAACGAGGGGCTGTGCCAGGGCGAGCTGGCGCGCTGTCACCTGGCGCTGGGCGAATTCGGCGCCGCGCGCGACGCCGCGGCGCAGGCGATCGCGCTGCTCGACGACGGCGGCGCGCTCGACGACCTGCGCGAGGCCTGGGAGCGCATGAGCGAGGCCGAGGAAGGCCTGGGCGACCACGCGGCGGCGCTGGCGGCGCTCAAGCGCGTGCGCGCAATCCAGCAGCGCCAGCGTGACGACCAGGCGCGCGCCGCGGTCGTGCAGCGCGAACTGCGCATCGAGCTCGCGCGGCTGACCGACCAATGGGCGCGCCACGCGGCGCAGGACGCGCTGACCGGGCTCGCGAACCGGCGCGCGCTCGATGACTGGCTGCGCCTCCACTGGCCGCAGGTCGAGCAGGGCCAGCCGCTGACCGTGCTGCTGCTGGACCTGGACCGCTTCAAGGCCGTCAACGACGGCTTCGGCCACGCCGCCGGCGACGAGGTGCTGCGCCGCGTGGCCCGCATCATCGAGCCGCTGTGCCGCGCCGGTGACCTGGCCGTTCGTTACGGGGGCGAGGAGTTCCTGCTCGTGCTGCCTGGCATGGCCGGTGCCGACAGCACACGCGTGGCCGAGCGGCTGCGCGCGGCGGTGGCGGCCGAGCCGTGGGCAGCGATGCGGCCGGGCTTGCAGGTGACGGTGAGCATCGGCGTGGCCAGCTCGCGCGAGGCCGACGACGCGCAGGCGCTGTTCACGCTCGCCGACCGCCGGCTCTACCGCGCCAAGCTCGGCGGCCGCGACCGCGTCGAGTCGCGGGGCTGAACCGCGCCAGGCCCGCGCAGTGTCCGGGCCGCGCGCCGCCCGCGGCGGGACCGCTCAGCTTCGCAACCGGCGGTGCACGCGGCGCGTTAGCCAGGCCACGCCCAGCAGCACCACCGGGATGGTCGCGCCCGCCGCCAGCTCGGGCGCGATCGGCAGGCCGGCCTCCTTGGCCGCCTTGCCGGCGTACAGCAGCAGGCTGACCACGTAGTAGGAAATGGCCGCGATGGACAACCCCTCC
>CAZLJT010000330.1:1490-3679 GCA_964559905.1 uncultured Aquiflexum sp.
TGCAGCTTGAGCTGCAGCTCCTGGCCGCGCGTGAGCTGGGCCAGCAGCTCGCGGTTCTGGGTCTCGGTGGCGATGTCCACGCGCGTGCGCAGCAGCGCGCCGGCGCGTTCGACGCGCTGCGACAGCGAGGCCATGCGCTGCGCCGTCGCGCCCACGGTGGCGATGGCCGGGGACAGCCGGCGCTGCATGAACTCGCCGATGGTCTGGGTGCCGGGAATGGGCGCCTCGCGCAGCTCCGCGATGCGCTGGGCCACGATGCCGGCGTAGGCCTGGGTGGCCGCGAAGCGGTACTGGGTCTCGGCGGTCGCGCGCTCCACGCTCGCGGCCAGCGCGACCAGCCGGTGCAGCAGGTCCTCGTCGTCGTCGGTGCGCGTCTCCAGCCGCGCCGTGATGTCGGCCAGCGCCGCCTCGGCGCTCGCCAGCGTGGGCGTCAGTGCCTTGGCCACCGGCAGCCCGCGCAGCGCCATCAGGCGGTAGGTCTCGAAGTCCAGCAGCCGCTGCGACACGCGGCCGGCCCGGGTCTCGGTGGTGGCCGGCGGCGCCAGCACGACGATGTGCTCGAAGCCCGAGGCGCGGATCTGGAAGTCGGTGACGGCCAGCGAATGCGCGCGCCCCATCAGCGACGCGACGACGGTGCGCTCGCCGAACCAGTCCCGCGCCGCGGCGAGCGCGGCGGGCGGGTTGGCCAGGTCGTGGTGGATCATCAGCAGCTTGACGGCCACCAGCGTGCGCCCGGGGATGGTCGCCAGCCACGCCGGGTCCAGCCCCAGGTCGGCGTGCAGTTCGGGGTCGGCATCCGGCGTGCGCAGCGTCTCGGGCAGCGGTTGCACCAGCGAGTAGCGCGTGAACTCGCTGTGGCGCTCCCACTTCAGCGTGCGTCCGCCCAGGCGCAGGCGCAGGAAGTTCGCGCCCAGGTCGGCCGGCGTCAGGTGGTCCTGGCCCGGCAGGGTGCGCAGGTGGACGCACTCCGCCTCGCGCGACACGCCCTCGTTGAGCACCGCGATGTAGGTCACCAGCGCCGGCAGCCGGATGCGGGCCGGCGGGCGCGCGTGCACCTCGTCGTGGAGCTCGAGGCGCTGCGGGTCGTCGGGCGGGAGGACGGTCGCGTGGAGGGAGGCGTCTTGCATCGGCCCCGATTCTGACCTGGGACGGCGCCCGCACGCGGCCGCGGCGTTGGGGGCGACGGGGGCGTGGGCTTTCCGGCGGGCCGACAATGCCGACATGATGGACCTGGGTGCATGACCCGACGATGGCGGCGTGCCGGCCTGGCGGCGCTGGTGGCGGCCGTGCTGCTGGGCTGCGCGCAGACGCGCCTGCCCTTGCGCCTGCAGGCGCCGGTGGTGCTGCTGGGCGAGGTGCACGACAACGCCGCGGGCCACCGCCTGCGGCTGCAGGCCTTCGATGACCTGCTGGCCGGCGGCGCGCGGCCGGCGCTGGTGATGGAGCAGTTCGACCGCGGCGATCAACCGGCCATCGATGCCGCACGGGCCCGGCAGCCCGCGCCCGACGCCGCGGCGCTGGTTGCCGCCGTGCTCGCGGCGCGCCCTGACGGCGGTGGCCAGGCCGGTGGCGGCTGGCAGTGGTCGTTCTACGAGCCCTTCATCGAGCGCGCGCTGCGGCTGGACCTGCCCATCGTCGCGGCCAACGTCGGCCGCGCCGAGGCGCGCCAGGTCATGCGCGAGGGCCTGGCGGCGCACGGCTTCGACCCGGCGGTGCCCGAGGCCGTGATCGACGTGCTGGCCATCGACATCGAGGCCAGCCACTGCGGCCTGCTGGACGCGGCCACCGCGCGTCGCATGGCGCTGGCCCAGGTGGCGCGCGACCAGCAGATGGCGCGCGCGCTCGAGGCCCACGGCGCGCGCGGCGCCGTGCTGCTGGCCGGCAACGGCCACGTGCGCACCGACGTCGGCGCACCGCGCTGGCTGGACCCGGCCACACGCGCGCGCAGCGAGGCCATCGGCGTGCTCGAGTCGGCGCAGGACGACACGCCGTTCGACCGCCGCGTGCTGGTGCCGCCGCAGCCGCGCCCTGACCCCTGCGAGGCGATGCGGCAGATGACGCGCTGACGGTGCGCCGTGCTGGACGTGTGCAGGCGCGCCTGCGGTCAATACATCCGGCCCTTGCGGTACTGCGCGTGCTGGCGCCGCACCAGCGTCGTCGCCGCGCCCATCGCCGCGATGGAGGCGCCG
>CAZLJT010000331.1:0-3677 GCA_964559905.1 uncultured Aquiflexum sp.
TTCATAAATTCATTGGAATATTTCGGAGCTATAGTTTGGGCATCAAGCTTAGCAAAACTGAAAAAAAGCAGCATTCCAATAAAACACCTGATAATCACCATTTATCGAGTCTCAAATTCAGTTGCAAAGTAAAAATAATTACTTAAGTATAAAGCTTATTCCAAGAAAATTAAAAAGGTTCAAATTTCAAAAAACTGTACGATTATGCACACAAAAACGTCCATTTGAGCCACATTCTATTTTCCACTGATTGAAACTGCATATCAAGCTCAAAAAAAATCTTTTCATTCACAATACCATGAAAAGTGTCTCTATTGAAAATAAATCAACTTTTTTATTTTTTTTATCAAAAGAAGGAATGCTCACACGATAACATATTAGGTATTACAAGGTACTATTTAAAACTTTGGTATAATTTTTCTTTACAATCTGTCAAATGAGGTACACCATGTGAACAACAGAAAGTACCGATGAACTTAACAGATGAGAAAATATGAACGCTTCAAACACCCAGATTCAAATGCGGAAAGGACTTCTGGAATTCTGCATTTTGCACATCATATCAAGAGGAGAAGTATATGCCTCAGATTTGATTGAAGAGCTGACAGATTCAAAGATGATTGTAGTGGAAGGTACGCTTTACCCCCTGCTCAACAGATTGAAAAATGCATCTTTGGTTTCATATAAATGGGTAGAATCAGAATCAGGCCCACCAAGAAAATACTACACCATCACTGAAGAGGGAAAAGAGTTTTTGGAAACCTTGAATGAAACTTGGGACTCACTTGTCAACTCCACACAATTAATCACCTCAAAGAAATAAGCCATGAAAAAGACAATTAGTATCAACATCAGTGGTATCCTGTTTCATATTGAAGAGGATGGTTATACCACTTTAAAAAAATACCTGGAATCAATAAACAGACATTTCTCTGCATACAAGGATAATCAGGAGATCATTTCAGATATAGAAAACCGCATAGCGGAGATTTTCCTCAGCAACCTCAAAAACAACAAACAGGTCATTACTGCAGATGATGTCATCAAGCTAATTGAAAAGATGGGTACCATCGCGGATTTCAAAGCCATTGAAGATGACCATTCTGAAGAAGATGTGAAACAATCCAAACCGGAGTCAGAGGAAAATGACTTCTACAAGCATATCACACCAAACCAAAATATAAAAGGGTACAAAAAACTGACCCGTTTGGAAAACAGAAAGATCCTTGGCGGAGTTTGCGCCGGCATGGCCAATTACCTTGCCATTGATCCCTTATGGCCCAGATTGGTCGCTATTTTGCTTTTGTTTAGCGGCAACCTGAGATTTGGCAGACCAGGATGGGACTTCTTGCCTTGGAATTTCGATTTCAGCCTGTCTTTAGGAATTTGGGCAGTGATTGCTTACATCGTATTGTGGGTAATCCTACCTGTGTCTTATGAAGAGCCTGAGGACAAAAATGTCAAAAAGCTATATCGCAATCCTGATGACAGAACTTTAGGTGGGGTGGCAAGCGGTCTGGCTGCTTATTTTGGGATTGAAGTGATCTGGATGCGGTTGTTATTCATCGGGTTGATATTTGCAGGTGGGTCCGGGTTTGTCATCTATATTATTCTTTGGATTATCACTCCAGTAGCCAAATCCATTACCGAAAGGATTGAGATGAAAGGTGGTGCAATAACTTTGGACAATATAGAAACGACCATCCGGGAAAACATGAATCCCATGCCTCCACGCGAGGAAAGTCAGGGGAAAAAAGTCTTGCTGGCACCTTTCAGGTTTTTGGGAAAAGTCATCAATTCTCTGGGAGAGGCATTAGGCCCATTTGGAAATTTCCTGCTATCTCTGATAAGAGTGTTCTTTGGACTGATCATATTTCTGATAGGTATGGCTGTTACCATTACGCCACTGGTTTTATTAGGAATTTATTTCGGATTGGTTCCTGATGCAGATTTTTATTGGGGAATGAGAGAAAACATCCCGGTGGAATGGATAAGCGAGATCTTACCTGTTTGGCTTGCCATAGCTGTAGGAGTTGCGATACTCATACCTGGAATAATCATTATTCTGCTTGGAATCTCAGTCCTGGTTCAAAGAAGCATCATTGATGCAAGGTTTGGTTTAGTAGCATTGGGAATATGGCTATTGAGTATTGGTGTCTCTGCATTTCAAATTCCAAGAGTGATAAATCAGTTCAAAACAGACGCTACTCACACGGTTGAGCAAGAATTGAATTTCTCTGAAGGGACCATGGTGTTGAAATCAGCTTCCCAAACCGGTGATAAATGGCTTACCAACCAGATTAGTATACAACTGGAAGGAACTGATGCGGAAAAGCCGATATTGATCCAAAACTTCAAAGCAAGGGGTAAAAATCAAGAGGACGCCACCAAAAATGCAACAGCTATCCTTTACAATTACAGCATCAAGGACTCGGTTCTTACTCTGGACAGGATAATTGATTTAAGTCAACTGGATAAATTTAGGGGCCAATCTCTAAAACTCAATATGGAAATCCCCTATGATGTGCCTTTTGTAATGGATAAATCCCTGCTTCCAATTATCCAGAACACCATCCACAGAAATGGATATAAAACCAGAGATGTCAACAGTAGGAACCACTGGGTTTTCAATGAAAACGGACTTCTTTGCCTCAACTGCCGCGACTCAGGTAAAACAAGTGCTGCGGACAGCCTTTCAAGAGTCAAATTTGAAGGAGCTTATTTTATGAACAAATAACTCTAAGAAAACTAAACCAACTAAAAATAGGCAGGGCATCAAAAAGGTGCCCTGTTTTCATTTATTTTATTGTATTTTTAAATAAACTATTATGTATGTACGCAATTATGCTGGAAGATTGGACATCTATGTTAATTCTCGTCTGAGGACTGAAATGCCCGATACATCGGTCTTCCCTGCCTACCGGACAGGAAGGCGTCCCGATTGAAGAAGAATATAGGGTCACTGGCAAAGAAGCGTATATCCATATAAACTATAACCCAAAGTCATCATGGATGTAAAATTGAAATTTTTAGGTGGAGCCAAAACAGTAACAGGTTCAAGGTATCTTTTGGAAGTCGATCATCAGAAAATACTGATAGACTGTGGTTTATTTCAAGGATTAAAAGAACTGAGACTTCGTAATTGGGATAGTTTCCCCATTCATCCATCAGAAATTGACATGGTTATGATCACACATGCCCATATCGATCATAGCGGTTACCTTCCAAAACTGATCAAAGAAGGATTTAACGGTCCTATTTACTGTACTTATCCTACAATGGAACTGATCAAAATCCTGTTGTTGGATTCCGGAAAACTTCAAGAGGAAGAAGCTGCCTTTGCAACCAAGAAAGGCTATTCCAAACATGAAAAACCGCTTCCTTTGTATACCATAGAAGATGCTGAAAAAGTTTTTCCCAAACTTCATCCCATTGAGATGGAACAGGTGGAAAAAGTCAATGAAAATATTTCAATTACTTATTTTAATGCAGGTCATATTTTAGGAGCGGCCATTTTAAAAATTAAAGTAAAGGGACAGTATCAGGAAAAAAAGATTGTATTTTCCGGAGATCTGGGTAGATTCCACGACCCTATCATGAACCCGCCAGTCAGGTTACCGTTTGCTGATATCCTTTTGATGGAGTCTACTTATGGCAACCGCAAACAACTTTCAAAT
>CAZLJT010000332.1:0-3674 GCA_964559905.1 uncultured Aquiflexum sp.
ATCTAAAATCTATTGTGTCATGGAACCAAAGGGCAAACAGCTTCTGTATTTTTTGATGATCCTGATTTTATTTGTTGTGGCATGTGAGGAAGAGCAAATCCCAAAAACCTTGCCTTCAGATCAACTGGAAGACCTTGAAAAAATAATTCACCTCCAAACCTCCGATAATTTGGCTTGTCCAGGGCAAGCGATTGACCTTTTTATAAAAAATATCAATGGGGATACGATTGATAGGAATGAAGTGACATTTTACCTTTCTCCTGAAATTGGAGTCATAGACTTGCAATTGGGAAAGTACATTGCCCCTGATCAAATTAATGAAACATTGCGAATCGAAATATTGGCTGAATATAAAAAAGACACCATTGTTAAATCGGGCAAATTTATACATCTACGACCACATGACCCCAAGAGCTATGTTTTGAACCGATTTTCAGAGATTGAAAGTGCGGTTGATTCAGGACAGCTTCCTGATGGCTCCTTGGTTTTTGCCAGTGACAACCCTATTGAGCCACCTAGAACTAATTTTGGAATGTTTGATTTCGAGATTTTTTGCACTGACCAAAAAGGGAACCTACTTTGGCATACAAATTTAAGACCTGGACTTCTTAGAAAAATTTTTGTTGGCAGAGAAGTCATCTATGGAATTGGATACCTAGATGGACCGATTGTCGTTCAGTTTGATTTTCAAGGAAACTTGTTAGCAAAAAAATATTTGGAAATTGAGCAAGAAGAAAATTGGTTTACCAATGAATCCATGGTGGGGTCTGTAAACACTGATGATGAATTTGTTTGCATGATAACGCATGCTTTTAGTACCGCACATACAATATTCAAATTTGACAAGGACCTGAACTTAATTAATTCAATACCTCTCTCAAAACCAGCCAATAACATAGTTCCCATAGGAAACACTGGATACTTGCTTACAAACTATGGAGATTATGCTGTAGTCAATTCAAGCCTTTCCCCGCAATGGGGAATGGATTTTGATCCTAATGGTGGTGCAATCAATGGTGTCATAGAAAATAATGGCCATTTGGAGATATGGACGATCTTTGAGAAAGAGTACACCAATGAAATTTATTTAGTAGTTCATGACACCAATGGAAACCATGTTTCGACTAAAAGACTACCTTTTTCAGATAAATTATTTTTCGGAAATTTTTATGGGATAAAACAATTTGGAAACGGAGATATATGGCTAATCACCTCAAGTGTGGATCATTCATTTGAAAAACTTTATTTTGAAAATGAGTCTATCGGAAACTTCTTCCATCTAATTAAAATATCCCCAGCAGGTGAAATATTGGAACAAACTGGAATAGAGCGATTGAATTTCATACCACCCCAATTCATAGGAGGTTGGCCTTTGAAATTTTTTGGGCTTTATCAGGGGAAAGATGGCCTCCTATTGTCCGGGAAGTGGTACTACAATTTTTTGATCCAACTCAATCAGGACAATTCATTTAGCCCTTGTTGATTTCCATCAGATCAATTATGAAGGATTGATTGAGCATATCAAAACCAATGGTATGTAATTTTTCTAAAGAAAGCTCAAATACACAGGGTTCTGATTAGGGTTCACTCTGTTTTTTTTAATAACTTCATTTATAACCGATTAAGTAAGATTTCGATTTTCAATTACTATATCATATAAAGCTAGATTATGTGAACTATGTGGTAATTGATTTTACCACATAGACACGTAGAGCACATAGAAAATTTCACTTAAACACGAATCCCGACGGACCCCTACCAGCTTCAATGGTTTCAACTACCTGACCTCCACTATTGATTACAATGACAGTACCATTGCCCTGAAATCCATTGTTGTCAGCAATATAAATTTCCTTGCTAACGGGATGGAACCCAATTCCATAGAATCCTGAACCTGTAAACAGAGTTGGATTGACCACCGAAGCGGAATTGATGGAAACTTTGGCCACAGCATCATTGTAATCCGGCCAACCAGTAGAAGTTAAAACATAAGCATCACCTCCATTTCCAATGGCAAAATTGGACGTGGCATTCACCAAAGGAATCTTTATCGTACCTTGGAAATTAAAATTATTCCTGTTTATCTCGTGGAAATAGATGTTGCCTGCATCCCTTGCAAAAAGATATAACCTGCCTTCAATGATCTGCAGTTTGGTAGGAGTTCCCTCCACATCCTGACTGCTATTTACTGCATCAGTAGCCAAGGATATGATTTGAAGTTTTTTAGCAGCAGCACAAGCAACATATAGATAATTTCCTGCGACAATCAATCCTTCCGGCCTGCTTGGAATTGGGATTTTTTTGGAAACAGTACCTCCATTGAGTCCATTGACCACTGCTACATAAGAATCCGGACTATTGAAATTCTCATCATAGGGTCCCCAATCACTGATGTATAATTTTTGGTTTGCAACAGCAAGGGATCTGCTGATATTCAGATCAGCATCAACAGCACCCAAACTACTAAAATCCTTGGGATCAACAATCTCAACTTTTCCGGTATTGGCTACCAAGTACATTTTACCTTCTGCCTCTATCATATCCTGAATTAGCCCTGCAAATGGCCTCCCATTTTTGGATTCAAAGATATCCGTCTTGATATCTCCTGATACTGGATCGTAATGGTAAACCTCCCCATCATTGGCACCAAAAGCTCCTTCATTGATGATCAACACTCCTTTTTCTAATTCCCCCAATGGAACCTCCGGCACTTCTTCGGTACAGGAAACAGAAATTAATGCCAAAACCCAAAAAGCTGTAAGTATTCTAAAGTGAATCATATTGTGATATTTAAATTGAATTGATAATTTCTTCCCGGCATCGCCCTTAGTCGCAAAACTTGATAATCTGTATTGAATAGGTTATTTACTTGAGCTCCAAAATTTCCAGAAATTTTTCCTCTGAGTGTCCATCTATAATTTACTCCCATATCCCAAAGCTGATATGGCTTGAGTTTGCTGGCATTGTCAGTCGCCACAAACCGCTTCCCTACTCTTTGGGTATTCAAAAAGGAACTGAAGTCACCTTTTTCTATCGAAATCATGGATTGAAACTTATGTTCCGGAGTATAAGGCAATTGCTTTCCTTTACTTCTGTCATTTTCAGAAATATTGGTTTGGTTGATGGCCCGGTTCAAGGCAGAATTCCCTGAAAGACTAAGTTTCCATTCTCCAAACTGTTGGGTGACGTCGAGAAAGTATTCCAAGCCTGAATTATTGACTTTACGGATATTCTTAGGGCTCCAATATGAACCGTTGGGCAACCAGATGATCCAGTTGTCCACGCTCATCCTGAAATGGGTGATTTGCTGTTCAAAGTTAAAATTGTTTTTGACAAATACATGCTTCAAACCAATTTCACCACTCCAACTCTTTTCTGATTCCAGATCTGGATTTCCTCCAGGTACCCAAAATCTATCATTCAATGTTGGGACTTTGAAGCTCCTTGCAAATGATGTTTTAAGCAGGAAAGATTGTACCTTATTTTTCCAAACATTCCACTCTCCACCGAAGCTAGGAGTAAATGGAGCCCAATTACCCATAAAAACCACCTGTCTGAGGTTGACGGAAAAAGACAGCTTTTCATTGGGTTGAAAATTGTTGGATTGATAAAGTTCCAGTCGGGATTCAGAAGCCTGATAAGTGTCAAGGTCACCTGTAATGTAAGTATGTCTT
>CAZLJT010000333.1:0-3642 GCA_964559905.1 uncultured Aquiflexum sp.
TGGGATACCAAAGATACAGCCATGATGTTTTTTATTCCTGGATGGGCGGAGTTTTGAATGAGTATCGAAGAAAAGGTGTTGCGACAAAACTTGCCAATGAACAAGAAGCTTGGGCAAAAAACCAAGGATTTACCAAAGTGATATTTAAAACCAGAAATAAGTTGACAAAAATGATTCATTTTGGAATCAACAGGGGATTTATGATTGTCGATCTTATCAAAAAAGGGAAATTGGAAGATTATCGGATTGTGATGGAAAAAATGCTTTGAGATTAGGGAAGGTATAAAGTTCAATGTACGTAGTACCAAGTAGTAAGCATAAAAAAGATACATCAAACTAAAGAGGTTTGCCTTGATAGCCCCAAAACTTTACGGACCAAAAGGGCTCTTTTAGCTTTTGTCCATCCAAATCAAATAGGAATTTAGCCATTTCCCCCTTTTTCCTATACCTTTGCAATCCAAATTTCAAATTTTATCACTCAGCGGTTCAATTACCCGCTTCATCAAAAATTATGAAAAATAACAAAAAAGAAGTTAATTCAGGGACAAAACTCCCTTTGATGGAGGCATTTTATACCATTCAAGGGGAAGGCATGCACTCAGGAACTGCAGCATATTTTATCAGGCTCGGAGGCTGTGATGTGGGTTGTGTATGGTGTGATGTCAAAGAATCATGGGATGTTTCCAAATGGCCGGAAGTAGACATAGAAGATATTGTGGATTCCGCTTTAGAATATCCCGGAAGATTGGTTGTTATTACCGGTGGTGAGCCTTTAATGCATGATTTAGGACCATTGACCAAATTATTGAAAGAAAAAGGATTTGTCACCAATATTGAAACATCAGGAGTTTACCCAGTAACAGGAGAATTTGATTGGATTTGCTTTTCACCCAAAAAGTTTAAAAAACCAAATCCAAGCATTTATGAACTTGCTGACGAACTGAAAGTAGTCATATTCCATCCATCAGATTTCGAATTTGCTGAAAAACACGCCGAGAAAGTGAAAGAGTCCTGTAAAAAACTACTTCAACCCGAATGGAGCAAGAGAGATATGATGACAGAGCAGATTATAAATTATGTTAAATCTTCTCCAAATTGGAAAATATCGCTTCAAACTCATAAATTTATGGACATCCCTTAATCCCATGAAGATATCTGCTTTTTTATTATTGATGTTTTGGCTTGTCTATGCTGCAAATGGACAAAGCTATTCCATCATTGATAGCAAGGCAATCAAACTACATCAAGAGGGAGATGAATTGGTGCAAAAAAGGCAGTATGATGAGGCGATTTTGAAATATCAGGCATCTATTCAAAGGGAAGCAGGGTTTTTGGAATCTTACCTTAAATTGGGGCGGGTGCTACTGACTAAAGGAGAACCCGAAAAAGCATTGGCAATTTCAAGTAAAGGAGAAGCAAGGGCTGCAAGATCCGCAAAAGCCACCAACCAGCTCAAAGGAGAATTCCATTGGCTCAATTTACATTGTAACTTGGCCATTGGTGATTTTCATCAAGCTATTAGCCAATTTAGGATGGCAGATAATCTGCTCGATGGGAGTTTCAAAAAAACCCTTGACTACAGGGAAACTAACTTGCAGATCAATTTTTTGGACAAACAATTGGAAAAGGTCCTTTCGATAGAGAAGGAAATTTTGCCTGATCCGCTGAATCAATTCAAACTTCAATATTTTCCGGTTTTGACAGCGGATAGTAAGAAGATCATTTTTGTAAAAAGAGATGGATTACAGAATCACGAACATGAAGATATCTTTGTCAGCTATTATTCAGAAGAGGATAGTCTTTGGTCAAAACCAGTAGGTATTTCAAATAATATCAATACAAATTACAACGAGGGAACCTGCACCATTTCTGCAGATGGGAACATTCTTATTTTTTCTTCCTGTGAAACTCCGGATTCTCTGGGAGATTGTGACCTTTATATTGCTTACAAGATCAATGATACCTGGCAAAGACCTGTAAACATGGGTAAAAATGTTAATTCCAGGTTCTGGGATTCCCAGCCATCTCTTTCGGCGGATGGCAGAATCATGTTTTTTTCATCTAACCGGCGAGGCGGCTATGGCGGAAATGATATTTATTACACACTCAGGATGCCTGATGGTTCTTGGTCAGAAGCCATCAACCTTGGCTCTAAGGTCAATACTTCCAAAGATGAGGTTTCACCTTTCATTTATTTCAATAACGAGATTTTGTTTTTTGCTTCCAAAGGCCATAGGGGATTCGGTGGCATGGATTTATTTGTTTCCAGGGTTGTGAAAGGAGAATTTACCGAACCTGAAAATATGGGCTATCCCATCAATGATCATCTGGATCAATATTCCTTGTTTATCACTGCTCAAAGAGATTTCGCGTATTATACAGAGAGCACTTACTTGGGAAACAGGGTGGAAAGGTCTTTTATATATCGGTTCGAATTTCCCAAAGAAATTGCACTGGGGGAAAGATTGGTAGTTACTCAAGGCAAGGTTTTAAATGGGAAAACAGGGGAACCTATAGATGCCCGGCTGTCATTGGTCAGTCTTAGCAATGACAGTACATTATATGAATTTCGTTCGGATGGAAAAACAGGGGAGTTTATGATGCTCTATCCTGACAAATCTTTTTCGGGTTTGTATGTGGAGAAAAAGGGCTATTTGCCGAAAATCTATAATGTCGAAAAAGACAACTTGAAAAATCAGGACAATCTATTGGTGACCTTAATCCCCATAGCATCCGGAGAGGAGTTTGTATTTGAAAATATTTTCTTTGATTTTGACAAAGATGAACTAAAGCCTGAATCCATGAGCTCATTGAAAAGGTTAATGACTTTCCTAAAAGAGAACCCAAAAGTTTCAATTAATATTATTGGCCATACTGATAATGTCGGGAATGCCTCATACAACGAAATCTTGAGCAAGAGAAGGGCTGAAAGTGTAAGGAATTATTTGTTGAAATCCGGCATAAATGATCAAAGAGTTGCTGCTATAGGAAAAGGCCAAAGCGAACCAATGGTACCAAACGATTCAGCTGAAAACAGGGCCTTAAATAGGAGAATTACAGTTTCAATCCAATGATTTAATATCATAATAAAAATCTTAACTTTTTGACAAAACATTTTATTAGTCTAATATTTAATTTGAAAAATACAATAAAATTAGATTTTTTATAAAATTATTTTATTTTTATTACAAAATAAATGTCGATACATTTTCTTTTATGTGAAATACGCTTTATTATATTCTAATAATTAAATAATAACTTAGAAAAGTTATGATTATGTGGCTGATGTCAAGAAATTTATAGTATGGATTTAATGGCTTTTGACAGAATGTAAGGTGTAATTCATTAGATTAAAGGGAAAATTCGGAAAATTTATGCTTTTGATAAAAAAAAATTTAATTTTGTTTTTTTATATTTTTATAAATTTAAATATTATATAAATTACAAATTTTATATTAATATGTTTTTTTATGCCCATAAAATCGAATAAAACAGAATAAAGTAAAATAATTCAAAAAATTTAATTTTTATTATTTTTTTAAATCTTATTGTAATATTTAAAGATAAAGGATAAAATTGGATTAAATTATTTGCTTGTCACCAAATTATGAGGAAAATTTTACTGATCAAGTCAATACTTGT
>CAZLJT010000334.1:0-3625 GCA_964559905.1 uncultured Aquiflexum sp.
GCGGCTTTACTGCCTTTTTTCATTTCACAAGGATAAGAACCTAATCTCATCGTTCCACCCATTTGATCAATATTTTTTTGTGCCTCCATCAAATCAATAACAGGATAGGGGGTATTTGGATCCATTTCTGTACTGTTGGCCTTTTCAAGTCCGATGACATTTCTGGCAAATTCAATTACAGCCACCTGCATACCTAAACAAATCCCAAAGAATGGAATATTGTTTTCGCGGGCAAATTTAACAGTTTCTATTTTTCCTTCAAGTCCTCTTTCACCAAAACCGGGTGCAACCAATATCCCGTCTATATCATTGAGCTTTTTGCTGATGCTCTCCGGATGCAATTCTTCGGAGGAAATCAATTTAAGATGAACCTTGCATTCTGAAGCTGCACCTGCATGGATAAATGATTCGATAATGGATTTATAGGCATCGGGCAAGGAAACGTATTTGCCCACCAAGGCAATATTTACCTCTTGGGTAGGGTTTTTTAGTCTGCCAAGAAAATCTTTCCATTGATCCAGTTCCGTGTTGTTTTTTGAACTCAACTTAAGTTTTGATAAAACTCTCTCGTCGAGTTTTTCTTTTTTCATCAATAATGGCACATCATAAATTGTCTCCGCATCCATCGCTTCAATCACACAATTCAATTCCACATTACAGAAAAGTGCAAGTTTCTTTTTAACATCCAAAGGCAAATGATATTCCGATCTACAGACTAATATATCAGGTTGAATCCCAGCTTCCAGCAATTGCTTGACGGAATGTTGGGTTGGCTTTGTTTTTAATTCTTTTGCGGCCGAAAGATAGGGTATAAGCGTCAAATGAATGACTAGGATGTTATTGCTCCCAATATCCCATTTGGCTTGTCTAACTGCTTCAATAAACGGCAGAGATTCGATATCACCGACACAGCCACCAATTTCACTGATAATTACATCATACTTTCCATCTTCGCCGAGTTTGAAGAAATTCCTTTTGATTTCATCCGTAATATGGGGAATTACCTGAACTGTTTTCCCCAAATATTCCCCTTTTCTTTCTTTTGTGATGACATTATTATATATCCTTCCTGTTGTCACATTGTTCAGCTGAGAAGTAGGGGTATTGAGAAAGCGCTCATAATGACCCAAATCCAGATCTGTCTCCGCCCCATCCTCAGTCACATAACATTCGCCATGCTCATAAGGATTGAGTGTTCCCGGATCAATATTTAGATAAGGATCAAATTTTTGGATGGTGACTGTAAACCCTCTAGCCTGCAGTAGCTTTGCCAAAGATGCCGCTATGATGCCCTTGCCCAAGGAAGAGGTCACGCCTCCTGTAATAAAGATATATTTGGTGGATGATGCCATAAGAATGGAAGGAAGTTGTTTTGTTTTGATTCTTATGGGATTCAAAATTAGGTAAAATAATTGATTCGGTGGTCGAAAGCTGTAAGGAAATTTTGGTTTGAGAGGTAATACTATTTTAAAATGGAAATGAGGGACAAATTCCAAAATGTCTTTGTGTCCTTTATTACACTAAAGGTATTCAATTTCAGCTTATATTTAATCCATGAAATTATTAGGAATGATAGGAGGCACTTCGTGGCACTCTACCATAGAATATTACAGGCTTATCAATGAGTTAGTAGGGGAAAAGATAGGGGAAGATCAAAATCCGCCTCTCCTGCTTTACAGTCTGAATATAAAACTGATGCGCGATCAGGAAAAAGAAAAAATCAAAGAATCCTATCTGGAGATTGCGAGGAACTTGGAATCTGCAGGAGCAGAGGCTATTATTATCTGTGCCAATACACCTCACATGGTCTATGATTATGTACAGCCCAAAATAAATATTCCTATCTTACATATAGCGGAAGTTATTGGTAAAGAAGCAGAATCAAAAGGAATCAAAACTTTGGGTTTGCTTGGAAACAAACCAACCATGACAGGTGATTTTATTCCAGGGTATCTCAACAAAAAATTCAATATCAGCACTATCATACCGGATCAGGAATACCTTGATCAGTCGCATTATTTTGTCTCCAAAGAATTGACCCAAGGGAAGTTTTCGGAACAAGCAAAAGCTTTTTATAAAGAACAAATGAAATTACTCGCAGCAAGAGGAGCAGAAGGAATGATTATGGGCTGCACGGAATTGCCTTTGTTGGTTACTCAGGAAGAAAGCGATTATCCCTTGATCTCCACCACCCAGTTACATGCTAGGATGGCTGCTGACTTTATACTCAGTTAGTAAGGGAGATTATATAATTGAGAAATTCTGGTTACTAAGTGCTATCAGATTTATTGTAGTCCACCGTTTTACTCCGTCGTAGTAGAGCGGTGGACTTTATGAATATGGAAAACTGCTGCTTACAAATACCTGCTTTTTACTACCATCAGTTTTTCCCTTGTCATTTCATGCATGGAATAGGGGATACCACCTAATCCTTCGCCTGAGGCATCTCTTCCTCCAAATGGCATCCAATCCACCCTGAAGGCAGTGTGGTCATTGACCATCACAGCAGTAGCATTTAGTTTTTGAACAGTATCAAAGGCAATGTCAAGGTCTTTGGTAAATACTGCAGCTTGGAAATGGTAATCCAAATTGTTTGCCTCCATAATGGCTTTTTCCCGGTCTGCATATGGATAGACGCAAACTACGGGACCGAATATTTCTTCAGAGGATACTTTGGCTTCGCTTGCGGGATTAAATATAACTGTAGGTGAATAGCAGGTGTCCGAGATCTTTTTTCCTCCACAAAGAATTTTTCCTCCACTTTTTTCTGCTTCCAATACCCATTCATGCACCCTTTCAACCTCTTTTTCGGCTATCAAAGGACCTACTTCCGTGTTTTTATCCAAAGGATGACCTACTATTAGTTGTTCGGCCGCTTTTGTAATCTCATCTGCTAGTGCCTGTGCGATAGATTCATGGGCGAATATTTTTTGGACTGATACGCATACCTGACCGGCATGATAAAATCCCCCTTTGACAAGGGCGGGAACCATGGTTTTGAAATCTGCATCAGCTTCTACAATAACCGGAGCGGCACCACCATGTTCCAAAGCACATCTGGTTCCTGGTGCCAATTTTGACTTGAGTGACCAGCCCACTTTGGCCGATCCAATAAAAGACAAGAAATTAATCCTTTTATCTGTGACAAGTGCTTCAGCAGATTCATTGTCGAGGATCAATACCTGAACCCAATCTTTAGGAACTCCAGCTTTGTAAAGTATTTCTGCAAAAGCCAAACAGGACAGAGGTGTTGTGGAAGCCGGCTTGACAATAACCGGACAGCCTGCAGCAAATGCTGTCACTGTCTGATGTACGATCAGGTTTAAGGGGTGATTAAACGCGGAAATTGAGGCAACGACTCCAATAGGCTCTCTGGTAGTAAATGCAATTCTGTTTTCAGAGGCCTGAGTAAGACCCATGGGGATTTGTTTACCTGTAAGTCTGCCGATTTCCCCGGCTGCAATTTTAACACCATTAATGGCACGGATCACTTCTACTTTGGAATCCTGATAAGGTTTGCCTCCTTCACTCGCTGCGGTATTGGTGAGTTCCTCGAGATCTGCTTTCATCAATTCAGCTACTTTTTCCAAAATCGCAATTCGCTCATGCGGAGGGATCCATTTTG